>JBFWOE010000031.1:0-25087 GCA_050250695.1 Burkholderiales bacterium
AGCGCCAGAGCCTTCAATGATTGACGCATGATTCTCCTCCTACGGTTTGAATTATCCAGACTGTGGAACGGCGAGTTTAGAAACAATCACCGGGGTGGTCAACCTTGAATTGAAAGGGGTTTACCGGGCAAACAACTGCGACATGTCCTGGAATGCCTTGAACTCAAGCGCATTGCCGCAGGGATCGAGGAAAAACATGGTGGCCTGTTCTCCGACCTGTCCCTTGAAACGGATATGCGGCTCAATCACGAATTTGGTACCGGCCTTGACCAGCTTGTCGGCCAGGGCCTGCCATTGATCCATCGGAAGAATTGCACCGAAATGGCGCACCGGCACGTTGTCGCCGTCGACGTCGCTGGTGCTTTTGTGGCCGACCTCGGCGGGCGCCAGATGGGCGACGATCTGGTGGCCATAGAAATTGAAATCCACCCATTCCGGGGAAGAACGACCCTCGGGGCACCCCAGCAGGCCGCCGTAAAAGGCGCGGGCCCTGGCAAGGTCGTCAACGGGAAATGCGAGATGGAATGGCGGCTGGTTCATGGCGGGCGATCATGCATCGGTTTTTCAAAACGCGTATTCTAGAATCTTTGCCCGCCTCCTGCCCAATCCCGCGATGAATCCGCAACCGGTTCCAATACTGTCAGCATACGGCTGCGACATGCCGCAAATCGGCTTTGGCACCTCGCAGCTTGGCGATTGCGCCGGACTCGTCGCCACCGCACTGAAGCTGGGTTACCGCCACATCGATACCGCGTGGAAATACGGCTCGGAAAAGGGTGTGGGCGAGGGCATCCGCGCCGCCGGCGTGCCGCGCAAAGACATCTTCCTGGTCACCAAGGTTTCCCATGAATATCTGCGCGCCGACGCTTTCGCACGCTCCGTCGAAGAGAGCCTGAAAAACCTGCAGGTCGATTACGTCGACCTGCTGCACGTGCACTGGCCGAGCATGGACAAGGTGCCGCTGAAGGAAACCATGGGCGCGCTGGCGAAAGCGAAGCGCGACGGACTCGCCCGCCACATCGGTGTCGCCAATTTCAACATCGCGCTGCTGGAAGAAGCCCTCGCCGCATGCCCCGAGCCACTGGCCACGCTGCAGGCCGAATACCATCCCTACCTCGACCAGTCCAAAGTGCTCGATTACTGCCGCCGCAAGGGACTGATTTTCACCGCGTACTGCCCGCTGGCGCGCGGACGGCTGTTCAAGGATCCGGAACTTGCCGCGATCGCGCAGGCCCACGGCAAAACCGTCGCCCAGATCGCGCTGCGCTGGATCGTGCAGCAAGGGGCGATCGCGCCGATCCCGCGCTCGTCGAACCCTGAACGCATCGCGCAGAATCTGGACGTCTTCGGTTTCGAGCTGTCAGGGAAGGAAATGCGCCGCATCCACGCCCTGGCCCGCGCCGACGGCCGCATTGCCAATCCGGCAGGCCGCGCACCGGTCTGGGACTGAACCCGGCACGGGTCGCCTCATGGCAGCAACGGCGTTACAATTGCCCCGGATTTTCCGCGAGCCATCGCTGTTCGCATCAACCGGGCATCACTGCAATGCCCACCACGACGAGGAAAAGAAAACATGAAGACTTCAGTTTGGTCCGGACTGGCCGCCGCCGCGCTGGTCGCGGCAGGCATCGGCAACACCACTGAGGCGCAGGCCCAGGCGTTCCCGGCCAAAAACCTGCAGATGGTCGTGCCCTACACCGCCGGCGGCTCGTCCGACGTGATGAGCCGCGCGGTTGCGCAGCGGCTCGCCGCCGCCTGGGGCAAAAACGTCGTGGTCGAAAACCGCGCCGGCGCCAGCGGCATGATCGGCGCCGAGCTCGTCGCCAAGGCCGCGCCCGATGGTTACATACTGCTCGGCACCACGTCATCCTACCCGGCAACGGCTGCAACGCGCTCCAAGCTGCCGTTCAACGCCGCGAAGGACCTCATCGCGGTGGGCACGATCGCGCGCGCGCCGATGCTGGTGGCCATCCATCCCTCGGTTCCCGCCAAGAACATCCGGGAACTGATCGCCCTCGGCAAAAAGAACCCGGACAAATTCAACTACGGCTCATCCGGAACCGGCGGCAACAACCATTTCTCTGGAGCCCTGTTCGCCGCTGCGGGTGGCTTCAAGATGCAGCATGTCCCTTACAAGGGGATCTCGCTCGCGGTCACAGCGATCGCCTCCGGCGAAATCGACATCCTGATCTCCAGTTCTTCGGCGCTGCTGCCGCAACGCGATTCCGGCCGGGTGCGCATCCTCGCCGTAACCAGCCTCGAAAAATCGCCGCTGTTCCCGGACCTGCCGACAGCCGCATCACAAGGCGCGCCTGGTTATGAATACAACCTGTGGTGGGGGGTGTTTGCGCCCGCCGGCCTGCCGGCGGACCGCCGGGAACTCATCACCGCGGCGATCACCAAGATCGTCAACAGCAGCGACATGAAGAAATTCCTCGACGTGCAGGGCGCCGAGCCGTGGACGCTGCCGGCCAACAAGCTGGCGACGCTGCTGCCCGACGAAATCGAGCGCTACAGGAAAGCCGCCCAGATCGCCGGCATCAAGGCGCAGTAAGCACCGGGCTTCCGCACTGCCGCCGCCGGCATCCGCCGGCGGTTTTTTTATGCCTGCGGCACCGCAGTCAAACGGCCCGACCGGTAATCGTCCAGCGCCTGCTCGATCTCTTCTCGGGTATTCATCACAAACGGCCCGTACTGCTCCACCGGTTCATGCAGCGGCTTGCCTGCAAGCAGAATGAAACGCGCCCCTTCATCCCCGGCAGTCACGGTGACCTGGTCGCCGTCCGACAGGATGCCGGCGCTGCGAGCGGGCAGCGCGCGCGGTGGATCGCCGACGCTGACATCGCCTTCGTAAGCATATAGAAATGCGTTGTGTCCCGCAGGCAGCCCGTGGAGGAAGCCCTGTCCCGGGACCAGCTCCACGTCGAAATACAGCGGCGCGGTGCTGAGTCCCTGGATCGGTCCCGGCGTGCTTGAGCCGGCGACATCCAGCTTACCGGCGATCACCTTGACGCGGCCACCGCCGGCGAGCGTAACGACGGGAATCTGCGCGGCGGGTATGTCGCGGTACGACGCCGGCTTCATTTTTTCCGCGGCCGGCAGGTTGATCCACAGCTGGAAGCCGCGCATGCGGCCCTCCAGCTGCTGCGGCATCTCCGAATGGATGATGCCGCGCCCCGCCGTCATCCACTGCACGTCGCCGCTTTTGAGGTCGCCGCGGTTGCCCATGTGGTCCCGGTGCAGCATGTGGCCGTCGAGCATGTAGGTCACGGTTTCGAAACCACGGTGCGGATGATCGGGAAAACCGGCGATGTAATCGTCGGGATTGTCGGTGCCGAATTCGTCGAGCATCAGGAACGGATCGAGCCGCGCGTTCCGGGACTGGCCGATGCTGCGGCGGAGTTTGACGCCGGCTCCATCGGAGGTTTCCATGGCGCGGATCACCTGCTGGAGTTTGCGCGGGGTCATGATAAATTTATAAATATAATCAAGCACTTAAATAATATCAGAAGAGCGACCTGACGATGCCGCCATCGACCCGCTGCGCCGCGCCGTTGATCGCGGCCGCGCGCGGCGAACACAGGAACACCACCTGCGCGGCGATTTCCTCCGGCGTCGCCCAGCGCTGCAGCAGTGACGACTGGCCGGGTCCGTCGAAATAGGCCGTGCGCATTTCGTCAACAGTCTTGCCCTCATTGGGCGCAATTTTCGCGAGAAAAGTTTCCACGCCCTCGGACCAGGTCGGCGCCACCAGCACGCTGTTGACCGTGACGCCGGTGCCGCGCGTGTTTTCCGCCAGCCCGCGTGCCAGCGACACCTGCGCGGTCTTGGTCATCGCGTAATGCAGCATTTCGGGATGGGGCTTGACGCTCTGTTCGCTGGCGATGAACACCACGCGGCCCCAGTTGCGCTCGAGCATGCCGCCGAACAGCGCACGTGTCAGCCGCACGCCGCTCATCACGTTCAGTTCGAACATGTCCAGCCAGTCGCGGTCGGAAATTTCCGCGAATGGCTTCACTTCAAAATAACCGACATTGTTGACCAGGATATCCACCGTGCCCATGCGCGCCGCGGCGGCGATCAGTTCCTGCGCGCCCTCCGCAGTGGCGAGGTCGGCGGCGATGCCATGCGCTTCGCCGCGCGCGGACAGCGCCTGTGCCGTGGCGGAGACCGCCTGTTCATTGCGGCCGTTCACGATGACCCGCGCCCCTTCGTCCACAAGCGCCTGCGCAATCGCGCGGCCTATGCCCTGCGTCGAGCCGGTCACCAGCGCCAGTTTGTTTTTGATATCCAGGTCCATGTCCGCCTCAATGCCGCCGGTTGCGCGGCGTTACTTCCGGATTAAGGAAATTGCGCGCATCGTACACCTCGCCACGCAACCAGCCGAGGATGTTGTTGGCGGCGATGGTCCCCATGCGCACCATCGCGCCGGTGGTGGCCGCGGCGATGTGCGGCGTGACGATCACGTTGGGCAGTGCAAACAGCGGATTTGCGGGATCCGGCGGTTCCACGGCAAAGGTGTCGAGGCCGGCGCCGCCGAGCCTGCCTTCCTGCAATGCGCGCACCAGCGCCGCCTCGTCAACCACCGGGCCGCGCGCGGTGTTGATCAGCAGCGCATCCGGTTTCATGCGCGCGAGCTGCGCGGCACCGATCAGACCCCGCGTCGCATCCGACAGCGGGCAATGCAGGCTGACGATGTCCGCCTGTTCGAGCAGGCGGTCAAGATCGGGTTCGTACGTCATCCCCGCCGGCAGCGTGATCGCGCTGCGGCTGTGGACCATCACGCGGGCACCGCAGGCCTGCGCCAGCCGCGCGGTGCGTTCGCCGATTTGGCCATAGCCTACGATGCCCACCATGCGTCCGCTGAAATCACGGGTGAACCTGTTCAGGTCGCGCCAGGCACCGCTGCGCGCATCGCGTTCGTATTTCGGCAGTTCGCGCGACAGCGCCAGCATCAGCGCCAGGGCATGTTCGGCGACGGCATCGGCATTGGCGCCGTTGGCGACCATCACCGCGATGCCGCGGCGCGTCGCCGCGTCAATGTCCACGCTGTCGACTCCGGCGCCGTGTTTGGCAATGATCCTCAGGTCGGGCGCAGCACCCAGCACGCGTTCGTTCAGCGGTGGCGAGCCGCGCAGCAGCACCGCGGCGATCGGCTCGCGGGCAAATGCAGCGAGCAGCGCACCCTCGTCGATCTTCCCCGGCATGAACACCAGATCGGCGCCGCCGTCGCGCAGCAGGCCCTGCGCCAGATCCGACACCGTCGCCGCGGTCACCAGCACTTTTGCCTTAGCCACTCCCGTCCCTCCGCCGAATGCAAAGGAGCGGATTATCCCATTCCCGCCACCCGGAATCCGCTGCCGCGCCCCGGAACAGGGCGCCCCGTACCGAAAATTTCTCCGAAAAGGGTTTCCCTGCGACAGCCTGCGCCACTAGAATGGAAGAGTCGAAGATGCGCATACAACAATCCGCACGCGACATTCCCGTTTTTGAACTGGAGGAGAAACCAATGCAACGCACACTGCTCGTGCTCCTGGGACTGCTGGCAACCGTGTTCGTGGGTAACGCGATTGCCCAGCAATATCCCGCCCGTCCGATCCGCCTGATCGTGCCGTTCCCGCCCGGCGGCAATGTCGACGTCTTCGCCCGTGTGCTCTATCGCCAGGTCGAAGCCGTCATCGGCACCAACTTCGTCATCGACAACCGCGGCGGCGCCAACGGCATGATCGGCGCCGACGTGGTCAAGAACGCGACGCCCGACGGCTACACCGTGCTCAACACCTCGTTCGCATTCGCCGTCAACCCGGCGATCATAAAAAAAATGCCTTTCAACATCGTCAGGGACTTCACGCCCGTCACCAACGTCGCGACCGGGCTCGGCTACCTGGTGGTGGTCAATCCCAAGGTGCCGGTCAAAAACATCGCGGAGCTGATCGCCCTCGCCAAGAAGGGAAAAGTGCGCTACAGCACCGCCGGCATCGGCAACGGCCAGCACCTGGCGGGTTCATTGTTCAATACGATGGCCAAGGTCGACATGCTGCACGTGCCGTACAAGGGCGGCGGCCCGGCGGCCGCGGCGGCGATCGGCGGCGAAGTGCAGGTGCATTTCCCGGCGGGCTCCGTGGGCGTACCACATCACAAGGCCGGGCGCCTGCGCGCCATCGCCTTCACCGGCGCCAAACGCCTGTCCTCGCTGCCGGACATCCCGACGGTCGGTGAAACCGTGAACGGTTATGTCTCGGACGCCGGCTGGCATGGCGTATTCGGCCCCGCCGGCATGCCGGCCGCCGCAGCGCGGACGCTGCAACAAGCCATCAGCAAGGCACTGCAGGATCCGAAAGTCCGCGCCCATTTCGTCGACAACGGCTATGAACCCAACGGCGATCCGCCGGACGTGTGGACCAAACAGTTCCGCGCCGACGTCAACCGCTTCGCCGAACTCGCCAAGGCGGCAGGCATACAACCGCGGTAAAAAACCCGGCCCGTCCGCAGTGCGCCCACGCACTGCGGACGCCGCGCACCGGAAAAATCGTCATTCCTCAGCTGTCTGCCGGCATCAATGACCGGCCTATGTTGTCGTACGGTTGCGACAGCTTGCAGACCGCACCCGGACCCGTCACCATGGCTGATCACCGCAAGACGGAGGCCGCATGCGCATCACCACGCTGATTCCATCACTGCTGCTGTGTGCCGGCATCCTGGCCGGCACCACAACCGCAACCGCCGCGCAGAATTTCCGCGAACTCGACCGGCCGCTGCCGATGCCCGCATTCCAGCTGCCCGGCCTCGACGGCAGGGGCGGCAGCGACGCCGACCTGCGCAACATGGTCACCATCATCCGCTTCTGGGCTTCCTGGTGAGGGACCTGCGTCGCTGACATGCCCTCCGTGCAGAGGGCACATGACGACCTGAAAAAGGAAGGCATCCAGGTCATCACCGTCTCCATCGACAGTACCGGCGAAGCCGCGGTGCGGCCGCTGTTCAAAAAGGGCGGCTACACCCTGCCCGCGCTGATCGACAGCGACATGAATGTCGCGCGCGGCTTCGGCGTGCGCAGCGTGCCCTACACCGTGATCGTCGACGCCCGCGGCAGGATCACCGCGCGCGGTTACGGCCACGTCGATTTCGGCGGCCGCGTACTGCGCAACTACGTGCGCGGCCTTGCCGCGCGCAGGTAGGCACCACCCGTTCGGCGCCACACGCGGCGCAACCCCGTAGATGCCGCCATGCACCTGTCACGGCTGAATCGCCGGACTCCCGCCGCACTGCACGATCGCATGTTCAAATTCCGGTGCGGCTGACGTACTGGTTGGCGCGTTCCTTGAACGCCTTCGCCGCGAGGAACAGCCCGCCGTCGGCGCCGTCGATGAAATGCAGGTGGCGGCCTGAATAGTCGAACACCAGGCAGGTCATGTGCGCGCGGTCTGCGGCATGCAGGCCGTATAGCAGATTGCGAGATTTGAACTGCTGCTGCAGCCAGGCATCCAGCTGCAGGCGCTGTTCCGGCGTGCCCGAAAGGATCTGACGGTAGACGTCGGAGAACTTGCGCACGTCGGAATTGCGTGCGAGCGTCGTCTTGTAGAGGCTCCAGTCGGTCTCGTGCGTCCTGATGCCGAAATGCATCAGCAGCTTTCCCAGCAACACGATCGCGCGCGTGCGCATCAGCCGCCGCCAGCGCTCGAACCCCCCGGCCTTGCCTGTGCGCACGCCCAGTTCGTCGGCTAGCAGGTCCGCCTTCAGCGTCATCGCCAGCTCCGGCACCGCGACCGGATGGCAGGCGTCATCATCGCCGTAGATTTCGCGGACCTTGTTTATCACGTTGCGGTACACCGCCGCGGAGCGTTCGGGTTCGTAATGCAGCGCCAGCACCATCAGGCTCACGGTCTCGCCGTGGCGGCTGGGAATATCCTCCCAGCGGCACTCGAAGCCGTCGAAGCTGCCTTGCGGCTCGACGCTGCCGGGGGCGATGGCATATCGCGCTTCCGTCGCGGGATCCTTGATCAGGCTGTCGGCATAGGCGATACCGCCGCCGGAGAACACCGCCTGCACGTAATGCTCGGAAACCCGGTAACGCGCCACCTGCACCGAAAAACCCGCGGCGCGGAGGTCCGGCACCGGCACCGTGGCAATGCGCAGATCAAGGCCGAAGGCGTCGCGCGCCACTTCCCTTGTCTTCGCCAGCGCCGCCCGCGTCGGTTCGAGCAACCGCTGCGGCACACAGACCAGGCTGCCGTCGCCCTCGAAGCTGAACGGCACTTCGACCCCGCCCGCAGCATTGAGCACCGCGGTGATCGCCGCAGCACCGATCGAATTGACGTTACGGTACTTGCCGTCGGCAACCGCCGCCGTCGAATTGCGCACGTCGCACAGCGCGACATGCCAGTCGTCGGGCAGCGCGGCGAAACTCTCCGCATGCGTGATCGCCGCGAAATCGGTGATGACCGGCAGGTCGGTATAGAACTTCAGCGTCGGCATCGGGTGCGGCGGATTCCGGTGACGGATCCAAGCGACGGGGTCAGGCCCCGGCCGCAGCCTCCGGATTCCACTGCCCCTTGCGCATGCGGGTAATGGTGATTCCGGCGAAAACGCCCTTCTGCGTGAACGGATCGCCGTCGGAGAATTTTTTCGCCTCGGCGCGGCTGTTGACGTTGACGATGAACAGGCTGCCTATGGCCGCCGTGCCCTCGTCGTTCTGCGTCGCCCCGGCCAGCACCAGGATGTGTTTCTGGCTGCCGAGGTAATCGCGGTGCGGCTGCAGCACCGAATCGCGGATCGCGGCGGTGTCAGGCTTGTCGACGCAGGAAATGGCCCAAAGCATGATGAGGCTCCTCAATGTAGACCGGAAAAGACTGCGCAGCCGGTGATCAATGGCGCAAACGAAGACTTATGATATGTCATTATTCACCAACGCCCGAACGGAAAAAATCCATGACACTCGCCTACAACCCCGCCAGCCTGTTCGCCGTCAAGGTTTGTGAAACCGAATACCGCAACACCGGCAAGCGCAAGCTGATCGCCCGCATCTACCAGCCGCAGGGCGCGGGCCCGTTTCCGGTGCTGGTCGACCTGCACGGCGGCGCATGGTCGCGCAAGGACCGTTACGCCAATGAACCGATGGCGCGCGCCATTGCCGCGGCGGGCATGCTGGTGGTGTCACCCGACCTGCGCCTGTCCGCAGAAGCTCCGTACCCGGCCTGCGTGCAGGACGCGCACTACGCAATCCGCTGGGTCAAACACATGGCCAAGAGCTGGAACGGCGACGCTGCCACGCTGGGCGTGCTCGGCAGCTCCAGCGGCGGCCATGTCGCGCAGCTGATCGGCATGAAACCGCGCGATCCGCTCTACGCCGCGATCCCGCTCGCGGAAGCGCCGCAACTCGATGCCGCTGTCGCCTACATCGCCACGCGTTCGCCGATCAGCGACCCGATCGCCCGCCGCGCCCAGGCCGAACGCAAGGGCAACAAGGAAATGATGAAAAAATCCGACACCTTCTTTGCTCCCGCAAACTCCATACACGAAGGCAACCCGCAGGAAATCCTCGAGCGCAAGGAAAGTGTCCGTTTACCCCCCCTGCTGATCATGCAGGGCGGCGAGGACGACAACGTGATCCCGCCGATCCAGGAAAAATTCGCCGCGACCTACCGTGCTTCGGGCGGCGACTGCCAGCTCGAGATTTTCGCCGGCTGCGTACATGAATGGACGGCGACGCCGGGACCCGACGCCGACCGCTCGCACCAGATGGTGATGGCGTTCATCGCGAAACAGCTGCACGCGCTGCAGAAGGCCGCGTAAAACCTCCCGCAGTACTACAAAAACCCCGCTGCGGCGGGTTTTTGTTTACCTGCGAACCGGCTCAATCCATGCTGATGTTGAGCGGTCTCGCCACCTTGATCCACTTCGCGATGTCATCGTCGATCAGCTTGCCGAACGCGGTCGGAGACGCCTCGATCGCCTCGACGCCGACGCTGAGCAGTCGATCCCGGACATCCGGCAGGCGCAACGCCACCTGCACCGCCCCGTGCAGCTTGTCTATCACCGTCTTCGGCGTACCTTTCGGCGCCACCAGGCCGTACCAACCGCTCACTGCGTAGCCGGGCAGGCCTGACTCGCCTATCGTCGGCACGTTCGGCAATGCCGGCGTGCGCTTCGGTGTGGTCACGCCCAGTCCGCGGATCCTGCCCGCCTGAAGGTGCTGCCGCGCCACCGCGACCGTCGAGAAAAACACCTGCACCCGGCCCCCGAGCAGATCGGTCATCGCCGGACCCCCGCCCTTGTAGGGCACATGCAACATCTTCACGCCAGCGAGCGAATTGAACAGCTCCGCCGCAAGGTGGGTCAGGTTGCCGGTGCTCGACGAGGCGTAGACCACCTTTCCCGGATTCGCCTTCGCCTTGGCGATCAACTCTGCGCTGTTCGACACTCCGGCGCCGGGATGCGCGACCAGCACATAGGCACCATCGCCAAAAAGCGAAACCGGCACGAAGTCGCGCGCGGTATCGTACGGCAGCTTCTTGTAGAGTGCCGGATTGACCGCATGCCCCGCTGCGACCACCAACAGCGTGTAGCCATTGGGCGCGGCGGTGGCGACAATCCCGGAACCGATCAATGTGTTGCCGCCGCCGCGGTTGTCGATAATGACGTTCTGCCCCAGTTCCTGGCTCATCACTGGCGCCAGCAGGCGGCCGACGATGTCGTTGGCGCCGCCCGGCGGATAGGGCACGACCACGCGCACCGGACGCGACGGAAAGTTCTGCGCCGCGGCCTGCAGCGCAGCGCCCATCAGCAGCATGCCCGCCAGCGCGCAGGCCCAGGGTTTCGGATTTCGCATGTTGAACTGCATGGCGTCCCTCCGGAATATTCACTTATCTTGTGAAATCACCACTGTGATTTGAGCACCGGCACACAGGAATTGCAATCAAAAGCGGCCGTCGGCATGGCAACGGAGCACTGCTGTTTCAACAAGTGGATGGAACTGCATCGTGTCGAAGACAATTTGGATTAACATCGCGGCTCCGCATAGAAACCGCAAAATCAGGAAAACACCCCTATGAACGCTCCCGGCAACAAACCCGCCAAAACCGTCAGCGGCGCGCGCGCCCTCGTCGACGGCCTGCTGCGCGAAGGCATAGACCACGTCTTCGGCATACCCGGCACGCAGAACCTCGCCATCCTCGACGAACTGCGTGTCACGCCGCAGATCCGCTTCATCCTCACCCGCCACGAACAGGGTGCCGCGTTCATGGCCTACGGTTTTGCGCGTGCCGCCAACAAACCCTCGGTGGTCACCGTCACCGAAGGCCCGGGCGTCACCAACATCGTCACCGCCACCGCCGCCGCGTTCAAGGGCAACGTGCCGGTGATCAGCATCACCGGCGTACAGGAAAGCATCATGCGCGAACGCGACGCCACCCAGGACATGGACCAGATCCCGTTCATGCGCCCGATCACCAAGTGGGCCTACAGCATTCCCTACCCGGACAAGATCCAGGAAGCCGTGCGCAAGGCCTTCCGCGTGGCACTCACCGAACCGCAGGGGCCAACGCACATCGAGGCCGCCAGCGAAGTGCTGCTGCAGCAGGTCTCACCCGAAACCACCGCGCCCGCCGCCTACCGCAGCACCGTGCCGGCAGTGTGCGACCCGGGACAGATCGACGCCGCGTGGGCACTGATCAGCAAGGCCGAACGCCCGCTGTTCGTGATCGGCCGCGGCGTGATGAAGGAAAACGCCGTCGCCGCGATGCAGAAACTCGCGGAAGCTGCCGGCATCCCCGCCGCCGCGCTGCAGTACTCGCCCGACGCCTTCCCGGCGTCGCACCCGCTGGCGCTGGGGCCGCTGGGCCGCAACGGTTTTGCCAGTGCCAACCGCGCCGCACCCCAGGCCGACTTGATCATTGCAGTGGGCGCGCATTTCGACGTGTTCTCGACCATGTACAAGTACGGCATCTTCAGCGAGGGCGCAAAAATCATCCACCAGACTTCGGCGCCGGGCCAGATCGGCATCGTGTTCCCGGTGACGCTGGGCGTCGCCGGTTCGGCGACCAGCTTCATCAACGGCTTGGCCGAACACGCCGCCAAAACCAAGCCGCGCAAATCCTGGTTCGACGTCGCCGGCGCGCGCAGCGCCTACGAAGCCGAGATCAACGGCATCCTGCGCCCCGAGGCCGAGCCGATACAGCCGCAGTACGTCGCGCACATGATCCGCAAGGTGCTGCCGAAGGACGGCATCCTCGTCGTCGACGCCGGCAATGGCGGCAAACACGTGCGCAGTTATTTCAAAAGTTACGAACCCGACACCTTCATGTGCATAGACGACTGGGCCTCGGTCGGCGGTTCGCTGCCGATCGCGATGGGTACCAAACTCGCCCGCCCGGACCGCCCGGTGATCTGCGCCTCCGGCGACATGGGCGCGATGTGCAACATCGGCGAACTGGAGACCGCGGTGCGCGAGAACATCGCCGTGGTCTACGTCGTGTTCAACGACCAGGGCCTGGGCAACGAACGCGCGTTCCAGAACGAGCATTTCGGCGGCTGCTACTTCGCCGTCGATTACAAAAACCCGGACTTCGGCGCGCTGGCTAAAGTTTTCGGCGCGCACGGCGAACACGTCACCCGCCCCGGCGACCTCGAAGGCGCGATCCAGCGCGCACTGGCCAGCGGCAAACCGGCGATCGTCGACGTGATGATCGACCAGAACATGCTGGCGCCGGTGGTGCACAGGACGTAGCACAAAGACGGCTTGCGCCGCGGCACCGGCATCCGCAGCCCGAATCCGGATGTTGGGCCGCGGAGTCGCCCGGCGGCGCACTAACGCCGCCCTTCCGCGGCAATGCGCAAGGGCTGCGCAGGCCACATACCGGACTTTTCGTCCCTGCCGGCTTGCCCTCGCGCCCAAGCTGGCGTAATAGTCGGTGCGCACCACAACAAAACCGCACACCCCGACGATGGCCGCATCCGAGAATACGCGCATCACCCCCAAGTCATGGCTGCTGATCATCGCCGCCGTGCTGCTGCTGGCGTGGATGGCGCACTGGGCGTGGGTGCGCTGGACCCACGTCTACATCGACGACGCGCGCATCGACGGTGAAATCATCACCCTGTCGAGCCGCGCCGCAGGCTGGATCACCGAACTGCCGGTGATCCAGGGCGACGCGGTGAAAAAAGGCGACCTGCTGTTCAGGATCGACGACCGCGATTCGCAGCTGCAGCGCGCCGCGCTGGTCGCCCGTCTCGAAGCCGTCGAAAACCAGATGGCCGTGGTGCGCACGCGCAGCGGCCAGGTCGACCAGGAAACCCAGGGCAGGTTCCAGAGCGAAACCAGCCGCCTGACGGCTGCAGAGGCGGAAGCCGCAGCGCGCAATGCCGAAATGAAACAGGCGCGCGAGGATTACGAACGCGCCCGCGACCTCGCCTCGCGCAAATGGCTGTCGCCGCAGGCCATGGAACGCGCGCGCACCGCGTGGCAGCAGGCGCAGGAAAACCACCGCAAGGCACTTGCCGAAATAGCTGCGGTGCGCGGCACGCTGTCCGCGGCGGGGGGCAGCCGGCGCGAACTGCAGGTGATGCAGCGCCAGCTCGCCGTGCTCGAGAATCAGGCCGAGGAAATCCGCGCCGAGATCCGCCGTCGCGACGTCGACCTCGCCGACCGCACCGTCACCAGCCCCGGCGACGGCCGCATCGTGATGACCTTCGTGCGCAAAGGTGAACACGTCTCGAGCGGGCAGCGCATCCTGATGTTCCACGATCCCGACGACATCTGGGTCGACGCCAACGTCAAGGAAACCGACATCGCGCGGCTGAAGCCGGGCATGAAGGCCGAGATCACGGTCGATGCCTATCCCGACCGGGTGTTCGAGGGCGAAGTCTTCCGCATCGGCCGCGCCGCCACCAGCAAGTTCGCGCTGCTGCCCGACCCCAACCCCAGCGGCAACTTCACCAAGATCACCCAGCGCCTGCCGCTGCGCATCCGCCTTGCGGAAAAAAATCCGCTGCTGCGTCCCGGGATGATGGTCGAGGTGCACATTGCGACCAACCGCAACGACTGAGGAGCTGTTCGCCCGCTACGGACCGGCCTACCGCTGGTACGCCACGGCGACGGTGATGCTGGGCACGATTTCCGCGGTGCTCACCACCACCAGCGTCAACGTCGCCATCCCCGACATCATGGGTGCCTTCGGCATCGGCCAGGACCGCGCGCAGTGGCTATCCACCGGCACGCTGGCGGCAATGACCGTGGGCATGCTGCTCAACGCCTGGCTGATGGGCAACTTTGGCCAGCGCAACACCTTCATCGGCGCGCTCGTGGTGTTCATAGTCGCACTGCTGCTCGCCGGCGCCGCCCCCAACGAAAACGTGCTGATTTTCGCGCGCATCGTGCAGGGCGCGGTTGCCGGGCTGCTGCAGCCGCTGGCGATGTACACCCTGTTCCGCGTGTTCCCGCCCGACCAGCGCGGCGCGGCAATGGGTTTTTTCGGCATGAGCGTGATTCTCGGCCCGGCGATCGGTCCCACGCTGGGCGGCGTCCTGATCGACCTGTTCAACTGGCGCTTCATTTTTTTCGTGCCGATGGGCGTCACCGCACTGGCGATCCTGATCGGCAGCGCCTTCCTGCCGGGGCGCGAAGATGACGGCCGGCGCGTGCGCTTCGACGGTCCCGGTTTCGTGCTGCTGTCGGTGGCCATCGCCACCGCGCTCACCGCGCTGTCCAACGGCCAGCGCGAGGGCTGGCAGTCCGATTACGTGCTCACGCTGTTTGCCGTGGCGCTCGCCAGCAGCGGCGCCTTCGTCTACTGGTCGCTGCGCACCGACGCGCCGCTGGTCGACCTGCGGGTGTTCGCCAATCCGCAGTTCACCGCCGCCGCCGCGGTGGCGGTGATCTACGGTGCAGGCATCTTCGGCTCGACCTACCTGGTGCCGCTGTTCGTGCAAACCGTGCAACATGCCACCCCGCTCGCCGCCGGCCTGCTGCTGATGCCCGCGGGCCTGGTGATGGGGCTGCTGATGCCGCTGGGCGGCTACATGAGCGACCGCATGTCGCCGACCGTGCTGATCATGTCAGGCCTGCTGTTCTTCGCGGTATCGGCATTCTGGCTCGCCGGCGTCGACACCAACATGCCGTTCTGGACCATCGCCTTCAGCGTGGTGCTGTCGCGCATAGGCCTCGCGCTGATCAAGCCCGCGCTCAACGTCACCGCGCTGCGCGCGCTGGGACCCGAACAGCTCAGCCAGGGCGCGGGCATGATCAATTTCACCCGCCAGATCGGCGGCGCCTTCGGCGTCAACCTGCTTTCGGTGATGCTCGACCGCCGCACCTTTTTCCACAGCGACACGCTCACCGCCATGCAGACCGCGGCCAACTCGGCCACCCTCGAACTGCTGCGCAGCATGGAAACGCTGCTCGCCCGCGCCGGCGTGCCCGACGAACTGCAGGGCGCCGGCGCCTTGCATTTCCTCGGCAAGGTCATCCACGCCCAGGCCTACACCATGGGCTTCCGCGACAGCTTCATGCTGGTCGGCGTGGTCTACGTGCTGGCGATGGTGCCGGCGTGGATCATGGCGCGCGCAGGGGCGCGCAGAACGTCGCAGGGGACTGCAGCCGGCTGATCAGGAGCGCCCGCCGAACGCGCGCCCGTGCAGCCCGGTGTCAACGTAGCGCAGCGGATCGTCCAGCTTTTTCGGCGGAACGCCGAACCGCGTGCGCAGCGCGAGCACGGTGCGGATGCCTTCGAGGTCCAGGGCCAGATCGCGCCAGAAACCGAACTTGTCATCGAGCAGGATGTCCAGCGACAGCCGCGCCAGTTCCGGCGTCACCGAAGCATCGTTCGCCATCAGCAGATCCGCCGCCGCGGCGCGGTTGCCGCGGTTGTAGAGCCAGTCCATGGCATCGCGATAACCGCGCATGAAGCCAATGACCGCCGCCTCGTTGTTCCTGATCCAGTCACGTTGCGCAAAACCGGTGCGTCCCTGATAGCGGCCGAGCAGTTCGCGGGCCGTGCCGAGTTTCGTGAAGCCGCGGTCCGCGGCGATTCTGTCCAGCGGCGTTGCCAGCAGCCCCGCGGCATAGTTTCCATCGAGCATCGCCTGCAGCCGCATCGGCCCGCCCCAGGTGCGTTCGTAAACGACGTCGGCATCGGTCATCCCGGCGCGCGCGATCATCTCGCGCAGGATGAAGGCATAACCGGTGGTCAGAGCATCGACCGCGATTTTTTTGCCGCGCAGATCCGCGACAGACCTGATCCCCGGGGCCGCCATCAGGCTCTGGAAACTGTCGTCCACGCCCATGAAGGCGACGAGATCGCAGACGCCCGCGAATTCCGCTTCACCCTGACCCTCCTGGTAGGCGACCAGGTTGTCCATCGCGGTCACCGTGAGATCGAATTTGCCTTCGATCAGGTTCTTCATCAGGAACACCGAATTCGGGGTATGCGTGATCTCGACGGCGACGCCGTGCCCGGCGAAAAAACCCTGTTGTTGCGCCACCCACGCCGGCAGTGAATAACCGCCGCCGAAAGTGATCATGCGGACGGTCTGCAGCTGCGCTTTCGGAGCATTCGGCATCGGGGGCTTTCGCTGGTGTGTTTCCGGTTGCGGGAACAATACACGACGCAGCGGCCGGTGAGTAGAATGCCCGCTCGGTCTTCACCACAGGCGAACCCACATCATGAACGCACCCGTGACCCGCCGCTGGACGGAACAGCGCTGGCTGATCGACAACGTCATCCGCTCGGTCGGCATTGACTGGGACCAGCCGCGCAGCATCAACTACAACGCACCCTGCGGCCCCGAAGCCAACGCCGACTTCGCCGCGATCCGCGAACGGGTGAAGAAATACGCCGACATTTCGCCGGCCTTCGAGACCGCGGCAAAGCGCCGCGAAGCCAAAGCACGCGCAGCCGAAAGTGCCGGCGAAAACGTGACTGCGCGCCAGAACTATTTCATCGCCGCCGTGCAGTACGCCGCCGCACAATGGCCCTACGACGAGAACAACGAGAAAAACCTCGCGCTCAACCAGCGCAAGCGCGCGTGCTACCTGAAATACGCGGAACTCGCCGACCACACGGTCGAGGCGGTGTGGATCCCGTTCCAGGGCAAGGCACTGCCGGGCTGGTTCCACCTGCCGCCGGGTTACCACGGCGGGCACATCCCCGCCGTGGTGTCGATACCCGGCATGGACGGATTCAAGGAAGCGAGCGTTGCCATGTACGGCGACCGCTGGCTGTCGCGCGGCATTGCCGTGCTCAGCATCGAGGGTCCCGGCCAGTACGAAAGCGCAGTACACGGCATCCATGTCAGCATGGCCAACTGGCAGGAGGCCGGCCGCGTGATCATGGACTGGATGGCGGCGCGCCCCGAAATCGATGCGCAGCGCATCGGCGTCGTCGGCCAGAGCTTCGGCACCTTCTTCGCGACGGTGTCCTGCGCCAGTGAACCGCGTTACCGCGCCTGCGCAATCACCGGCACCTGCCTGCAGCCGGGATTCCACACCATCTTCGAGGAAGCCTCACCCACCTTCAAGCAGCGCTTCATGTACATGTCGGGCTACAGCGACGAAGCCGCCTTCGACGCATTCCGCAAGACGCTGACCTGGGAAGGACTTGCCGGCAACATCCGCGTGCCGTACCTGTGCGTGGCCGGTGAGCACGACGAACTCTCGCCACTGGCGCACACCGAGCAGCTGCTGAAAACCCTGCAATGCCCCAAACGTCTGGTGGTTTACCAGGGCAGCCGCCACTCTGTGGGCAACGTTCCTTCCGCCCAGCTCGGGCCCACGCCCGCGGTACTGGTCGCCGACTGGATGGATGCCCGGCTCGCCGGCAAACCCTTCGCCAGCGAACGCTGGTTCGTCAAAACCGACGGACAGGTCGAGACGACGCCGTACTAGGGGAACGCCGCTACTTGGGTGAAAGCCCCGCCGCCTTCACCACCTTCGCCCATTTCGCCATGTCGTTGCGCATCACTGCGGCAAATTCTTCCGGCGTGTTGCCCACCGGTTCGGCGCCGCTGTTGGCAAAACGTTTCCTGACCCCGGCGTCCTGCAGTGCAAATACCACGCCCTTGTGCAGTTTGGCGACGATGTCCGGCGGCGTGCCGGCCGGCGCCATCAGTCCGTACCACTGCACCGCCTCGTACCCGGCGACGCCCTGTTCTGCGATGGTCGGAATGTCCGGTGCGGCGGCGGAACGCCGCGCGCCGGTCACGCCGTAGGCATGCAGCCGCCCGGCGCGCACCTGCTGCGTGCCGGTGATCATGTTGGTGATCATGAACGGCACGTAGCCGGCCGCAAGGTCGGCGATCGCCTGGCCGGAACCCTTGTACGGCACGTGCACCATTTTCAGCCCGGTCATGCCGAGAAACATTTCCATGCACAGGTGCAGGTTGCTGCCGGTGCCGGCCGACGCGAATTCAAGCTGTCCCGGGCGCGCCTTTGCGAAAGCGATGAGTTCCTTCACCGTCTTCGGTTTCAGCGTCGGATGCCCGACCAGCACATTGGGCAGGATCACGAACTGGCTCACCGGCGCAAAATCCCTCATGGTGTCGAACGCCATCTTCTTCTGCATCGACGGATGGATGGTGATGGTGCTGATGCCGGTCAGCAGCGTATAGCCGTCGGGGGCGGCGCGGGCGACCATCTCGCTGCCGATCAGCGACGCCGCGCCCGCGCGGTTTTCCACCACCACCCGCTGCCCGAGGAATTCATCGAGCTTGGGCGTGATGATGCGCGTCGTCGAATCGGTGCCTCCCCCGGCGGCGGACGGCACGATGATCTTGACCGGGCGCACAGGGTAATTCTGCGCCGCCGCACCCCAGGCTGCAGCCAGCAGGCAGGCGCCCAGCAGGCCGTGGATCATTCCGTGTCGAATCGGCAAGTTCATTTTTCCTCCGTGGTGGCGCTGTTGATGGCAGGCCGTATTGGTTTAGCACGAACCGATTCTGCGCCGCGCCCGCCCGCAAAGTAAAGCGGGGGTCCGCAGGCTGATCCTATTCAGGGCGGATGCCGCCATTCCGGATCAGCGCTTCGAAGCGCAGGTATTCCCCCTGCATGTGGCGCATGAAGCCGTCGGGCGTGCCTTCCGGGGTCGATTCCGCGCCGTGGTGCATGAAACGCTTGCGCAATCCCGGCTTGCGCAGCGCGCGCACGATGTCGCCGTGCAGCTGTTCGACCACGCGCCGCGGAGTGCCGCGCGGCGCAACGATGCCCGACCAGCTGTCGAACTGCGCCTCGGGCAGTCCGAGTTCGGCGATCGCCGGCACCGCGGGCAGCACCGTGCTGCGCGAGGGCGTCATCACCGCCAGCGCGCGCAGCCGGCCGTCGCGCACCGGCCCGATCACCGCCGGCAGCGTCAGCACCGCGTAATGCACGCGGCCCAGCCCCATCTCGACGAAGGTGCTGGTCACCGCGGTGAACGGCACATGCACCGCCTCGATGCCCAGCGCGCGCGAAAAAATCTCGCCGGCGAGGTGCGAAGCAGAACCGATGCCCAGCGAGGCATAGTTGAGTTCGCCGGGACGCACCCGCGCGTGCCTGACGAAATCGCGCGCGGTGGGTGTGGACATGTCGGGCGCCACCGCCAGCACGTTGGTGATCGAGGCTACGTGGGCAACGCCGGAGATGTCGGCCAGCGCCCGGTACGGCGGAGCATCGCGGAGCAGCGCGGTGATCAGCCGCGTGACACCGACCATGCCCAGCGTGTAGCCATCGGCAGTGGCGCGCGACACCAGCGTGTTGCCGATCAGGCCGCCGGCGCCGGGCCGGCTGTCGATGACCACGCGCTGGCCATAGAAGGTTTCGAGGTCCTCGCCCAGCGTGCGCGCGAAAATTTCGTCGGCGGATCCCGGCGAGGCGGCGACGATGACGCGGATCGGGCGCAGCGGATAATCCGCGGGCCCCGCCACCGGCTGCGCGCGGGCCGCGCCTGCCGCCGGCAGGCATGCCAGCACGCACGCGCAGACCACGACCCGCAGCATCCGGGCCGGCAGGGCATGCCGTAATGTGGTCTTGTCCATGGTCGCGCCAGCCACGCCACGATAACGCGCGCGACCCCGGACATCAAGCGCGGACGCCCGCAGGCGCCGCACCCGGTGCGGACTTCAGCCGCGCACGTGTTTGTTGAAGAACTCCAGCGTGCGCTGCCACGACAATTTCGCCGCGGCGGCATCGTAACGCGGCGTGGTGTCGTTGTGAAAACCGTGGTGGACGTTTTCGTAGAAATACACGGTGTACTGCTTGCCGTGCTGGCGCAGCGCCTCCTCGTAGGCCGGCCAGCCCTTGTTGATGCGCTCATCGAGGCCGGCGTAATGCAGCATCAGCGGCGCCTTGATCTTCGGCACGTCCTCGGCTTTTGCCTGGCTGCCGTAGTACGGCACTGCGGCGGCGAGGTCGGGCATGCGCACCGCCAGCGCGTTGGAGACGCTGCCACCGAAGCAGAAACCGACCACGCCCATCCTGCCGGTGGTCTCGGGACGCGATTTCAGGAACAGCCCGCCGTTGTAAAGATCCTCGCTGCGCTTCTTCGGATCCTGCGACGCGAACATCTTGCGGCCCTTGTCCTCGTCGCCGGGATAACCACCCTGCGGGAACAGCGCATCCGGCGCAAATGCCACGAAGTTCTCCAGCGCCAGGCGCCGCACGACATCCTCGATGTACGGATTGAGCCCGCGGTTTTCATGGATCACCAGGATCGCCGGCAGCTTGCCGGAAGCCTTTGCCGGCTGCGCCATGTAGCCGCGCATTTTTCCCGAGCCGCTGGCCGAGTTGTATTCCATGTAACCGGTCTTGATCCGCGGATCGTTCTTCTTCACCTGCTCCGCCCACGCGAAATTGGGCTGCAGGCTCTCCAGCATCGCCGCCGCAGTCATGCCGCCCAGCGCGTACTTGCCGGCGCGGTCGAGGAATTCGCGGCGGGTCAGGCCGCCATGCACGTAACCGTCGAACAGCTTCATCACTTCCGGCGGAAAATCGCCCGCCTTTTTGCGTTCCCTGATTTCCATCACAGCCTCCTGTTTCACCCGGTGGTTGCCCCAAGAACAGCCAAAGCCTGCCAGCTTCGCCAACAGCATAAACCGGGATTGAATTCCCGGCGATCATGGCAATTCGGTGTTACAACTTGATGCCCAGAAGCTTCGCTGCGGTTTCGCCGAGCATCATGCGCTTTTCGGCGTCGCTGAACCCGCTGGCGTTGAGGATGTGGTCCACCGACCGGCTCTGCCAGGGAATCGGATGGTCGGTGCCGATCACCAGCCGGTCCACGCCGACCTCGTGCGCAAGGTGACGCAGCGCCTCGTCGGTGAACACCAGCGTGTCGTAGTACATGTCGCGCAGGTACTCGGTGGGTTTCTTTTTCAGCTTCACCCCGGTATCCATCTCCGGCGCCACGCGCAGCGCATTGTCGGAGCGCGGTGCGTACGACGGCAGGAAACCGCCGCCGTGTGCGGAGCAGACCTTCAAACCCGGGAAACAATCGAGGGTGCCGTCGAAAATCAGGTGTGACAGCGCGATCGTGGTGTCGAGCGGATTGCCGATGGTGTTCGACAGCCAGCCGTTGCCCTTGAAGCGGCCGTTCAGCTCCGGTGTGCTGCGCGGGTGGATGAAGATCAGCACGCCGAGTTCCTCGGCCTTCTTCCAGAACGGGTGCAGGTACGGATCAGAGAACTCCTTGCCCGGAATGCTGGTACCCACCGCGGCACCGCGCAGACCGAGCTTCTTCACCGCATGCTCGAGCTGCTGCGCCGCGAGTTCCGGAAACTGCAGCGCCACCGAGGCAAACGCGACAAAACGGTCGGGATGCTGACCGCACCAGTCGGCAAGCTTCTCGTTCTGGATGCGCACCACCGCTTCCGCGACATCGCGTTCGGTGTGGTACCACAGCGGATTGATCGACAACGCTTCCATGTCGATGCCCTGCTCGTCCATCTCGGCGATGCGCCTCGCGCCGACTTCACCGATGCCCGGCCCGCGCTGTTCCTCGACCGTCTGGCCGAGCAGGTCCAGCGCCTCCTTCACCACGCAGTGCGCGTGCACGTCTATGGTCTTCACGCGTTTGCCGCCGACCACCACCTGGCGGCGACGACCGCCTGCCGGTTGCGCGGCCGCGCTGTTGGTCATGTTGCAGCCGGTGAAAATGAGCCCGCCGTCATCGGCACAGCAGTGTTCAGTGTTGCGGATTGCCATGTACTCCCCCTAAATGGTGGCGGGCGGTCCGCCCGCCAAAACAAAGGCCGGTGGCCGGTCCATTACGGAACCGGCCGCCGGCCCACACCAGCTGCTGCATGTTGATTACAGCTTCTTCAGCTCGGCCAGCAGTTCTTCGCTGGTCGGGATCGTGCCCTGCGGATAAACCTTGGCGTAACGGATCACGCCCTGGGCATCGACCACGTAGGCGGCGCGCTTGTCCATGCCGCGCTCACTGTTGAAGATGCCGTAGGCCTGTCCCACCGCGCCGTGCGGCCAGTAGTCCGACAGCAGCGGAAAGGGCACACCGCCCAGGAAATCCGCCCAGCCTTTCAGGCTCGGCACCGGGTCGGCGCTGATTTGCAGGATTTCAACATTCAGTTTCTTGAAAGCGTCGTAGTTCTCACGGAACCCTTTGACCTGGTTCGTTCACCCACCGGTGAACGCAAAGGGCATGAACGCCACGACCACGGGCCGCCCCTTGAATGCGGACAGTGTGACCTTCTGATCCGAATTGTGCGCGCCGAGCGAAAAATCCGGCGCAGCAGTGCCTGCCTGAACTTCCATGCGGTTTCTCCTTGTTGTCTGGACTGCAGCCACAGAATACCAGCGCAGCGCCGTCCGCACCATCACCCGGCGGCGATTCATCCTCCCTGCATTACAATCGTCACAAACACATGGAGCAACCACTGATGGATCAGGGGATTTGGGCAATCTGGTACGACATCGCACCCGCCGACAAGGCCGCATATCTGGACTGGTTCCACCACGTCCACATTCCCGAGAAACTTTCGCGTCCCGGCTACCGCTGGGCGGCGCACTACGAGCTCGGCCACGGCGGGCGCGGCAAAGGCTACCTCGCGATGTTCGGCGGCGACACTGCGCACACCTTCCTCAACCCCAGCCCCGGCCAGCTTGCCGGCAGGCAGAACGCGGAAACAAAAAAATTCATCCGCATGCGCGTGAATCCCGCCGCCGCCATCCTCGCCGAGGAGGCGCGCATCGACGGCCCGGATGCGATCAAGCGCGGGCCGGACCTGACCATCGCGCCGGTGGTGCAGATGGGCAACTACAACGCGCCCTCAACCGCGGTCGAAGACGACCTCGGCGGCTGGTACGCGCAGGAACGCCTGCCCGCACTGGCGCAACTGCCGGGCTGCGTGGGCGCGCGCAAGCTGCTGGCGAGCGTGGGCCGCCACAAACACGCCATACTCCATGAATTCACCTCGCTGGAATTGCGCGAAACCCATTTCGGCCCGCTCGAAGCGCAGTCGCGCGATCCGCAGACCTGGATGGGCCGCATCGTGCCGCAACTCGAACACGCGGCGTATTCACCCGCCGTCGGCCTGCGCATCTGGCCCTCGGTGTAAACTGGAAAACCACGCATGAAACTCTACGGTTCACCAGGCAGCCCGTTCGCGCGCAAGGTGCGCATCGTGCTCGCCGAGAAAAACATCCCGCACGAATACATCGTCGCCCGCGGCCGCGCCCCCGGCTCGCCGGTACCGGCCTTCAATCCGCTGGCCAAGGTGCCGACGCTGGTGCGCGACGACGGCCGCGGGCTCTACGACTCGGTGGTGATCGTCGAATACCTCGACGCCATCGGCGGCGGGCCGAAACTGATCCCGGAAAATTTCGAGGACCGCATCGAAGTCAAACGCTGGGAAGCGCTGGCCGACGGCATCACCGAAGCCGCCGTCAACATCAACCACGAATACCGCGAACCGGCGGACCGGCAGCGCTCCCCCGAATGGTTCGCCGGCCAGCAACTGAAAATCGACCGCGGCCTCGCGGTGATGGAACAGGACCTCGGTGACGGCGAATTCTGCTGCTGCAAACGTTATACGCTCGCCGACATCGCCGCCGGTTATGCGCTGGGTTACCTCGATTTCGGATTGCCGGCCTTCGAATGGCGCAGCAAACACCCGGCACTGGCGAAACTCGCCGCACGCCTGGCGCAGCGCGCATCGTTCAGCAGCACGCTGCCGCCGAAGCCGGCGTAACGCGCCCGCCGTGCCGCGCTGTAAGTACTCACCAACCTGGCATCCGCGAGGGATTATTTATAAGTATTTGTTTTTATTGATTTTTTTGTAACTTACGGCTTGACATGCAATACACCACCCTCGGCCGCACCGGCCTCAAGGTCAGCGTCGCCGGACTTGGCTGCGGGGGCAGCAGCCGCCTCGGACTCGCACAAGGCGAAACACACGCGGTCGGCGTCGTGCAGCGCGCGCTCGACCTCGGCATCAACTTCATCGACACCGCGCAGTTCTACGGCACCGAGCCCGTCGTCGGCGCGGCGCTGAAAGGCCGCGCGCGCGATTCGGTGGTGATCTGCACCAAGCACAAGGTCCGCCACAACGACGGCGCGCCGATCACCACTGCGGAAATCCTCGCCGGGCTCGACCACTCGCTCAGGGCGCTGGGCACCGACCATGTCGACGTGTTCTGCCTGCACACCGTGCTGCCGGACGAATACGACCGCGTGATGGGCGAGATCGTGCCCGCGCTGCTGCGCGAGAAGTCCGCCGGCAAATTCCGCCACCTCGGCATCACCGAATTCGCCGGGCGTGACCACCGGCACGACACGCTCACGCGCGCGTTCGCCGACGACTGCTGGGACGTGATGATGGTCGCCTTCCACATGCTCAACCAGAACGCGCGGCGGCGGGTATTCCCGCAAACGCAGGCGAAAAACATCGGCACCCTGGTCATGTTCGCGGTGCGCGCGATTTTCAGCACGCCGGGACGCCTGCAGCAGGACATCGCCGAACTGGTCGCCGAAAACAGGCTGCCGAAATGGCTGGCCGACAAAAAACAGCCTCTGGATTTCCTGTTGCATGACGGTGGCGCACAAAGCATCATCGAAGCCGCCTACCGCTACGCGCGCCACGAACCGGGTGCACACGTCACCCTGTTCGG
>JBFWOE010000032.1:0-25083 GCA_050250695.1 Burkholderiales bacterium
GGCAGAACCGATTCTGGCTGTAACGCACACGTGTTTCATTCTGTTAGGCGCTCTAAGATAAAATCCGCATCGTTTCGTCGCACGCATATCTTAACAGGGCTGCCGCAGCCAACCGGCGGCCGGATGTCGCACCGCTCACCTCATCATCCACCCCACAATCCAAATTCCCCAGGGTATTCCTTGAAACGCAAAACCGGATCCAGAAAATCGCTGACCTACCGCGATGCCGGCGTCGACATCGATGCCGGGGACGCGCTGGTCGACCGCATCAAGCCCTACGCAAAACGCACGCTGCGGCCCGGCGTGATGGCCGGCATCGGCGGCTTCGGCGCGTTGTTCACCGTCCCGCGCGGCTACCGCGAACCGGTGCTGGTATCGGGCACCGACGGCGTGGGCACCAAGCTCAAGCTCGCCATGGAATGGAAACGCCACGACACCATAGGCATCGACCTGGTCGCGATGAGCGTCAACGACATCCTGACGCTGGGCGCGGAACCGCTGTTTTTCCTCGATTATTACGCCTGCGGCAAACTCGACGTGGCTTCCGCAGCCGACGTGGTCAAAGGCATCGCCGCCGGCTGCGAGATGTCGGGCTGCGCGCTGATCGGCGGTGAAACCGCTGAGATGCCCGGCATGTATCCGCCGGGTGAATACGACCTCGCCGGTTTTGCAGTCGGCGTTGTCGAAAAGAAAAAAATCATCAATGGTCGCGGCATCCGCGCCGGCGACGCAATACTCGGTCTCGCCAGCAACGGCGCGCACTCCAACGGCTACTCGCTGGTGCGCCGCATCCTCGCGCAGCCGGGCGTGAAGCCGTCGGCGAAAATCGGCGGCCGCGCGTTGAAGGATGCAATCCTCGCGCCGACGCGCATCTACGTGAAACCGATGCTGCAACTGATGAAGAAAATGACGGTCAAAGGCATGGCGCATATCACCGGCGGCGGTCTGGTGGACAACGTGCCGCGGGTGCTGCCGGCGTCGCTGACGGCCGAACTGCGGAGCGATGCCTGGCCGCTGCCGCCGCTGTTCCGCTGGCTGCAGGAAAAGGGCAACGTCGCCGACGCCGAGATGCACCGCGTGTTCAATTGCGGCATCGGCATGGCGGTGATGGTTGCCGCCGCGGATGCGGCGCGCGCGCAGAAACTGCTTGAAAAATCCGGCGAACGCGTCTGGCGCATCGGCACCGTGCGTCGCCGCCGCGGCAACGAGCCGCAGACACTGGTGCTTTGAAGGAGCTACCCTGAAGCGCATCGCGATACTGATCTCGGGGCGCGGCAGCAACATGACGGCGCTGCTCGAAGCAGCTCTGCCGGCGCAGGTCTGCGCGGTGATCAGCAACGAACCTGCCGCGCAGGGGCTGCGCAGCGCGCAGCACAAAGGCGTGACCACCGCGGTGGTCGACCACCGCTCCTACGCGCAGCGCGCCGATTTCGACGCCGCGCTGGCGCAGGAAATCGACCGCCACCGCCCCGACCTCGTGGTGCTGGCGGGTTTCATGCGCGTGCTGACCGAAGGCTTCGTAAACCGTTATCGCGGCCGCATGATCAACATCCACCCCTCGCTGCTGCCCGCATTCCCGGGCCTGCACACCCACCGCCAGGCGCTCGCCGCCGGCGTTCGCGTGCACGGCTGCACGGTGCATTTCGTCACGCCGCAGCTCGACCACGGCCCGATCATCATCCAGGCCGCGGTGCCGGTGCTGCAGGACGACAGCGAATCTGCACTCGCCGCACGCGTGCTGGCTGAAGAACACCGCATCTACCCGCAGGCCGTGCGCTGGATTTGCGAGGGGCGCGTCACGCTGGCGGCCGACGGCTCGGTGCGCGTCTCCGGAACGGATGGCAGCGGTGCATCGCTGATCGCGCCGGGGCTCGATGGCTGAGCGGATCCTCCTTGCCCTGCTGCTGGGCTGCGCGCTGTTGCGCATCACGGCTGCGGATGCGGCCGCCCCGCAGACCGTACAGGCTCAATACAACCTGTCGATCAAGGGTGTGCCGGCCGCCGTCATGCAGGAAACCTTCGAAGTGCGCGGAAACGCCTACCGTATCGTCAGTGAAACCCGCGCCATCGGGCTGCTGGCACTGATGCAGCGCCGGCCCGGCGTGGTCACCAGTTCCGGCGACGTACTGCCGGACGGGCTGCGCCCAAAAACATTCGATGGCACGCGCGGCGGCAAGGATGCAAGGCACGTACACGCCGAGTTCGACTGGACCGCCGGTGAACTGAAACTGGTGCACGACGGCCAGGGTGAAACCGTGCCCCTGCCGGCGGGCACCCAGGACAGGCTGTCTGCGATGTACCAGTTCCTCTTCCTCGAGCCGGAACAGCTGAAGAACCTCAGTTTCCCGATGACCAACGGGCGCAAGATTGACCAGTACCGCTACTCCATCGGCCCCGATACCGCGATAGACACCCCGCTGGGGCGCATCGCGGTGATACATCTGGTGAAGCAGCATGCCGAAAACGAATCCGCAACCGAGATCTGGCTGGCGCGAGGGCATCGCCTGATGCCGGTGAAAATGCGCATCGTCGAGGACGACGGCGACCGTTTCGAACAGATCATCGCGCAACTGGAGATCACCCCTTGAGCCGGGCATCCGCACGTCTCGGTGCGGCGGCGGCGGTATCGATCGCTGCCCACGCCGCATTGATCGCGGGTTCGTGGCTGACGCCGCCGGAAGCACCGCCGGATTTGCCCCAGCTGACCGCGCGGCTGGAATCACTGCCGCCGCCGCCCGTAACAGCGCAGCCGCCGGCACCCAAACCGCGTGCTGTCACACCACAGCCGCGGCGCATTGCCGCAGTGCCGCGCCCTGCGCCGGCGGCCCCGGTCGAGGTCGAGCCTTCTCAAATTCCCGTAATCGAGGCCGCAGCCTCCGAACCCGCTGCCGCTCCCGCGGTGGAACCGGTGGTGGTCGCCAGCGCGGAGCCCACCGCGTTCCGCATGCCCGAAGCGCCGCCGCTGCCGGAATTCCCGCGCAGGGGTCGCATCGCCTTCCAGCTGACCATGGGCCCGGACCAGACGCCGGTGGGCCGCACCGTACAGACCTGGGAATTCGGGGACGCGCAGTACAAGATCGGAAGCCAGTCCGAAAGCTCCGGACTGATCGAGCTGTTCCGTCCGCACCGCTTCCACTACCTCAGCCAGGGCCTGCTGACTGAACAGGGCCTGCGCCCGGGGCGCTTCCTGTCGAGCATCAAGCGTGGCAGCCGCACCGAGGAAACGCTGGCGGTATTCGACTGGAACGCGGGCCGGGTCCGGCTCGGCCGCTTGCCGCAGCAGGACACGGTCGATCTTCCCCCCGGCAGCCAGGACTGGATCAGTTTCATCTACAACCTGGCGTTGTCGCCGCTACCGCAGGGCCGCATCACCCTGCCCTTCACGCGCGGCTCGCGGCTCGAAATGACGAGTTTCGACGTGCTGCCGCAGGAGACCATTGAAACGCCCCTCGGCCAGCTGCGCACGGTGCCGGTAGTGCAGGTCCGCGAAAACGACCGGGAAAGCCTAGCGGTATGGCTCGCCACCGATTACCGCAACCTCCCGGTGCGCATCCGCTTCTTCGGCCGCGACGGCGAAGCCGCCGGCGAGCAGCTGGTCAGCGAAATCCAGGTCAGCGAACGATGAAACCCGCCGACGCCGCGCCCGCGAAGCCGGGACCGACGGCTGCGCGGCTCGCCGAGGCCGCCAGCGCGCTGGCGCGGGTAATCACCTTTGAATATCCGGCTGACTCGGTATTGAGCCGCTATTTCCGCGAGCGCCATGCGCTGGGCCAGCACGACCGCGCCTTTGTCGCCGAAACCGTGTTCGGCGTGCTCCGCCGCAAACTGCTGCTCGACCGCATCGCACCTGGCGCGACGCCGCGGCAACTGGTGCTGCTGTGGCTGGCGCGCGTTGCCGGCTACAGCGGACGCGAACTCGGTGCGCTGTGTTCGGGCGACGAATCGCAATGGCTCAATGCCACCCGCGCGCAGTCGGCGATGCCGCTCGAGGTCGATGCCGATTTGCCGCAGTGGGTCGTCGAACGCCTGCTGCCGCGGCACGACGAGGCATTCATCCGCGCCCTGGGCCGTGCGCTGCAGGAAGCAGCGCCGCTCGACCTGCGCGTGAACACGCTGCGCAGCAACCGCGAGGCAGTGCTCTCGACCCTGGCCCGGGACGGCATCGAAGCCGCGCCCACGCCCTTTTCGCCCATCGGCATCCGGCTCGGGGGCAAACCGTCGCTCAGCCGCCATCCGCTGTTCACCGGTGGCACGATCGAAGTGCAGGACGAGGGCAGCCAGCTGCTGGGTTACCTGCTGGCGCCGCGGCGCTCGGACCTGGTCGTGGATTTCTGCGCAGGCGCCGGCGGCAAGACGCTGATGCTGGGTGCAATGATGAATTCGCAGGGCCGCGTCTACGCCTTCGACGTGTCGCAGAAGCGGCTCGACCGGCTGAAGCCGCGGCTCAAGCGCTCCGGCCTGTCAAACCTGCATCCGCTGGTGATCGCCCACGAAAACGACACCAAGGTGAAACGGCTCGCCGGCAAGATCGATCGCGTGCTGGTGGATGCGCCCTGCAGCGGCCTGGGCACGCTGCGCCGCAATCCCGACCTCAAGTTCCGCCAGTCGCCGCAGAGTGTCGCGGAACTGACTGTAAAGCAGGCCGCGATACTCAGGGCGGCGGCGCGCCTGCTCAAGCCCGGGGGACGGCTTGTGTATGCGACCTGCAGCCTGCTCGCCGAGGAAAACAAGCAGATCGTCGACGGATTCCTCTCGGAGAACGGCGGATTCCGCACACTCGATTGCGGAGACCTGCTGCGGCGCCAGGGCATCAACATCGACTGCGGGGAACAACTGCAGCTGTGGCCGCACATCCACCGCACCGACGGCTTTTTCGCCGCAGCACTGGAGCGCATCACGGACTGACTGCTGCGTGATGATGCTAGAATTGCGGTGCAGTTTCCGATTCCGCGTGTAACGTGGGTGCTTTTCCCTCCATCCCGGCGAACCGCTGATGTCCGCACCTTCCGAATTCCAGGCCCTGCTGCTTGACCTCTGGGCCGACCTGCACAGCGTCAACATCCTTTGGCAGCTCGGCGTACTCGCGGCCTGCATCGCGGCCGGCTGGCTGCTCTCCAGCCGGTATGACCTGCGGGTGCGCAGCCATGCGCCCCTCGATGCCACCCAGGCATTGGGCATCGGCGGCATGCAACGGCTGATGTTCCCGGTGACTGCGCTGCTGCTGGTCCTGGTTGCCAGGGCCGCCCTCGGTTACTGGCAGAGCACGCACCTGCTGAAAGTCGCCGCGACCCTGCTGCTGGCGATGGCACTGGTCCGCCTGGCGATTTACGTGATGCGCCACACCTTCGCGCCCAGCGCCTGGCTTCGATCCTCGGAACGCTGGATCAGCTGGCTGGTGTGGCTGGGCGTGGCCACCTACCTGACCGGCCTGTGGCCGCCGCTGAGCGAAGCACTGCACGACATCGGCTTCAAGGTCGGCGATCACCGCTTCTCGCTGCTGCTGGTGCTGCAGGGCACCGTTTCGGTCATTGCCACGCTGCTGATCGCGCTGTGGCTGGGCCGCATCGCGGAAAACCGGCTGATGCGCGCGACCACGCTGCAGGTCAACCTGCGCGTGATGTTCTCCAAGCTGGTACAGGTCGTGCTGCTGCTGGGCGCGCTGCTGGTCGCGCTGCCCGCCGTGGGCATCGATCTCACCGTGTTGTCGGTTTTCGGCGGCATGCTCGGCGTCGGCATCGGGTTCGGCCTGCAGAAAATCGCCGCCAACTACATCAGCGGCTTCATCATCCTGCTCGACCGTTCGGTCAGCATCGGCGACCTGGTCACCATCGAAAACCACACCGGTACGCTGACCAAGATGACTGCGCGTTTCGTGGTCGTGCGCAACCTCGCCGGCCTCGAGGCCATCATTCCCAACGAAACAATCATCACCTCCACGGTCATCAACCACTCTTTCACCGACCGCAAGGTGCGGGTCGGCTTGCCGATACAGGTCGCCTATGCCACCGACCTTGATGCAGCGCGTGCGATCATGGTCGATGCCGCAAAAAATATCCCGCGGGTGCTCAAGGATCCGGAGCCCGGCGCGCTGATCATCGGTTTCGCCGACAGCGGCATCAACCTCGAACTGGGCGTCTGGGTGGAGGACGCCGACCAGGGCGTTTTCGGCCTGCGCTCCGAACTCTACGACGCCATCTGGCGCGAATTCCGGCGGACCGGCATCGAGATTCCCTATCCGCAGCGCGAGGTCCGCGTGCTCGGCAGCGTCAAATCCACGGTCGAGGGTCGGGAATAATTTTCTTTAAAAACAATTACTTGTATTTTAGTTCAGGGAATATTTCAGGAACAAGACTATCCCCGGGTATTGATCTTCAGTACACTGCATCGGGTCTGAAGTCTGCCTATATAAAAGCGAGGAATTGAATGTATACAGGGGTTCTGGATTTACCGTGGTGGGGCTACGTGGTCTACACGCTGGTCGTGACGCATATCACGATCGCGGCGGTCACCATTTACCTGCATCGCCACTCGGCGCATCGCGCGCTCGACTTGCATCCGCTGCCGGCGCATTTTTTCCGCTTCTGGCTGTGGCTGACCACCGGCATGCTGACCAAGCACTGGACGGCCATCCACCGCAAACATCACGCCAAGTGCGAAACCGTCGAGGATCCGCACAGCCCGCAGATTTTCGGCATCCGCAAGGTCCTGCTCGAGGGCGCCGAGCTCTACCGCCAGGAGGGCCGCAACAAGGAAACCCTGGAGCGTTACGGCCACGGCACCCCCGACGACTGGATCGAACACCATGTCTACAGCCATGACCGCTGGGGCATCTCCATCATGCTGATCACCAACGTGATCCTGCTCGGCCCCATAGGCATAACGATTTTTGCCGTGCAGATGCTGTGGATTCCGTTCCTCGCCGCCGGCGTCATCAACGGCATCGGCCATTACTGGGGCTATCGCACCTTCCAGCCGGAGGACGCCAGCACCAACATCGTGCCCTGGGGCATCCTGATCGGCGGCGAAGAACTGCACAACAACCACCATGCCTACGCGACTTCGGCCAAACTGTCGAACCGCTGGTTCGAGTTCGACATCGGCTGGCTCTACATCCGCATCCTCGAGACATTCGGACTGGCGCATGTAAAAAAGGTCGCGCCCAAGCTGGTTCTCGACAGTTCAAAAACCAGTTGCGACCTGGCCACGCTGCAGGCCGTCGTCACCCATCGCTACGAAGTCGTTTCCAAATACGCCGCGTCGCTGCGCGCCACCTGCGTCCAGGAGCTGCAATCGCTCAGGGGCAAGGCAGCCGACATCGACACCGGCAAGCTCAAGCGCTGGCTGCACATCGACAAGGCCGCCCTGCCTGCGGCGGAACAGGAGCAGCGGGATCAGGCCATCAGCCACAGCAGGACGCTTACCACCGTCTACACCATGCGCGACGAACTGGCGCAGCTGTGGCAGCGTTCGACCGCCTCGAAGGAACAGCTGGTGAAGCAGCTGGAAGACTGGTGCCACCGCGCCGAAGCAAGCGGCATCGAAGCGCTGGAGCAGTTTTCGCGACGGTTGCGCTGTTACGCCTGAGTTTTATTATTCCCAACAAAAAACCCGCCGATTGGCGGGTTTTTTGTTGCCGTCCGATGAACAGCGCACAGCGTCTGTTCCGGCGGACGGAAATAAACCGGCGGTCGCGCCGCCCGGATTCATTCTTATTTGATCTTGGCTTCCTTGTAAGCCACGTACTTGCGGCACGTGCCTTCTCTTCCTTGATTGGGCGTTTTTGCGGACAAGAAAAAGCCCGCCATGGCGGGCTTTTTCTTGTCCGCTTGCGCGGCTCACTTGATCTTGGCTTCCTTATAGGCCACGTGCTTGCGGGCGACGGGATCGAACTTCTTGATCTCCATCTTTTCCGTCATCGTGCGCTTGTTCTTGGTGGTGGTATAGAAATGGCCGGTGCCGGCGGTGGATTCGAGCTTGATTTTCTCGCGCATGGTCGTATCCGTCCTTAAATGTTCATGCCCTGCTCGCGCAGATCGGCGAGCACGACGTCGATGCCCTTGCGGTCGATGGTGCGCAGACCGGCGTTGGAAACGCGCAGGCTGACCCAGCGGTTTTCGGTCTCCACCCAGAACCGGCGCTTTTGCAGGTTGGGCAGGAAACGCCGCTTGGTCTTGTTGTTGGCATGGGAAACGTTGTTCCCGATCATCGGCTTTTTGCCGGTGACTTCGCAGACCCGAGACATGGCAGTGCTCCGCAAATTCAGAAAAGGGCGGATCATACACTGTATCGGCCCTCCGCCTCAACCCGGATCAGCAATTACTAGCCAACCCGGGTGAATATGTTTTTTCAATAAAAACAAATACTTAAAGTAATCCGCGTTCGGCGAACGACAATGCGCAGTCGCCGGCAACGATGAAATGATCCAGAACCCGCACATCCACCAGCGCCAGCGCCTGTTTTAATGCCGCGGTCAGCGCCTCGTCGGCACGGCTGGGCTCGGCGACGCCCGAGGGATGGTTGTGGGCGAAGATCACCGCAGCGGCGTTGTGGTGCAGCGTGCGTTTGACCACTTCGCGCGGGTAAACGCTGGTCTGGGTCAGGGTGCCGCGGAACATTTCTTCGCTGGCAACAACGCGATGCTGGGCATCGAGGAACACCACGACGAACACTTCGTGCGGCCGGCCATGCAGCATCAGGCGCAGGTAATCGCGCACCGTCTGCGGCGTCGACAGTGCAGCGCCCGCGTCGAGCTTTTCGCGCAGGGTGCGCCGCGCGATTTCCAGCGCTGCCTGCAGTTGCGCATACTTCGCCGGCCCCAGTCCCGGTTCGGCACAGAAGGAAGCGGTGGCCGCGCCGGCAAGCGCCGACAGCGAACCGAAACGCGCCAGCTGCAGGCGCGCCAGTTCGACGGCACTTTTGCCTTTCACGCCGGTACGCAGGAAGATCGCCACCAGTTCCGCATCCGACAGGCTCTGCGGTCCCCTCGCCAGCAGTTTCTCGCGCGGGCGGTCGTCTAGCGGCCAGTCGGTGATTGCCATGTTCGGAATGCTCCGGGTGGGTCATTCCAGAACGCGCGGCCGGACGCTTGGTTTACCGGCCCCCGAATTTGCAGTTACACTTGCCATCCCCGTCGCGGGATGCGCTACGTGCCTGATATGCAAAGTAAAAATGAACAAGGTCGACCGTAAAAAAATCCTGCTCGGGATCACCGGCGGCATTGCCGCGTACAAGGCGGCTGAGCTGGTGCGCCGGCTCGGCGACCGCGGCATCGAAGTGCATGTGGTGATGACCGAGGCCGCCTGCGGTTTCATCACGCCGGCAACCCTGCAGGCACTGTCGGGCCGCCCGGTACACACCGACATGTGGGATGAGACCATACCCAACGCGATGGCGCATATCGAACTCTCCCGCGACAAGCAGGCCATCGTCGTCGCCCCTGCCACCGCCGACTTTCTAGCCAAGGCCGCCAGCGGCCTCGCCGACGACCTGCTGTCGACGTTGTGCCTGGCGCGCGAATGCCCGCTGATCGTCGCACCCGCGATGAACCGCCAGATGTGGGAACACCCGGCGACGCAAAGAAACGTCGCGCAGCTGCGGCGCGACGGCGTCACCCTGCTCGGCCCCGACAGCGGCGACCAGGCCTGCGGCGAAACCGGCATGGGGCGCATGCTCGAAGCCGATGACCTTGCTGAAGCCGTCAGCGCCCTGCTCGAACCGAAAACGCTGGCGGGAAAACGCGTGCTGATGACGGCGGGCCCGACCTTCGAACCCATCGACGCGGTGCGCGGCATCACCAACCGCAGCTCCGGCAAAATGGGCTACGCGCTGGCGCATTCGGCCATCGCCGCCGGCGCCGATGTCACGCTGGTCAGCGGACCGGTCAGCCTCGCACCGCCGGCGGGCGCGGCCGTGATCCGCGTTCAGACCGCAGCCGAAATGTTCGAGGCGGTCAAAAAACATGTGGCGAAGGCAGACATCTTCATCGGCGTCGCCGCGGTCGCGGATTACCGTGTCACTGCTCCGCGCAAACACAAGATCAAGAAAACCGACGAGGCCGCGCTGACGCTGAAACTCACGCCGAATCCCGACATCCTCGGCTGGGTCGCGGCGCGGCCGAAACCGCCGTTCTGCGCCGGCTTCGCTGCCGAGAGCCGCAATCTCGACGCCTACGCCGACGAAAAGCGCCGGCGCAAGAAAGTGCCGCTGATGATCGCCAACCTGGCGCAGGATGCAATCGGCGCCGACGACAACGAGGTATCGCTGTTAGACGACGCCGGAATCCGCCGCCTGCCGCGCGCGCCCAAGGCCGTTGTTGCGCGGCAGATCATCGAGCATATCGCCGCGCTGTGCCGGCCGAAATCCCGCCGCTCCCGCTGACGCGCGAGCGGACCCCCGACTTCATCGAACACTGTTTTCATGCCGACAATAGATGTCAAAATTCTCGACGCGCGGCTGCGCGACCAGCTGCCGCAGTACGCAACACCCGGCTCCGCGGGCCTGGACCTGCGCGCCTGCCTTGAACAACCGCTGACACTGCAGCCGGGCCAGACCGAACTGATCCCCGCGGGCATGGCAATCCACATCGCCGACCCGGGACTCGCGGCGATCATCCTGCCACGCTCGGGACTAGGCCATAAACACGGCATCGTGCTCGGCAACCTGGTCGGCCTGATCGACTCCGACTACCAGGGACAGCTGTTCGTGTCGACATGGAACCGCGGCAACGCCGCGTTCACCATCAATCCGCTGGAACGCCTGGCGCAACTGGTGGTCGTACCCGTCGTGCATGTCGCCTTCAACATCGTCGATGAATTCTCCGCGTCCAGCCGCGGCGCCGGCGGTTTCGGCAGCACCGGCAAGGGCTGAAATGGCGCCGACTGCGGGGCTGATCCTGTTTGCCCACGGCGCACGTGACCTGGAATGGGCACTGCCCTTCCGCGACATCGCCACCCGCGTGGCCGCCGCCCGCCCCGACCTGTCGGTAAAACTCGCCTTCCTCGAATTCCAGCCGCCGGCACTGGGCGACGCGATTTCCGGACTGGTTGCCGACGGCCACAGGGCGATCCACGTCGCGCCGCTGTTCATGGCGCAGGGCGGCCACCTCAAACACGATGTGCCAGAACTGCTGGCCACCATCCGCGCCCGCCATCCGGCGCTGCGGCTAGAACTGCTGCCGGCCATCGGCGACGTGCCCGAGCTGCGCGTCGCAATTGCCGGCTGGCTGACCGCGTCGGTTCCCGGGGCATCGGCATGAAACGCCTGCTGCCGATTATTATGTTCTGCCTGGCCGCCACCGCCCAGGCAGCGATGCCGCAGATCGAACTCGCGATCGGCAAACACGCACTGAGCGCCGAAGTTGCGCACACCGATGCCGACCGCATGCAGGGACTGATGCACCGGCGCATGCTGCCGGAGAACCGCGGCATGCTGTTCGTGTTCCCAAACGTCGCCCATCACGGCATGTGGATGATGAACACTTACATCCCGCTGTCAGTCGCCTTCATCGACGAGGCCGGTGTCATCGTCAACATCGAGGACATGCAGCCGCACACCCGCGACTCGCACAGCGCGAAGAAACCGGTGCGTTACGCGCTGGAAATGAACCTCGGCTGGTTCCGCAAGCGGGGCATCGGGCCGGGCATGAAAATCGGGGGCCTGGAGCGGGCGCCGCCGCCGCGCTGACGGCGCGCGCAAAAAAGCCCGGCCATGCCGGGCTTTTTTGCTGCAGGAAACCGGGATCAGGCAAAGTTTTTTGCCGCAAAATCCCAGTTGGCCAGGCTGTTGAGGAAAGTCTCGACAAACTTCGGCCGCGCATTGCGGAAATCGATGTAATAGGCATGCTCCCAGACATCGATGGTCAGCAGTGCCTTGTCCGCGGTGATCAGCACGGTGCCGGCGTTCGATGTATTGACGATGTCGACGCTGCCGTCGGCCTTTTTCACCAGCCAGGTCCAGCCGGAGCCGAAGTTGCCCACGGCACTTTTGGTGAAGGCCTCCCTGAAGGCGTCGAAGCTGCCCCACTTTTTGTCGATGGCAGCCGCCAGCGCACCCGCGGGTTTGCCGCCGCCGGACGGTTTCATGCTGTTCCAGAAAAACGTGTGATTCCATACCTGGGCCGCGTTGTTGAACACGCCGCCGGAGGATTTCTTGATGATGTCTTCGAGCGGCGAGTTCTCGAACTCGGTGCCCTTGATCAGCCCGTTGAGGTTGGTGACATAGGCCTGGTGGTGCTTGCCGTAATGGAACTCGAAGGTTTCCTTCGAGATATGCGGCGCCAGCGCGTCCATGGCGTAGGGGAGTTTCGGCAATTCGTGTTGCATTGATCTTCCTTTGCTCGTGGCGAAAAAAATGGCGATGATACGGGAGCATGGCCCTGCAGCCAACCCGTGGCGTCCGGAAAAACAAAACGCCCGGGGGTCTCCCGGGCGTTTTGACAGCTTTCAGGACCGAAAGTTACAGGCCGCCGTTCTGTTGCGCCACCATGCAGAACAGCATCGGTATCGACAGCATGGTGTTGATACGCGAGGTGATCATAGCCACGCGCGCGGCTTTCGCCTTGGCATCTGCTTCCACGGCGACGATGCCCAGCGCCTTCTTCTGGTTGGGCCAGATGATGAACCACACGTTGAAGGCCATGATGATGCCCAGCCACATGCCGATGCCGATCGCGGTGAACGGCTTGCCTAGCATCAGCGCGGTGCCGATGTAGCCGTTCATGCCACCGACGATCAGGCCGGTCACCAGCGTGGCCAGCGCCGCCCAGCGGAACCAGAACAGCGCAGTCGGCGCGATCACCTTGCCGATCGCCGGTTTCTGCTCGTCGGGAATCTTCGGCATCGACGGGATCTGCACGAAGTTGAAGTACCAAAGCAGCCCGATCCACATCACGCCCGACATCACGTGCAGCCAGCGCATCACGAAAGCCCACCAGGCATGGTCGCCCGCTGCGCGCGCGCCGCCGCCCGCCACCAGAATGATCACTACAAGAATGACGAAGCCGGCCAGTACGGTCCGGCCCAGGGACTGGAATAATGCTCCCATGCGTAAACTCCTTTCGTTCGCTATTGTTTTACCGAAATGGATGAATCGCCAAAGCAGCGCGCAGTCTAGCATGCCGGCCGCAGGCCAAATCCATGATGCGGAAAGGGAAAACGGTCGACCTCGGCATGCGGGCCGACAGCGGAAAACGCTCAGGCGGCGGCGAGGCTGCCGGTTTCGACCGCAGCGATCGCCTTGGCCTGGTTGAGGTCCTGCGCGTAACCGGTGCCGTAGAGACAGCACGCAAACTGGTTGGCGATGGGTACCGGCATCGGGATGCGCCCCTCAAGCACGCCGGTGATCCAGCGCGCGGTACCTTTCAGGTCATTGGCCGCCGGCAGCGGGTGTGCGCCGCGCGGCGTCACTTCGGCATCGAACAGCAACTGCGGCACGCCGTCCTGCACCAGTTCGATCCCCGGCCGGCACTGCGCGTCCACCACCGATTCACCATCGCGCGTCTCGAACAGCAGCGCGCTGTTGCCGACATCGCACAACAGGGAACGCAGCACGCCGCGCTCGTGGGCGTTTTCCGCAGGCACCAGTTGCAGCGCTGCGCCGCCAAAAGGATCGGCCAGGCGAGCCAGTACCCGCGCCAGCGCACCGCCACCCAGGCGCACGCGCAGCGCCAGCAGGTCCGCCAGAGCCGGCGCCAGTGCGCCGGAGAGCACGAACGCCAGCTGGCCCTTCTGCAATTCCTGCTGGGCCTGGGCGAGGCTGGCGCAGGGCATGATGCCCAGCTCGCGGAAAACATAGGCGGAAGCCAAGCCGCGTTCGCCGCTCAGCATGCCGTGCACCAATACCGGTATGCCCAACCGCTGCAGGCAGATCGCCAGCATCGGCAGCAGGTTGGGATGTTCACGCGCGGTTCCGTAACTCGGCATCAGCACCGGGCGCCATTGCATGTCCGGTACCGCAATCTGGAAAACCCGGGTCGACAGCGCCGCCAGCACGCCCACCAGTTCCTGCTGGGTCATCTGCCGGCGCTCGATCAGCGCCAGCAGACCGCCGAGTTCCAGATCAGGTACTCCGTCGTCCAGCACGGCGGCAAACATGGTCTCCGCCTCGCTTTCGGAAAGCGACTGCCCCGCTGCCAGTGCATCAATCGTCTGCGCCCATCCCACGTCTGTCTCCTCCAGCGCGCTGCGCTGTGGTTGTTTCCTGTTTTTGACAGAGCAACCGCCGTGCCATGCGGTTGCAGGGGCTGAATCACGGATTTTTCACGGAAAAATGCATTGTCGTGCCACGCCGCGGTGCGCGTGGCCGGCCTGTCGCTTTATTTTGGTGCCGAACCTTTTTATGCTGCGTTGCGGAATAATACGTCCGCAAGTAATTGCCGGCGCTCAATCCGCGCGCTTGCGTGTCAGCGGCACAAAGCGCACATCCAGCACCTTGCGCTGCCTGACCTGGCCACGCACGTCCTTCTCGACGACATACAGCGACTGCGCGCCGCCCGGCTCACCGACCGGAATCACCAGTTTTCCGCCGTTCTTCAGCTGTTCGACCAGCGGCTGCGGCACGTACGGCGCGGCGGCGGTGACCATCACCGCGTCGAAGGGCGCGGCTTCCGGCCAGCCGGCGTAACCGTCGGCTATGCGGGTGTACACGTTGCGGTAACCCGCAGCCGACAACACACGCGCGGCCTCGCGCCCCAGAGGCTCGACGATTTCGATGGAATAGACTTCGCCGACGATTTCCGCGAGCACCGCCGCCTGGTAACCCGAGCCGGTGCCGACTTCCAGCACACGGTCGCCCGGCCCCGCATCGAGCAGGTCGGTCATCAGCGCCACGATGTACGGCTGCGAGATGGTCTGTCCGCGGCCGATCGCAAGCGGACGGTTGTCATAGGCCTGTGCAGCCTGCGATCGCGGCACGAAGCGATGACGATCGACCTTGCGCATCGCGGCCAGCACGCGATCATGCAAGGCGGCGCGCCCGGTTTCGCGCCGGGTGTCGCTCACCATCTGCACGATCTCGGCGACCATGCGTTCCCGGCGGATCGAAACATCCTCAGCTGCTTGCGCATTCATGGCCACTCCCAGCAACAAGCCGGCAAAACCCGCACGCAGCGCGGTGCGTCCGGGATTGCGCGGTTTTTCCGGCATCATGCCGCAAAAGAAAAGGGGCATACCGTTTCCAGTATGCCCCTGCCGCTGCGGCCCTTGCAACGCGGCCGCAGGATGGCAGTCGCCATCAGCCTTTCATGCAGCTGCTCATGAACTTGTTGCGTTCTTCCTTGCCCTTGATGCCTTTGGCCTTTGCCTCCCCGCTGCACTGGCGCATGCGCTCCTGCTGCTTTTTCTGCGCGGCACTGGGTTCCTTCTTCGCCTGCTGGGCTTTCTTCTCCGCAGCCGGGGCGCCTTTTTTGGCTGCACCCTGCGGCTGCTGCGCAAAGGCGGAGGATACTGCGAACGCGGCAAAAAAAACGGCTGCAATCAGCTGTTTCATCTCGATCTCCTCAAAAGTGTCGGACGGCCCGGATGGGCCGCAAAGTCGTGCCGCCGGAACTGCACCGGCTGGCCCGATGCACCGTTAACGCGGTCCGCGGATTACGGATGACAGAGACCGAAAGCGCCGGCAACCAGTTCGTAGGAATGCAGCCTGGTGTCGTAATCGCCGGTGATGGTGATGACCATCAGTTCGTCGGCCTCGAACTCCGCCTGTAACTCCAGCAGTCGCTGTTTGACGACATCAGGCGTGCCCAGCACCACGCGACGGCGATGATGGGCGATGCGCTGGCGATCAACATCGGTGTACGGATAACGCTCGGCTTCTTCCAGCGTCGGCACCGGCGCGTTGACGCCGTAGTCCATGTTCAGCCGCCGCAGGTCCACGCTTTGCGCCAGACGTTCAGCCTGCGCCTGCGTCTGCGCGCAGATCACGAACACGCACACCAGCGCCTGCGGCACGGGTTCACGCGCCGAGGCCTGGTAACGTTTTTTGAAATCGCGCATCACCAGGTCGCCGCCACGGGCACTGATGAAATGCGCAAACGCAAAACGCAGGCCCAGCTGCGCCGCCAGCGCGCCGCTGTAATCCGATGAACCCAGCAGCCAGATCTGCGGACTGGTCGGCCCCGCGGGCTGCGCCTTGACCTGCCGGAACGGGTGGCCATCGGGCAGTTCGTCGTCGAGCCAGGCCGCAAGGTACTGCACCTGTTCCGGAAAATCATCTGCCGTGGGATAACGTCCCTGGCCCATCGCCATTGCAGTGGCCTGGTCGCCGCCGGGCGCGCGGCCTATGCCAAGGTCGATGCGACCCGGAAACAGCGCCTCGAGCATGCGGAACTGCTCTGCGATTTTGAGCGGACTGTAGTACGGCAGCAGCACACCGCCGGTACCGACACGGATCGTTGAAGTCGCCGCGGCGACTCGCGTCACCATGATTTCCGGGCAGGGATCGGCCAGCGCCATCACCGAATGGTGTTCGGCGCACCAGTAGCGGTAATAGCCGAGTTGTTCCGCTGCCTGCGCCAGGCGAATGGTCTGCTGTATCGCCTGCTGCGGCGTGTGGCCGCTGATGATCGGAGACTGGTCGAGTACGCTGATCCGTATGGAGCTCATTATATAAAACGCAAATCCCGGAGTTGAAGAGAGGAGTAGAATTCCGCAACGCAACAACCGACCGGTGCCGCGTTGAACCATGTTGTAGCACGCTCACGATCACTGAACAGCCTGTCGCCCGTACTCTACGGACTCAGCGTGGTATTGCTGATTTTCAGCGGCACCATGCTGATACCCCTGTGCGTGGCTTTCTGGCTGAACGATGACGCGCTGCTAGCCTACCATGAAGCGGTGCTGATCACCGTCGCGGCCTCGGGGATCCTGTGGGCACTGTCGCGTTCGGGACAGCGCGACCTGACGATCCGCGACGGCTACCTGCTGGTCACCGCGGTATGGACCATCCTGCCGGCGTTCGCCGCAATACCGCTGATGCTGCACCTGCCCGGTCTTTCGTTCACCGACGCCTATTTCGAGGCCATGGCCGGCCTGACCACAACCGGCGCGACCATACTCTCCGGCCTCGACCAGATGCCGCCGTCCATCCACATCTGGCGTGGACTGCTGCAATGGCTGGGGGGCATGGGCATCATCGTGCTGTTCGTGGCGATACTGCCGCTGCTCGGCATCGGCGGCCGCCAGCTCTACAAGGCGGAAACACCGGGGCCGATGAAGGACAACCAGCTGACCCCCCGCATCGCCTCGACCGCCAAGCGCCTGTGGCTGCTGTATGCCGGACTCACGCTGGCCTGCGCCGTCGCCTACCGCTTTGCCGGCATGTCGTGGCTGGACGCCGTGGTGCACAGCTTCACCACTCTCAGCCTCGGCGGATTTTCCACACACGACGCCAGTTACGGACATTTCAATTCGCAGCTGATCGAAAACATCACCGTGCTGTTCATGCTGATCGCCGGCATGAATTTCGCGACCCACTTCCTGGCACTCAGCAAAAAAACGATCCAGCCCTACCGGCAGGACTGGGAAGCGCGCTGGTTCCTCATCGCCATAATTGCCAGCGTGCTGATCGTTGCGGTTTTTCTGTGGATCAACGGCGTATACCCCAGCCTCGCCACTGCGCTGCGCCATGCGCTGTTCAACGTGGTATCGATCGGTACCACCACCGGCTTCGCCAGCGTCGATTACAACCTTTGGCCCATTTTCGCACCGGTGCTGATGCTGCTGCTGTGTTCGACCGCCTCCAGCGCCGGCTCCACCGGCGGCGGCATCAAGATGATCCGCACCCAGCTGCTGTTGCTGCAGGGATGGCGCGAATTGAGCAAACTGCTGCACCCCAACGCGGTGATTCCGGTGCGACTGAACGGACAGGTCGTGCCCAACCAGGTCGTATTCTCGGTGCTCGCCTTCATGTCGCTGTATGGCGCGAGCATCATCATGATGACCATGATGCTGCTGTTCTCGGGCCTGGACATCGTCACCGCGTTCTCGGCGGTGATCGCCTGCATCACCAGTACCGGCCCCGGTCTCAACCAGGTCGGCCCGGCGACCACCTACGAATCGCTGGACGACATCCAGATCTGGATACTTTCGCTGGCAATGCTGCTCGGTCGCCTGGAAATTTTCACCGTGATGGTGATTTTTACGCCGGCCTTCTGGCGCAAGTAGGTACTCGATCAAAAAACACCGGGCAAAGGCGCGACGCAGTCATGCCGGAGCCGGGATTTGCCGTTATTTTTCCGAACCGTGGATGAAGGCGTCGAGCACACCGCACCAGCCCAGCGCCAGATTGCCGCGGTTGTAACCGCCGCCGCCGAATCCCATGATGCGCCCCTGGCACAGTTCATTCGCCATCACACAAAGCCGCTGCGCGGCGTAGGCATGCGCTTTCGGCGTGTATTGCAGATGCGCCAGGGGATCGCCGGCGATGCTGTCGGCTCCCGCCTGGAACACGATGAACTCGGGTTTGTGGGCACGCAGATGCGCCTCGACCCGCTCCCAGGCCGCCATGAACTGCGGATCGCCGGCGCCGGGCTGCATGGGTATGTTCAGCTTCAGTCCTTCTCCGGGGCCTTTGCCGCGCTCGCTTTCGGCGCCGGTTCCAGGATAAAGAAAACGCCCGTCCTCGTGGATGTCGGCGTAGACCAGGTCAGGATCGGACTCGTACGGGTAATACAGGCCGTCGCCGTGGTGCACATCGATATCCACATACGCGACGCGTTTGATCCCGTATTCGCTGCGCAGGGTATCGATCACCACGCCGCAGTCGTTGAACACGCAGAATCCGGCGGCATGGTCGCGCGCCGCATGGTGCAGGCCGCCGATCGGCTGGAAAGTACGCAGCGCTTCTCCCGCCATGATGCGCTGCAGTCCTTGGAGGGCCGCGCCGACGACATGCGCCGAGGCCTGGTACACACCGGGAAATGCCGGCGTGTCGCCGGCATCGATGCTGCCGTAGCCCAGCGCCGACAGGCGCTCCACGCGCCGCACATGGGCCTCACCGTGGAAACGCTCGATCTCCGCTTCGCTCGCCGCGCGGGAAGCGCAGACCAACGCGGACTTGTCGAGATTCTGCCGGGTCGCCTCCTTCCAGAACGCATCCTGGCGGTCCGGCCCCCAGGGATGGCCGTCGGGAAAGCCGTAGCTGCCCAGGGCTTCGTCCACGTACAACAGCACTTCCGATTTCATGATGCCTCCTCCAGCCTGCTTCAGAACAGACTACCCTGTTTCGCCGCGCCGGGCACCCGGAACTGCGCGGTGTCGCGCTGCACGCCCTCACCGCGCCGCGCCTGGTTCAGCCCGGCCTTTTTGCAGGCGACGGCAAAGCGCTGTTTCAGCAAGGCGGCGAACTCGCCGGCACCGCGCATGCGGCTGCCGAACTCCGGATCGTTGTCGCGTCCGTCACGCATCGCATGCACGCGACTCATCACGTGTTCGGCCTTCAACGGATAATGCCGCTGCAGCCAGTCGCGGAACAGTGTTTTCACTTCGTAGGGCAGGCGCAGCAGCACATATCCTGCGCGCCGCGCGCCATGCTCCGCCGCAGCCTCGATGATGGTTTCGATTTCATGATCATTCAGAAAGGGAATCACCGGCGCCACCATCACCCCCGCCGGTATGCCCGCTTCCGCCAGTGCGCGCACCGCCTGCAGACGTCGCGCCGGCGCCGTGCAGCGCGGCTCCATGCGCCGCGCCAGTTCATGGTCCTGCGTGGTCACCGACACGAAGACTTCGGCCAATCCTTTCGACGCCATGTCCCCGAGGATGTCGATGTCGCGCTCGACCAGCGCGTTCTTGGTGACGATGCCCACCGGCTGGTTGAATTCGGCGCAGACCTCGAGGATGCCGCGGGTGATCCTGCGCGCACGTTCGGCCGGCTGGTAGGGATCGGTGTTGGCGCCGAGCGCGATCAGCTCGCAGCGATAGCCGGGTCTCGACAGTTCCCTGCGCAGCAGTTCCGCAGCATTGGACTTGGCGAAAATCCGCGTCTCGAAATCGATGCCCGGCGACAGGTTGCGGTAGGCATGGCTGGGCCGTGCGTAACAATAGATGCAACCGTGCTCGCAGCCCTGGTAGGGATTGATCGACTGCGAAAAGGGAATATCCGGCGATTCGTTGCGGGCGATGATCGATTTCGCACGCTCATCGGTCACCACCGTTTTCAGTGCGCGTTCTTCCTCCAGCGCCGCGGACTCCCAGCCGTCGTCGTAGGCTTCGCGTTCGACCCGTTCGAAACGTCCTTCGGGATTTACGCCGGCGCCGCGACCCTTGCGCGGATCGGCATGTCTGCCGGACAGCGTGCGCAAAGCCATTGCTATTCCGTCTTGCTCGCGTGCGTGGTCATCAGTTCGAACACCTTGCGCGGGCGCCCGTCCTTGCCGCGACAGGTCACCTCGGTGCGCACCACCGCGATCAGCCGGCCGTGATGCACGACCTTGGACTTTATTTTCAGCGAGCGGCCTTCGCCGGGACTGATGTACCAGGCCGAGATTGCCGTGAGCGACCAGTGCGGAGTCAGCGCAGCGATCGCGTTTTCGGCGGCCAGCCCGAGCAGTATGCCGCCCTGCACATGGCCGACGCGGTTGCCGATGTGCGGTCCGTTTTTCACCGTGGACTGGGCCATGCCCGCGGCATGTTTCGCCTGCACGCCCCAGAAACGCTGGATAAACGACCCGCCATGGCTGCGCACATCATTGAGCACGGCATCGGCAACCGCCAGCACCTTCTTTTCGTCGGGACGCAGCCGGTCGCCGATGTCCGGAGTCGGATTTTCACCGCGGCGGCGGTGCGGCACCGGATGCAGCTCCACGCCCTTGGGCGGCTTCAGCATCATGAAGGTGGCGCTGCCGGTGCACACCAGCCCCGCCTCGTTGCGGATTTCGAGCGTGCTCATGCCCTGGCGTCCCGCAGCACCCTGGACAAAGCCGTGCATCGCACCACGCCCGGCAAGGCGTCCGCTGCGCGGCGCGCCGCTGAACTGCAGGTTCATCGTCACCGTCGCCAGCCTTGTATGCGGTTCGAGCCCCGCGCGCACCGCGGCGGCCATCACCAGGTCGGCGAGGATCGCAAATCCGGAAAGGTTCAACTGGCCGTCGGCATCGGCGCAATGCGGCCGCACGTCCACCGACAGCGCGGTGTAATCGGTGCCGACATGATCGTAGGAAAGGTCGAGAAAATTGCCGGCGAAGTGATAACCCGGCTCGCGGTTGAGCGCGATGCCGCGCAATACCTGCGCGCGTATCTCCTCCGCCAATAAAGTTGCTGCAGGTGTCGCGGTATCCATGTTCAGATTGTAACAAGCGCCAGTGTTGAACCCGGCGCCGGACCGCCCTCGGGGATGATGCACAACTATTTGTTTTTATTTATGTTTTTTTAACACCTGCAGCACGGCATCCAGCGCAGCGGCCGATGCCCCGTTTTGCTGCCGCGCAAGATCCAGCGCCAGTGCATTAAGCGCGCGGTACGCCGCAGCGATGCGCGGGTCCAGCACTTCCAGTGCCGCGAGTTGCCGCGCCACCACTTCGGCATCGCCGCGCGCCACCGGTCCGGTCAATGCGCGCACGGTGCCCAGCGCAAAAACATTGTCCACGGTTTCACGCACCAGCGGCTCCATCATCCGCTGCGCGGTCGCGCGGTCGAGTCCGGCTCGTTCGTAGGCGCGCAAACCGGCTTCCATCAATGCCGTCAGGTCGTTGCACACCAGCACGCTGGCGGCGTGGTACAGAGCCTTGCCCGCCGGGTCGATCACCGATACCCGCGCACCGATTTTTTCGAACAGCGGCCGCAGCACCGCCAGCGCAGCGGCATCACCCTCTGCCGCGCAGTGCGTGCCGGAAAACGTTTGCACGGCAACACCGGGATCGGCAAAACTTTTCAGCGGATGCACGCCGGCGATATGCGCTGTGACGGACGACAGCGGCGCCAGCACAGCGGAAGGCAAAGCGCCGCTGCAATGAAACACGATGTCGCCCTCCCGCACGCGGCCGGCAACGGCCAGCGCCGCCGCCATTGGCGCAATCGCTGCATCAGGCGGCGTCAGCAGCCACAGTTCGGCCGCACGCATCTCATGCAGGCTGCGCACCGCGCGGCCTGCACCGATGAAGGCGACGGCCTGTTCCGCGGTGGCGAGTTCCGCGCTCAGCACATCCTGCACCACAGGCCCGCCAGACTGCTGCAGCAGCCGTCCCAAGGTGCGCCCCACGCGGCCGGGGCCGATGATGTTGAGTGCATGCGTCAAGCTGCAGGTCCGTCAGGCGGCACCATTTTTTCCGCGATGGCGGCGGCGATCATGGCGACGATGAACTGCGGCAGCGAAACCACCGTCATCGCGATGATCGCCAGCGGCCACAGCGAAGCCGAACCGCCGCCCAGCATCATAGCTACCGACTGCCCGAGGGCCATGCTCAGCGCCCAGCGCCAGGGTCGCCGCGGATAACGGTAACTGACGGCGAAAACTGCCACGCACATCAGCGGTATGCCGATGCTGAAATATTCCTGCGCATCCCAAGCCTCGTTGCGTCCCGCAAACTGTGCGATGGCCAGGCAGACCACAAGCCCGGCGATCGCCGACACGGCATAAGCCGGCCCGTCGCCGGCCGCCTTCTTCGCTCCAGGATTGTCCGTGGGAAGCTGCACGGGTTCAGAACACCGTCATAAGCGCGACACCCTGGCTGCAGTATGTGGCGATGGCCACCCAGAAATAACCCGGCTCGTTATCGCGGACGAGCCAGCGTCCCGCGCGCAGGCCGCCCGCCCTGGCGTAAACCCTGCCTTCGAACGCCGACCACAGCGTGTAGCCCGCGACGAACACGCCCGGCAGCTTGAACACGATCCGCGCGCCTGCGTCCGCAATACCCCTCAGCGGTCGAACCTGAGGCCCGCTGCCTTCACCACCTTGCGCCACCTCTCGATGTCTTCGGCGATGAAGCAGGTGAATTCGTCGATCGACATGGTCAGCGGATCTGCTCCGGTCGCCGTCAGCCGGTCATGAACGGCTTTGGTGTTCACGGTTTTGACGATGGCGTCGTGCAGCCTGTTGGCGGACGCCCGCGGCGTCTTCGCCGTGGTCAGCAATCCGTAGTAATTGGTCATCTCGACATGTTCGTAACCCGACTCCTTTGCCGTCGGCACGTCGGGAAAATACGGCGATCGTTTTCCGCTGGCCACCGCGATCGCGCGCACCTTGCCGCTTTTGACATACGGCGAGATCACCGGCAGGTCGACGAACATGCCCTGGATCTGGCCGGCGACCACGTCGCTGACCGCCGGCGCCGCGCCCTTGTAGGCGACATGGGTGATCTTCACTTTCGCCGCGTTCATCAGCATTTCCAGCCCGAGGTGCAGCGTGCCACCGTTGCCGGCCGAGCCGAAGGCGATCTGCTCGGGCTTCGCCCTGGCGATGGCCACCAGCTCTTTCAGGTTTTTCGCCGGCATCGACGGATGGAGCACGATCAGGCTGGCGGTGGTCATCACTGGCGACAGCGGCTGCAGGTCGCGCAGCGTCTGATACGGCGGTTTGGCGTAGGTCACCATGTTGATCGAGGTCACGCTGGCGGTGGACATCAGCAGGGTGTGGCCGTCTGGTGCCGCGCGCACCACGGCATCGGCGCCGATCGTGCCGTTGGCGCCGGCGCGGTTGTCAACAATGATCGACTGGCCCAGCAGCTCGGTCAGCCGAGGCGCGATGTTGCGGGTGGTGATGTCGGCCGGGCCGCCCGCCGAGAACGGCACCACGATGCGGATCGGTTTGCTCGGAAAATTCTGCGCATAAGCAGATGCGGCGGCAAACGCCGCGATGACGATCAGGCCCGCGCGTTTCATGATTCCTCCCTCCCGGGTATCCCGGCAACCGTTGTTCCGGCGATTATATATAGCCCTGGCCGGATTCCGCTGTCAGCGCACGGTAATCTCCGCGCGTTATAGTGCGCACCGCCATGATCCCGTCACGCCGCGACTTCCTGCTCCGCTCAACCGCCCTGTCCGCCATGCTGGCGCTGCCCGCGCCGCGGCTTTGGGCCAAGCCGAAATTCGATCGCAACCCGTTCGCGCTGGGCGTCGCTTCGGGCTATCCTCAGCCCGATGCCGTGGTGCTGTGGACCCGGCTTGCGCCCGACCCGGTCAACGGCGGCGGCATGCCGCCCGCCGCCGTCAGCGTGCGCTGGGAAATCGCCGCCGATGAAGGTTTCCGCAACATCGTCGGCGGCGGCGAAAGCGCCGCGGTGCCGTCCCTTGCCCACTCCGTGCATGTCTCCGCGCGCGGCCTGCAGCCGGCGCGCTGGTACTGGTACCGTTTCATGGCCGGCGACGCCGTCAGCGCCACCGGCCGCACCCGCACTGCGCCGGCGGCGGACGACGCTGTTACGCCGCTTTCTTTCGCAGTGGCGTCGTGCCAGCACTACGAACACGGCTACTACGCCGCCTACCGCGACATGGCGCGGCGCAATCCGGATCTGGTGATCCATGTCGGTGATTACATCTACGAAGCGTCGTGGGGCCGCCGCGCCTTCGTGCGCAGCCACGATGCGCCGGAGCCGTACACGCTGGATGACTACCGCAACCGCTATGCACTCTACAAGACTGATCCGCAACTGCAGGCGGCACACGCAGCGTGCCCGTGGCTGGTGACCTGGGACGACCATGAGGTCGACAACGATTACGCCAATGACCGCTCGCAGGACCTCGACCCGGTCGACGCATTCCTGCGCCGCCGGGCCGCCGCCTACCAGGCGTATTACGAACACATGCCGCTGCCGCCGGGCACCTGGACAGGCGGACCGGACATGAAAATTTACGGATCACACGCGATGGGCGCGTTGGCACGGATCCAGCTGCTCGACATGCGCCAGTACCGCGACTACCACGTATGTTCGCGCAAATCCCGCGGCGGCGGCGGCAACCAGGTCAACACCGCTGAATGCACCGATCTGCGTCTGCCCGGCCGTTCGCTGCTGGGCGCTGCACAGGAACGCTGGCTGGAACAGGCGCTCGCGGCTTCAAACGCACGCTGGAACGTGATCGCGCAGACCACGCTGATGGCGCAGGCCGACCGCGAGCCGGGGCCGGAGCGCGTGGTCTACACCGACGGCTGGGACGG
>JBFWOE010000033.1:0-23759 GCA_050250695.1 Burkholderiales bacterium
CCGTTCAAGTATGTGATAATTAGCACAAAAAGATTGTCTATCCTGTTGATACTACAGCAAAAGCGATGCCAGAAACAACCCACAGCCGCTTCATGACCACCGGTAAACACTAACCGGAGCCAATTTGATCCCGGCTATGCCCTCCACTTTTCCCCCGGTGATGGCCACTGGCTGACGGACGACCTGCACCCGGAAACGCAGTTGTTTCAACCCGTCACGCTCGGCAACCTCGAGCCCCGTAGCGGTATTGGCGACATAAACCAGCTCACGGGAGGATTTGTCGTAGTACCAACTGCCTGCGACGGGCACCGAGGGGTAGTCACCCGCATAGTTTGTCGGCTTTTCCGACAGCCAAAGTGTCGGATTTTCGTCTTCCAGCCGCCGCGCCTCGTTTTCCCGGCGCTCAAGGATCATTTCCGCCAGCCTGATCTGCAGTCCGGTCTTGTAGACCTGCAGGGTGGTCTCGAAATGCGCGCGTTCGGCCGCTTCCTGGTAATAATTAAGCCGCTGCAGCAGGATCGCGCTCAGTGCGGACAACACGACCGCGACCACGGCCAGCTCCAGCAGCGAGAACCCGCGTTCCAGCCGGCCCATTTCGCCGTTATTTCTTGCCCAGTGCTGCGCTGCCCAGGTCCCAGATCGGCAGGAACACCCCGAGCGCCAGGATCAACACCAGTATCCCCAGCATGATGATCAATATCGGTTCGATCTGCGCGCTGAGGTTTTTCAGGTCGTACTCGACCTCGCGCTGGTAAAGGTCTGCGATTTCACCGGTCAGGTCATCCAGGGCCCCTGACTCCTCGCCGACGGCAATCATCTGCAGCACCACCGGCGTGAAGATCTGCGCGTCGCGCGCCGTGCGCAGCACAGATTCGCCGCGCTCCACCCCTTCGCGCATGCCGTTGATGCGGGCGCCGACGTATACGTTGTCCACAGTGCTGGCCACCATGCTCAGACCGCTGGTCACAGGCACGCCGCTGCGGAAGGCCAGCGAGAAGCTGCGTGCGAACCGCGCCAGCGTCGCCTTGAGGATGATGGAGCCGGCAATCGGGATGCGCAGCTTCATGCTGTCCCAGCGCATGCGACCCGCCTCGGTATTTTTCCACGCACGAAAACCGAAAACCGCGCCGACCAGCCCCACCAGCATGAACGGCCAGTACGCCACCATGAAATCCGAGAACGCGATCAGGGCCTTGGTCATCAACGGCAGCTCCGCCTTCATGCTCGCATAGACTTTCGCGAAGGCCGGAATCACAAAAATGTTGATGATGACGATCGCGATGCCCATGGTAATCACCACAAACGCAGGGTACCGGATCGCCGCCTTGACCTGCTGGCGCATGAAATTCTCGAACTCGAGGTGATTGAACAGGCGCAGGAACACCTCTTCAAGCCGCCCGGTCTGCTCGCCGACGCTGACCATCGCAATGTAGAACGGGCTGAACACCTCGGGATGACGGGCCAGTGAAGCCGACAGCTCGCGGCCGGTATCCAGGCTTTCGCGCATGTCGCGCACCACACCGGCAAAACGCGGATTTTCGGTGGAATCCTCCAGGCCTTTCAGGGCGCCCATGATAGGCACTCCGGCCTTCAGCAGCGTGTACATCTGGCGGCTGAACAAGAGCACCTCGATGTGGGTGACTTTTTTCTTGCCGAAACTGATATTGAGGCTGGAACTCTCGCTGGCAGGGGGCGCCGAAGGCCTGATTTCGAGTGGAATGATGCCGAGGCCGGACAACTGTCCGGCCACTGACCCGCTGTCGGCCCCCTCAAGGATGCCTTTGACGGTTTCGCCGCGTCCGTCACGTCCCTGATAGGCAAAAAAAGGCATGGCTTTATTCGTCGAGCTGGCTGCTGACGCGCATCGCCTCATCGGGCGAGGTCCTGCCGGCGGCGGCGAGCTGCGCCGCATGGTGGCGCAGCGTTCCTTTTCCGATCTGCTCACGCGCGGTTTTCATGAACAGCCTCACGTCATCCTGGTTGGCCGCCTCGACCACCGGCTTGCTCATTTCCAGCAGTTCGTAGACGCCGGTGCGGCCGACGTAGCCGGTGCCGTTGCAATAGGAACAGCCGCGACCGTGTTTGTAGGCATGGGCATCGACATCGTCGCCCAGTTCGCTGCGCAGCCATTCATGTTCACCAGGCAAAGGCTTGTAATCCTCGATGCAGCTTTCGCAGATCACCCGCACCAGGCGCTGCGCAATCACCAGCTGCAGCGACAGTGCCACCATGTAGCGCGGCGCGCCCATGTCGAGAAGCCGCACCGGGGTGCTGACCGCGTCGTTGGTATGCAACGTGGAAAACACCATGTGGCCGGTCATAGCCGCGCGCAGGCCGGTTTCCACCGTTTTTTCGTCGCGCATCTCGCCCACCAGCACCACGTCGGGATCCTGGCGCAGGGCGGAACGCAGCACGCGTTCGAAAGTGAGTTCGATTTTTTCGTTGACCTGAACCTGGTTGATGCCGGGCAGACGATACTCGACCGGATCCTCGACGGTGATGATCTTGCGCTCCTGGGTATTGAGTTCGTTGAGCGCAGCGTAGAGCGTGGTGGTCTTGCCGCTGCCGGTAGGCCCGGTAACCAGCACCATGCCGCTGGGACGGTGGATGACTTCGCGCACCTTGGCCAGCATCGCATCGGGCATGCCGATGTTTTCGAGCCCGAGTATGCCGCCGCCCTGGTTGAGCAGCCGCATGACCACGGATTCTCCGTACTGCGTCGGCATGGTTGATATCCGCACGTCCACCGCGGCATTGCGTACCTTGACCTGGAATCGCCCGTCCTGCGGCAGGCGCTTTTCCGAGATGTCGAGGCCCGACATCAGTTTCAGGCGCAACACCACCGCCGAGGCGATCTTGCTGTCGGCCTCGGTCTGCAGGTGCAGCACGCCGTCGATGCGGAAGCGGATCTGCATGCGCCGGTCCTGGGGCTCGATGTGCACGTCGGAGGCGCGCGCTTGGGTGGCATCCTCGAACACGGTCTGCAGGAGCTTGACGACGGGGGCTTCTTCCAGCCCCGGGGTGGTCGCCAGCGCGCCGAAATCGATGGCCGCACTGTCACCAAGGTCGGCCTGCAGTTCCTGCGCCAGCCCGGATATCTCCTCGGTACGGCGGTAACTGCGGTCGACTGCGCGCAGCAGTTCGGTTTCCGTGACGACGGCGAGCTCGATATCTCGCTTCAGTATCCGGGAAATTTCGTCATAAGCGGTGAGATCGGTCGGGTCAGCCATCGCGACCAGGAAAGTTGCGCCGCGGTCATCCAGCACCATTGCGCGAAAGCGCCGCGCCTGGGTCTCGGGCAGTTTCGCAACGATTTCGCGCTTGATGTTGTAGTGCTTGAGGTCGATATAGTCGGCGCCCAGCTGGCGTGCCAGCGCCCGGGAAATCTGTTCCTCGGTAATGAAGCCCTTCTCGATGAACACGCGGCCGAGCCGGCGACCGGTCTTTTTCTGCTCGTCCAGCGCAGACTTCAACTGGTCCTCGCTCAGCAGTTTCTGCTGGACAAGAATTTCGCCGAGACGGATTTTTTCGGGACGGCCCATACGCTTTTCGCTCAAAATGATGCAGGTTACGCAAACCGCATGCCACTGGAATAATCCGCAACCGTGACAGATGGAATGCGCATGTTATTGATAATTAAGAATATCCTGTTACTGCGCCGGTGACAACCGGCGAAACTTCCACCGCCATTGACCGATGTTCGACATCGTACTCCATGAACCCGAGATCGCACCCAATACCGGCAGTGTGATCCGGCTTGCCTCAAACACCGGCGCGCGGCTGCATCTGGTGCGGCCGCTGGGGTACACGCTCAACGACCGCACGCTGGCGCGGGCCGGACTCGATTACCGTGAACGCGCCGTGCTGACGGTGCATGACGACTGGCCTGCCTGCCTTGCCGCACTCGGGCCGCGGCGCCGCTTCGCGATCAGCACCCGCGGCAGGCAACGCTACGATGCCGTGCGTTATGCAGAAAACGACGTGTTAGTGTTTGGCCCTGAAACCCGCGGCCTGTCGGATGCCCTGCTGGCTACTTTTGCCGAAGGCCACACCCTGCGGCTGCCGATGCGGGAAGGCAACCGCAGCCTGAACCTGGCCAATGCGGTGGCCGTGGTGGTTTACGAGGCCTGGCGCCAGCTCGGTTTCCGCGGCGGCGGATAACCGGGAGTCGTGAGTTACCGCCCGTGACCGCGCGGGGGCGCAGGTGCGTGCTCGGGTTTGGAATCGCGATCCAGCAGTTCACGGACGACCGCCGCCGCGGATTGCGGTTGCTCCAGCACCCGGCACACCGCATCAGTGATCGGCATCTCGATTCCGCAAGCCCGCGCCCGGCGCCGGACTTCACCGGCGGTGAATACTCCTTCGGCAACATGGCCAAGTCCGGCCTGTGCGGTTGCCGCAGCTTCGCCACGCGCCAGCGCCAGCCCGATGCGGCGGTTGCGTGACAGGTCTCCGGTGCAGGTCAGCAGCAGATCGCCGACACCGGCGAGCCCCATGAAAGTTTCTGTGCGCCCGCCCAGTGCCACTCCGAGCCGGGTCATTTCCGCAAGACCGCGGGTGATCAGGGCGGCACGTGCATTGAGACCCAGTCCCAGCCCGTCGCACACCCCTGCGGCAATGGCAATCACGTTCTTCACGGCACCGCCGGTTTCGACGCCGATCACGTCGCTGGTTGAATAGACGCGGAGCGAAGGGCCATGCAGCCCCTGCGCGATCGTTCCGGCGAAATCCTGGTCCGCAGCGGCAAGCGTCAGCGCCGCCGGCAAACCGGCTGCCACTTCCTGGGCGAAACTAGGCCCGGACAGCACTGCGCCGCACACCGCCGCACCCATGACTTCGCCAAAAACCTCGTGCGGCAATCTTGCATCCGGACGCTCAAAACCCTTGCACAACCAGATCACCGGAACGGCACAGCCTGAATCGCGAACCAGCCGCAGCGTGTCGCGCAACCCGGCAACTGTGACTGCCACAATGAGGCAGTCGCGGCCGGCCATCGCGCGGCCGGCATCGGCCTCGACCTGCAAGCGTTCGGGAAACGGGCATACCGGCAGGTATTTCGCATTGCTCCGGTCGCGGCGCATGGCTGCAACGTGCAGCGGATCGCGCGCCCAAAGCGCAACGTCATGATTCGCGCCGAGGTTGATTCCGAGCGCTGTGCCCCAGGCGCCGGCGCCGAGTATGGCGATATTCACGGCCGGTTTCTGCGCGGTTGACGCTGCCCGGGCTGTTCAGCCGCCCCAGACATCGGCTGCGCGCACATAACCGGCGGTACCATCACGATGCCTGACCTGGATCCAGCCGCCGGGCGCCTGTTCGACGATTTCGAGGAGTACGTCGCGCTGCGCCTCGAACACGGCTGGCGCGTCTTCCACGGGTTTCTGGCGCACGGTTGCGGTCGCGGACTTGACCAGCACGGTACGCGTGGCATCCAGCGATCTGGCCTCGACCCACGACAGGGTGCCGGCGGCATCCCGCACCTTGACCCAGCCCTCCACCTGCACCACGACTTCCAGCGGATAACCGCGGTTGACGATGTAGAGTTTGCGGGACTTGGCCGACGGCGCATCGTAGAGCACGACGGCGGCCTCGGCCGCGGTACGGAAATCGGCCGCTGCGGCGGCGCCCGGAAGCAGCGCGGCCATCAGTGCAAGCATCGTCGGCGTCCGGCGCGCGTTCATGTTTTCCGCAGCGTCAGTTCGGTGCGCCTGCGGCAGCCGCCTGCCGCATCTGCCTCAGGCGCTCCTGGTAGGCGGCATCGAAGTTCATGTGCTGCAGCAGCACCGGCGGAAAACCGGCGCGCACCATCACGCTCGCCACCGCTTCGCGCGCGTAAGGCAGCAGGGTGTTCGGACACAATACGCCGAGCACCGCATCCAGCTCCGCTGCGGGCAGGTTGAGTATCTGGAAAATTCCGGCCTGCGCAACCTCCACCAGGAACACCGTCTTGTCCTTGAGTTTTGCGGTGGCCGTCACCGTCAGCACCGCTTCGTAGAGCCCGGCCTGGTCCAGTGGTCGGGCACCGTTGTGGACATTGATTTCGATCTGCGGACTCTCGCGCTCGAGGAAAACCTGGGGTGCGCTGGGCACTTCCAGTGACAGGTCCTTCAGATAGATTTTTTCGATGCCAAACTGCGGCTGTTGCTGTTCGCTCATTGCGGGAATTCCTGGTGGCTGGGTCTCGGATTGGCGATGGCGGTCAGGATGCGAGCAGCGAATCGAGCCCGCCTGCGCGATCCAGCGCGGCAAGATCGTCGTACCCGCCCACGTGCCTGTCGCCGATGTAAATCTGCGGTACGGTGCGGCGGCCGGTTTTTTCCATCATCACGGTAAGTTGCGCCGGGTCCGAATCAACCCGGATCTTGTCGATTTCGGCAACCCCCTTGCTGCGCAACAGGCGCTCTGCCATCTGGCAATACGGACATACCGCGGTCGTGTACATGCGAACTTTTGCCATGATCGTTGAGCGCTTGTTATTTCCTCTTCAGCGGCATGCCGGCCTGTTCCCATGCCACGATCCCGCCGCGAAGATTCACCGCCTCGTTGAAACCGTTGCGCCTCAGCACCTGCACGGCGACGCCGGACCGGGTGCCGCTGCGGCAGGTCACGATCATCGGCCGGTCACGGAACTTTTCAAGTTCCTTGAGGCGTTCGGCAAGCTGCCGCTCCGGCACGTGCCGGGCACCAGCGATATGGCCAGCCTCGTATTCGCCGACATCACGCACGTCGATGACCACGGCATCCCTGCGGTTAATCAGCTGCACGGCATCAAAAGCGCCGACTTCCTGCCCGGCGCGGAACGGCCGCAGCAGCAGCGGCCACAGCAGCATGGCGCCGGTCGCCACGGCGGCGCCGAACAGCATCATGTTGATCGGGCTTTTCTGCAGAAAAACGATGAAGGCATCCATGGAAAACAAGGCCGGTTCAGGGGCGCCCGGGGGCGCGACGAGAACGGAATTCTAGCAGAGGACCGAATCGCTCCGGGTAATGCTGCGCAAGCCGTGCGAGTTCGCGGTCGAATCCCGCGGGCACCGCGGGATAAACCCTCAGTGCCTGCGCCAGGCGGGACCGCGCCTCCGCCCCGCGGTCGGCCAGGGCCAGCAGCAGCGCCTGCCGGTACACCAGCACGGGCAACGGATTGAAGCGGACCACCCGCTCGACCAGTTGCAATCGCCACGCCAGGTTCTGTTCGTCAACGGCCAGCGGATAGGCCGCAGCGAGTTCGACATAAGGGGTCAGCAGCGTGTTGGCATGCAGGCGGACCACCGTGTTGGCGAGGTCGGTTTTGCGATCCTGCTTCACGGTGACCCGGTAAATCCCCTCGAGCTCGCGATAGTCCAGCCACAGGAAAACCGTATTGAAGGCCCCGATGCCGATCACGGCAGCGGCAAACAGGTGCCCCAGGCGTGCCAGGCGCGGCACAAAACCGGCCGTTGGCGTCAGTCCGAGCAGCAGGGCTGCAATACCCAGGAAATAGCCGTACCACAACGGATACTCGAGCAGGCTGTGGATCGCGATTACCGCCAGGGTGGCCGACAGCCACCACAGATGCGCGTCGCGATTGGCGCGCACCAGTGAAACCGCTGCGATCGCCGGCGGCAGCAGCAGCAAGGCGACGCCGACGAGGCCGGTTTCGGCAAAAAAGTGCAGGACGATGTTGTGGACGTTGTTGTAAAGCCCGGCGGGAGCAGCGTTGAGGGCGGAGAACTCGTAGTAACGCGCGGCGAACGCACCCCAGCCTGTGCCCAGCAGCGGGTTTTCCAGCGCAATGGCCCACGCCGCGCGCCACAGGCCGATGCGGTCGGTGACGCTGGCCGCCCCGGAAAACAGCCTTTCCACCGCAGTCACCGATTCCCGGTCAGACGGTCTGAACCAGCCGGCGCTGACCAGCCACTGCAGCGCGAAATGGACGATGATCAGTGCGCCGCACGCCAGGAACAGCCGCCGCCCTTCGCCATTGCGCCCGGGTGCGGCGCGCAGCCAGGCGGACAGCGCAAACGCCGCCAGCAGGTACAACCAGACGCTGCGCGAACCCGACAGTCCCAGCACGAACAGCAGCGGAATGGCGCAGGCGATGGCAACGACCAGCGCGATGCGCTGGCGATCATGCAGATAGGCCAGGCTGAACAGCCCGAGCGTGGTGTAGGCGGCATAGTGGTTCGGCTGCCCCATGTTGCCGAAGATGGCTGAACTGTGCGGCTGCGTGATGTAGTCCTGGAGCGGCGTGGCCAGGTTGAAGTGCTGTATCACGCCGATCACCGCGCCCAGCACGGCGCCGGCGGCAAGCCCCGCGGCAACCACCGCGCATACCGTTTCAGCGCCGCAAATCCTCAACAACACGCGCACGGCAATGATCAACACCCCCGCCCACGCCAGGTACAGCGCGCCCATCAGGGCCTGTCCGAAATAGGGCGACCAGCCGAGAACGCCATGAATCAGCAGCAGCAACGCCAGCCCGAACGGCAGCAGGGTTATCCAGGGCACTTCCGCGGCTTCCCGGGCGCCGCGGTCCAGCAGCACCGCGAGGACGCCCAACCCCAGTCCGATTGCCAGCGCCTCGGTGTAAAACGAAGTCAGCGGCGCGGTGTGAAACGGCTGCAGGAAAGGCAGCACGCAGAGCAGCGCGGCGAAGAGCAGGCTGCAACGGACCGCGGGAGAAAGCGGGATGTGAGTCACCGGCGGCGCCGGCTGGACAGCGGACAGAGCCCGGCGCCGTTCAGGCGTCCGGTCCGCAAAACACTTCCCGCATCATCCCGATCAGCGTCAGCGTACGCTCGTCACCGATGCGATAGAAAACCCGGTTCGCTTCCTTGCGAGTGCGCAACACGCCCTTCTCGCGCAGGATGGCCAGGTGCTGCGAGATGTTGCTCTGCGAAGTACCGACACAGTCGACGATTTCCTGGACACTGACCTCCTCGTCGCCCAGCACGCAGAGTATCTTCAGGCGCAAGGGATGGGCCATCGCCTTCAGCGCACGCGACGCCTGTTCGATATGCTCTTCCTTGTCCAGCAACTGCTCCCGCAATGCAGCCACATCGGTCATGACCGTCCTCATACACGCCCGCGCCGGTTGAAATGAATTAGAATTATACTGTATCACGATATTCAAAAAAATTTATTAAAATCATGAAGATAACACCCGTGCTGCTGGTGATACTCGACGGCTTCGGCTACCGCGAGGAATGCGACGACAATGCCATCTGCCAGGCCCGCAAGCCGCACTGGAACTCCCTCTGGCAGACCTGTCCGCACACCATCATCGACGCTTCCGAAAAATGGGTGGGCCTGCCGCCGCAGCAGATGGGCAATTCGGAAGTCGGGCACATGAACATCGGCGCCGGGCGCGTGGTCTATCAGGACTACACCAGGATTGAACATGCCATCGAAACCGGGGAATTCAGCACAAATCCCGTGCTGAATGAGGCCATCACCCGGGCACGCAACTCCACGCTGCATGTACTCGGCCTGCTCTCCCCGGGCGGGGTGCACAGCCACGAATCGCAGATCCATGCACTGCTGGAGCTCGCGGCACGGGGTGGTGCAAAACAGATCTGCGTGCACGCTTTCCTCGACGGCCGCGACACTCCTCCGAAAAGCGCCGAAGCCTCGCTGGCCGCACTGGAACAAAAATGCCGCGCCCTCGGCAATGCGCGCATCGCGACCATCTGCGGACGTTATTTCGCCATGGACCGTGACCAGCGCTGGGAACGCGTGGCGGCGGCCTACGAGCTGGTCACCGACGGCAGCGCCGGTTACACCGCGGCCGACGCGCTTGCCGGCCTGCATGCGGCCTATGCGCGCGGCGAAACCGACGAATTCGTCAAGGCCACGGCCATAGTGCCGGCCGGCAGCGCCGTCGCGCGCATGAATGACGGGGATACCGCCATCTTCATGAATTTCCGCGCCGACCGCGCCCGCCAGCTGACCGCCGCGCTGACCGACGCGGCCTTCAGCGGCTTCCCGCGCAAACGGCAGCCGAAGCTCGGCTATTACTGCACGCTGACCGGATACGGCGAGGAGTTTGCGCACATCCCCGTCGCCTTCGGGCCGCAACAGGTGCGCGACGGTTTCGGCGAATACCTGGCCAAACAGGGACTGCGCCAGCTGCGCATCGCCGAGACTGAAAAATACGCGCACGTCACCTATTTCTTCAACGGCGGCGTTGAAACGCCCTATGCCGGCGAAGACCGCGTGCTGGTGCCCTCGCCCAAGGTCGCCACCTATGACCTGCAGCCGGAAATGAGTGCGCGTGAAGTCACCGACCGGCTGGTGGCGGCCATAGAATCGCGCAAGTACGATGCCATCGTCTGCAACTATGCCAACGGCGACATGGTCGGCCACACCGGCAATCTCGATGCGGCGACACGCGCCATCGAGGTTCTCGACGAATGCATCGGGCGCATCGTCGAGGCCATGCGTGCCGTTGGCGGCGAGGTGCTGATCACAGCCGACCATGGCAATGCCGAAACCATGCGCGATGAGGTGTCGCAGCAGCCGCATACCGCACACACGCTGAACCTGGTACCCCTGCTGTATATCGGCCGCAGGGCCCGCGTCGCACAGGGCGGCGCACTGCAGGACGTTGCACCGACACTGCTGGCGATGATGGGACTGCCCCAGCCGCCGGCAATGACCGGGCGATCACTGCTCGAATTTGCGTGATCCTGCCCGCATTCCTGCTGCCGCTGTTCCTCGCGCTGACGCTGGTCGCGGAAACTGCCGGCGCGGCCAACGCGACCCAGGCACAGCAGGAACTGCGGGAATTGCGCGAACGCATAGGCGAGCTGAAGAAAAAACTGGCCGCGGCGGAAGAAACCAGGAGTGAGGCCTCCGATGCCCTGCGTGAATCCGAGCAGGCCATCTCCGAAGCCAACCGCGAACTGCGCCTGCTCGCCGGCCAGTCCCGCGAGTCCGCGGCGCGGCTGGCCGCCCTGCGCAAGTCTTCAGCCGAAACCGGCGCCGTGCTGAACGACCAGCAGCAACTGCTGGCACGGATGCTGCGCCAGCAGTACATGCAGGGTGAACCCGAAGCGTTCCGGCTGATCCTGAGCCGCGTCGATCCCAACGACATGGCCCGCCAGCTGCATTACCTGTCGTACGTCGCACGCGCCCGCGCCCAGCTGGTTGCCGGGCTGCGCGACAACCTGCGCGAACTCGACCGCCTGCAGCAGGAAATTGCCGTGGCCATGCAGGCCATCGCACGCATCGCCGCCGAGCAGACGGCGCAGAAAAAAAGGCTGGAAACCGAAAAACGCGCGCGCGCGGATGCCCTCGCCAGGGTTTCCCGTGACATCCGTGCCGGCCGCAAACAGATCCGTGTACTGCAGAACAATGAAAACCGGCTGACCCGGCTTGTCGAACAGCTGGCACGGCTGGTTCGCAAACCCCCGGCCGGCCGGCCCCGTACGCGGAATGAAGCCGTGCCGGCCGACAGCGGCGGACAGGCCTTCGCCACATTGCGCGGATTGCTGGCTTTGCCGGTGCGCGGGGAACTTGGCAGCCGTTTCGGCAGTCCACGCAGTGACGGCGGACTGACCTGGAAAGGACTGTTCATCGCCGCCAGGGCCGGTGAAGACGTGCGTGCGGTGGCGGCGGGACGCGTGGTTTATGCCGACTGGCTGCGCGGCTTCGGCAACCTGCTGATCATCGACCACGGCGACAATTACATGACGCTTTACGCCAATGCCGAAGCATTGCTGAAACAGGTCGGCGACCGTATCCGCGGCGGCGAAGCCGTAGCCACCGTGGGCAACAGCGGCGGCAATGCAGAATCGGGTTTATACTTTGAAATGCGCCACGAAGGTAAGCCATTCGACCCGCTGAACTGGGTCAATTTACGATAGCCGGTCCCCCGGCAGGAGCAATAAATGCGCAGCAAATTCAATCAGTTAGGTCTGATCATCGCTGGCGTATTGATCGGTGTTGCCATCAGCCTGAATTATTCGGCGATCGCCCAGCGCGACGCGGCGACACAGCCGCTGCCGATCGAAGAACTGCGGGCATTCACCGAAGTCTTCGGCCGGGTCAAGAGCGACTATGTCGAGCCGGTGGCCGACAAGAAACTGATCAACGAAGCCATCAACGGCATGCTCACGGGGTTGGATCCCCACTCCGCCTACCTCGATCAGGAAGCCTTCAAGGAACTGCAGGTCGGCACCCGGGGCCAGTTCGGCGGACTGGGCATCGAAGTCGGCATGGAAGACGGTTTCGTGCGCGTGGTTTCGCCGATCGACGACTCGCCGGCGGCGCGCGCCGGCATCAAGGCCGGCGACCTGATCGTCAAGCTCGACGATACTTCGGTGAAGGGCATGACCCTCAGCGACGCCGTCAAGCGCATGCGCGGCAAGCCGGATACCCAGATCGTGCTCACCATAGTCCGCAAGGGCGAGACCAAACCCATCGTGGTCACGCTGACCCGTGCGGTGATCAAGATCCAGAGCGTCAAATCCAAGCTTCTTGAACCGGGTTATGCCTATGTCCGCGTCTCCCAGTTCCAGGAGCACACCGGCGACACGCTGGCCCAGGCGATTGAGCGCATGTACAGGGAAAACCAGGGTTCCATGAAAGGGCTGGTGCTGGACCTGCGCAACGACCCGGGCGGGCTGCTCAACGGCGCAGTTGCCGTATCCGCCGCGTTCCTGCCCAAGGACGTGCTGGTGGTCTATACCGACGGTCGCACCGAAGACGCCAAGATGAAACTCAACGCCAGCCCCGAAAACTACGTGCGCGGACGCAACAAGGAAGACTTCCTGAAGCGCCTGCCGGCAGCTGTCAAAACCGTGCCGATGGTAGTGCTGGTCAACGGCGGTTCGGCTTCGGCTTCTGAAATCGTCGCCGGCGCGCTGCAGGACCACGAGCGCGCGGTGATCATGGGCCAGCAGACCTTCGGCAAGGGCTCGGTACAGACCATATTGCCGCTGGGCAACAACACTGCGATCAAGCTGACCACGGCGCGTTATTACACACCCAAGGGACGGTCGATCCAGGCCAAGGGCATCACGCCGGACATCATTCTCGACGATGGTGCCACCGAGCGCGGACTGAAGCTGCGCGAAGCCGACCTGACCAAACACCTCACGGAAAACACCCCCGTGGAGAAAGCCGCCGACAAGGAAGCGGCGGCGGCAAAGGCGGCGCTCAGGTTCAATTTCACCCCGGCGCCGCGCCCCAAGGTGACCGACGAAAAAACGCTGCGCCCTGCGCCTGGCGAGATCGTGTCACCCAACGACTACGAACTCAACCAGGCCATCGCGTTCCTCAAGAGTCGCGACGGCATCCGCGCAAACTGAGCCGCAGCAGCGGGCAACGGAGGCGCCCGGCCATGCCGGGCGTTGTTGTTTCCGGAACCGGCAGCGGCTAAATTCACGCCATGGACGACGAACAGCTGCTGCGTTACAGCCGGCACATCCTGCTGCCCGAGATCGGCATCGAGGGCCAGCAGCGCCTGCTCGACGCGCATGTGCTGCTGATCGGCGCCGGCGGCCTCGGGTCGCCGGTGGCGCTCTACCTCGCCTCCGCCGGCGTGGGTACGCTGAGCATCTGCGACGGCGATGCCGTGGACCTGACCAACCTGCAGCGCCAGATCGTTCACCGCGAAGACGCGGTAGGACTGCCGAAAGTCGAATCGGCCCGCGCCACGCTGCACTCCATCAATCCGCGGGTCCGGATCAACGCGATCGCTGAAAGGGTGGCGGGCGGGCGGCTGGAGGCGCTGGTCGCGGGCGCCGACGTGGTGGTCGACGGCAGCGACAATTTTGCGACCCGCCACGCGGTGAACCGGGCCTGCGTCGCCGCGCGCAGGCCGCTGGTCTCGGGGGCCGGTGTGCGTTTCGACGGCCAGCTTGCGGTGTTCGACCTGCGCGCCGCGGACTCGCCCTGTTATGCCTGCCTTTTCCCCGAGTCGGGTGAAAACGAGGAAATGCGCTGCGCGGTCATGGGTGTTTTCGCGCCGCTGGTAGGCATCATCGGCGCCATGCAGGCCGCGGAAACGCTGAAACTGATCGTACACACCGGAGACACCCTTACCGGTCGCCTGCTGCTGCTCGATGCGCTGAACATGGACGTGCGCACGGTACGGTTGCAGCGCGACCCCGGCTGCGCGGTCTGCGCCGCGCGCTGAATGCCATCTTCAGCAGTTTTTCAACGGACGGTCAGTTCTGCGTCATGTCCAGCGAATCGCCGCCCGCGTCACCTGCGGCGTCGGCAACGGGAGGCGGCGGCGCCGTGCTGCGCCCGCTGACCAGAGCCTCCAGGTCATGCACCACGCGCTCCAGCGCCGGCGGATTGCGCCCGAGCATCTGCAGCAGCAGCCGCGACGGAAAATCACTCAGCGTTTCCTGGGCATTCGAGCGGATGCGCGACGCGGTCTCAAGCGTCGGCCGCACGTGCGTGAACTTGAAACCCGCCTTCATGTTCTCGACGGAATCGAGGATTGCGAGCTGCGCCTTCGCCACACCCATCATCAGCTGGGCCATCTGTTCCGTGGTCATCTGCGACATGGATACCCTCCTGTTTCGGTAAATTTCAGCTGCCGCTAGGCCAGCACGCCTTCCATCAGCTGTTTCCACTGCAACTGCCACAGCTCCGCGGGATCGCGGCGGAAACCGCTTTTGGCATACTGGTGCCAGCGCCCTGCGACAAAACTCATCAGCAGGTTGGCCTGCGCGGCAAGATCCGCGTCTGCGGCGATTTCCTGCTGCGTAACCGCGAAACGCAACGCCTGTCTGAGCGCCGCTTCGAGACGGTCATGAATCTGGTTGATTCGCGCCTGCAGCGCTTCGTCCTCGGTGACCAGGGCGTCCCCGATCAGCACCCGCGTCATGCCGCGGTTCTTCTGCGCAAAACCGAGCAGCATGCTGACCATCGCTTCAGTCTGGCGCAAACCGCTTTTCTCTTCGCTGGTGATCTTGTTGATCAGGGAAAATACCGTCTGCTCGACAAAATCGATCAGCGCGGCAAACATGTCGGCCTTGCCCCTGAAATGCCGGTACAGCGCCGCCTCCGAAACGCCGATGCGCGCAGCCAGCGCCGCGGTGGTAATGCGTTCCGCCGCAGGGCCCTCGAGCATCTGCGCCAGGGTCTGCAAAATCTGGTTTTTCCGTTCACCGCTGCGTGCCATGCTCGCCTCAATACAGTGTTGCCGCACCCCTGGACAGTCCGTTGATGCCGCCCACCAGCAGGTCGACGTATCCCGGTTTGCGCTCCGCGCGCGAAATCCAGACCGTTTTCATGCCCAGCCGCTTCGCCGTGCGCAGGTTCTCCAGCGTGTCCTCGACCATGATACAGCGCCGTGGCCGCAAGTGATGGGTGCGGCACAGCCGCAGGAATCCGTGCACGTCGGGTTTCGGCCGGTAGCGCGCCCGCTCGATCGAAAATACCGCGTCGAAAAGATCAGCGACGCCGAGTACGCGCAGCACTTCGCGCGCGTAATGCACCGGGGCATTCGACAGCACGAACTTGCGTCCCGGCAGGCGGTGCAGCGCATGGCGCAGGCCTGGCTCCCGCACCACCATGCGCTCGAGGTCGGGAAACTGGTGTGTGTGCTGCAGGAAATGGTCCGGATCGGTGCCGTGATGGCGGATCAGGCCGAGCAGGGTCGCCCCGTAGCGCTGCCAGTAATGGCGCCGCAACTCGCCCGCCGCCGCCTCATCGAGCCTCAGATGCTGCTGCAGATAGGCGGTCATGGCGCGGTTGATGTGCGGGAAGATGTGCGGCGTTGCATTGTGCAGCGTATTGTCGAGGTCGAATATCCACGCATAACTGCCGGTCATGATGTGGCCGCACGCATTCAGCGCCGCCGGATCAGCGTGCCGACCCCGTCGTCAGTCAGTATTTCCAGCAGCAGCGCGTGTTCAACGCGGCCGTCAATGATGTGACAGGTATTGACGCCGTTTTTCACGGCGTCGAGTGCGGAACTGATTTTCGGCAGCATGCCGCCGTGGATCGTGCCGTCAGCGAACAATTCGTCAACCTTGCGCGCGGTGAGCCCGGTCAGCAGCTTGCCGTTCTTGTCGAGCACACCCGGGGTATTGGTGAGCACGATCAGCTTCTCAGCCTTCAGTATCTCGGCCACCTTGCCGGCAACGAGGTCGGCGTTGATGTTGTAGGACTCGCCATTGGCTCCCACGCCCACGGGTGCGATCACCGGAATGAAATCCTCGGTATGCAGCAGGTTGACGATGGCGGGGTCGATGCTCTCGACTTCGCCGACCTGGCCGATGTCGACCAGTTCCTCGCTGCCCGCCGTGCCGCGCACCTTCATCTTGCGCGCGCGGATGAAGCCGCCATCCTTGCCGGTCAATCCGACAGCCTTGCCGCCGTTGCGATTGATCAGGTTTACGATGTCCTTGTTGACCTGGCCGCCGAGCACCATTTCCACCACGTCCATGGTCTCGGCGTCTGTGACGCGCATGCCCTGGATGAATTCGCCCTTTTTGCCGACGCGCTTGAGCAGGTCGTCGATCTGCGGGCCGCCGCCGTGCACGATCACCGGGTTCATGCCCACCACCTTCAGCAGCACCACGTCGCGCGCGAAACCTTCCTTCAACTGGGCATCGGTCATCGCATTACCGCCGTACTTGACGACGATGGTCTTGCCCTGGAAACGCTGGATGTAAGGCAGCGCTTCGGCAAGGGTCTTGGCCTTGCTCGCTGCGGTCGAGGGGGTCAGTGACATGGCGCGGGTCTGGACAGGAAGAATATGTGAGGATTCACTCATTCTACCTGAGCAACAAAAAGGGCGGCAGGCCCCGCGGCCCGCCGCCCTTCGAACGCGATCTGCCGGCGCGGATCAGTTGATCGACAGGCGCTTCGCCGACACGGCCGCTTTCTTCGGCAGCGTCAGTTCCAGCACGCCGTCGCTGTATTTCGCCGTCGCCTTGCCGTCGTCAACGGCCTGGGCGAGGGTGAAAGCACGGTAGACCTTGCCATAGTGGCGTTCGGAACGCAGCACGCGCTGCCCTTCCTTCACTTCGCGCTCGTTGCGGGTTTCCGCGGTGATCGACACCTGGTCGTTGTCGATGGTGACGTGGATGTCGTCTTTCTTGACGCCGGGAATTTCGGCGTGAACGGTGTAGGCACCTTCGTCCTCGGTGACATCGATGCGGATCGCCTGCGACGTTGCCGGAGCACCGTCAAACGCAACCGGGCGCACGAAAAAACCGCGCAGCAGCTCGTCGAACGTATCGTCAAACGGAGTGAAACGGGTAACATTGACCATGATGATTCTCCTTCAGTAGGGTGTGGCGCCGGGCGCCGATGTGATCAAGATGGGCGCCGGCCGGGATTTTTCAAGAGCCCGGCGCAGCCAGGATGATGTCATCGTAACTTATTGTTTATAAACATATTTTGTCTAATCCGCCTGCGCCTTCCCTGGATGCGGCAACGATCGCCGGCGAGCGCGATTACCTGCTGCGTTACGCATTGATGAACCTGCGCAATCCGGCGCAGGCCGAGGATGCAGTGCAGGAAACGCTGCTGGCGGCGATGGAAGGTGCGGCCCGCTTTTCCGGCAAGTCCGCGCTGCGCACCTGGCTTACCGGCATTCTCAAGCACAAGATCATCGATCACCTGCGCCGCTCCGGACGCGAACAGTCCCTGACCGGCCCCGGCGACGAACGCAGTGAAGCCGAGGCGGTCGATGCGCTGTTCGCACAGGATGGCCACTGGCGCGAATTTCCCGCCGACTGGGGCAACCCCGACACCGCGCTGGAAAACAGCCGCTTTCGCGCCGCTTTCGAGATGTGCCTGCAGCGTCTGCCGGCGCGCACCGCCCAGGTTTTCGCGATGCGCGAAGTGATGGAACTTTCCACGGAGGAAATCTGTAAGGCGCTGCAGATCACCCCGACCAACTGCTGGGTCATGCTGCACCGTGCGCGGCTGACCCTGCGCGAATGCCTGGAATTGCAGTGGTTCGGAAAACCTTCCCCATGATCCCGGATTGCAAGGAAACCTCACTGTTGCTGTCACGCCGGCAGGACCAGCCGCTGGACTGGATCGAGCGCATCCGCCTGCGCAGCCATCTGCTGATCTGCAAGGCCTGCGGCAACTTGAGCGGCCAGCTCGATTTTCTGCGCAAGGCCGTAAAAGATTACCGCGATCGCGGCTGACTCCGGCAGGCAGCGGCGGCGCGCGGTTATAATTGCGCTTTTTCCGCAGATGAAATTCCTCTACTTCCTGATCGCCGCGTGCGCCGCCGCAACGGCCAGCGCACAAACCTCCGCACCGGCGCCCCTGCCGCCGGTCCCGACGCCCACGATAGAAGCGCGGGCCTACCTGCTGCTCGACGTCAACAGCGGACAGGTGCTCGCCAGCCGCAATGCCGCCGACAAGTTCGAACCGGCGTCGCTGACCAAGCTGATGACGGCCTACCTTACGTTCGGCGCTCTGAAACAGAAATCGCTTAAACCCGACCAGGTGGTTCCGGTCTCCACCCGTGCCTGGAAAGCCGAAGGCTCAAGGATGTTCATCGAACCGAAAAAGCCGGTCACGGTCGACGAACTGCTGCGTGGCATGATCATCCAGTCCGGCAACGACGCCAGCATCGCGCTGGCCGAGGTCATCGGCGGCAGCGAGGAAGCGTTCGCGGAAATGATGAACCGCGAAGCCAAACGCCTGGGACTGGCCAACACCAACTTCACCAACGCCACCGGCCTGACCAGCCCGCAACTGCATTCGACGGCGGAGGATCTCGCGAAGCTGGTGGTGACGCTGATCCGTGACTACCCGGAACACTATCCGCTGTATTCGCAGAAGGAATACCGCTACAACAACATCACCCAGGCCAACCGCAACCGCCTGCTGTGGCTGGATCCGGCGGTGGACGGCGTCAAGACCGGCTACACCGAAAACGCCGGCTACTGCCTGGTGACTTCGGCCAAGCGCGGGGAACGCCGACTGGTGTCCGTCGTGCTCGGCACGGTTTCCGAGTCCGCGCGGGCGGCGGAAAGCCAGAAGCTGCTGAACTGGGGTTTCCAGGCCTACGACAGTGTGCGCCTTTACGCGCGCAACCAGCCGGTCTCCCAGTTGAGGGTATGGAAGGGCGCCGAAGACATGATAAAGGCCGGATTTACCGGCGACCTCTACGTGGCGCTGCCCCGGGGGCAGGCCGACAAGCTCAAGGCCAGCGTGGAAAGCCTGCAGCCGCTGCTGGCGCCGATCAATCCCGGCCAGCGCGTGGCCACCCTCAAGCTCGAAATCGACGGCAAGCCGTACCGCGAACTGCCGGTGGTCGCGCTTGAGGGCGTTCCGGTGGCGGGGATTTTCGGCCGCACCTGGGATACGCTGCGGCTGCTGTTCAAATAGCGGCGTTCCATTACACTTCTTCCATTCCGCTTCCACCAACCATTTTCGCGCACATCCGATGAGCGATATCGTTTACCTGAACGGCGACTTCCTGCCGATCGAAGAAGCACGGATCCCCGTGCTCGACCGCGGCTTCATTTTCGGCGACGGCGTCTACGAGGTCATTCCGGCCTACTCGGAAAGACCATTCCGTCTCGACGAACACCTGCGCCGCCTGCAGTACAGCCTTGACAAGGTCCGCATCGCCAATCCACACACCGCCGCGGAATGGCAGCAACTCATCAACGAAATCATCAAACGCAATGACGGGGACGACCAGTCGGTCTACCTGCAGGTCACCCGCGGCGTCGCCAAACGCGACCACGCGTTTCCGAAAGGGATCAAGCCGACCGTTTTCATGATGAGCACGCCGCTGGTCACGCCCTCACCGGCACTGGTCGAATCCGGCGTGGCCTGCATCACCGCCCAGGATTACCGCTGGCTCAACTGCGACATCAAATCGGTTTCCCTGCTCGGCAACTGCATGCTGCGGCAGCTGTCGGCCGACGTCGGTGCGGCCGAGACCATACTCTTCCGCGACGGCAGGCTGACCGAGGCTTCGGCCAGCAACGTTTTCGTCGTCCGCGACGGCAAGCTGCTGACGCCGCCCAAGGACCACCTGGTGCTGCCCGGCATCACCTATGACGTGGTGCTGGAAATCGCGCGCTCCCGCGAATTCGAAGTCGAGGTGCGCGCGGTCAGCGAGGCCGAGGTGCGCAGCGCAGACGAGATCTGGGTCACCTCGTCGACCAAGGAGGTGCTGGCTGTGACCACGCTCGACGGCAAACCCGTGGGCGACGGCAGGCCCGGCCCGCTGTTCCGGCGCATGCATGCCTTGTACCAGCAGTTCAAGCAGGACCACATGAGAACGGCGGCGTGAACCTGGAATTGCCGCGACAAGGCGAGCCGTCGCCGATCGAATATCCCTGCGACTTTCCGCTGAAAATCCTTGGCCACGCACAACCCGGCTATGCACAAGCCGTGCTCGCCGTGGTCAGGCGCCATGCACCCGACTTCGATGACGCCTCGCTGGAGCTGAAGACCAGCAAAAAGGGCAAATACCTGAGCGTGACCTGCGTGATCCGCGCAACTTCGCGCGAACAGCTCGACGCGCTGTACCAGGAATTGTGCGACCACCCGATGGTGGTCATGGTGCTGTAACCCCGGCGACCCGCGCAACCTGCCGGTCGTGCCAGCGGCCCAGCAGCAGCTGCGCGGAAAAAGCGCCGGCCAGCGCTAGAAACATGTCCCACTGGGTGTCCCAGACATCGCCCTGGGTGGCGAGAAACTCGTCGGCGTCGGCGCCGATCAGCAGTGCCGCCCACCATTCGACCAGTTCGTAGAACGCGCTGATCGCCAACGCAATGCAAAGCACCAGGAAAAACAGGATCTTCCGGCCGCTGATGCCGAAGACGCGCAGCAGCAGCTCGCGCGCCACCATCGCCGGCACGAATCCCTGCGCCACGTGTCCCAGCCGGTCGTAGGGGTTGCGCGAAAATCCCAGCAGTTCCTGCATCCAGAAACCGGCCGGGGTGCGAGCATAGGTATAGGCGCCACCGTAGATCAGGATCAGTCCGTGGATCACGATCAGCACATAGACCAGCGTGGTCAGCGGCAAACGCCGGCGGCTGGCAACAAGCACCGGCGCTGCCAGCAGCACCGGCAGCACTTCCATGAACCAGGTCAGCCGGTCGTAGGGCGCGATGCCGGAAGCAATCAGCGCCGCCGCCCAGATCGCGCAGATTGCGGCCAGCGTGCGGTCCGTTCCGGGCATGCGGGAACCAAACACCTACAATGCGCGCTTGCGCAGTGCACGCAGCTCTTCCGCGTATTCAACGTTGAAATCCGAGCCCGATCCGGTCAGGTAATCGCGGAATTCCGCACACCCCTGTTCCATGCCGTCGCGCGGCTGGGCGAGTATCTGTTCGCGCTGCCCGTTGCGGTATTCGAGGATCGCGCCTTCGTATTTGCCGACGTTGCGAGCGTATTCCTGTTCGTCTTTCGAAATGCCGCGGATCATCCGCGCCAGCCGCGCGTCGAGTTCGTCGAGCAGCGCCTTGTGGCGCGCCCGCCACGCCGCATACGCCTTTTCCGCGGCCTTCGCCTGCGCGGGAACCGCCCGGGCGCAGGCGTCGCGCACCGCGAGCAATCGCTGGTGGGCAAAATAGATGCGGCTCAGGCTGGTGCCGTAATCGTTGTCCTGCGCCGCGGCGATGACCTGGGTGCTGATGCAGCACACCCAGACCAGCAACGCCCGACGGAAATTCACGCGCACTGCGGTCTCCCGAAGGATTTATAATGGCGCGAATTATCCCATCATTCAGCGCAGGCGCGCCCCGCGTCCTGCGGTCGAATCACAAGGTTGACCTGGTGCACAGGCTCTCCGTAAATCCCGCCCCGATTGCCTCCGAACCGCTGGTCGTACGGCAGCTGGGGCTGGTGCCGTACGCGGCCGCGCTGGAGCGCATGCGTGAATTCACGTTGACACGCGGCCCAGCGACGCGGGATGAATTGTGGCTGCTTGAACATCCGCCGGTGTACACCGTAGGCATCGCCGGCAAGTCCGAACACTGGCCGCGGGTGGACAACGGCATACCGGTGGTACGCGTGGATCGCGGCGGGCAAATCACCTACCACGGTCCCGGCCAGATCGTCGCCTACCTGCTGCTCGATCTGAAGCGCCGTGGCCTGACGATCCGGCCGCTGGTGCGCCGGATGGAACACGCGGTGGTCACCCTGCTGGCCAGTTACGGCATCAGGGCCAACGGCAACAGCGATGCACCCGGGGTCTACGTCGATGGCGCCAAGGTGGCTGCGCTGGGCCTGCGCGTCAAAAACGGCTGCTGTTATCACGGCCTGGCGCTGAACGTGGATGTCGACCTGAAACCGTTTCAGGTCATCAACCCCTGCGGCTACGCCGGCCTGAAAGTCACGCGCACCCGGGACCTGGGCATCATCGACCGCAAGTCGCTGATCGGCAGCCGCCTGATCCAGTGCATCAGGAAAACACTGCGATGAGCAGCGCCGGCGAAAAACAGAAAGGGCAGGCGAAGACCGCGCGCATCCCGATCAAGGTGGTGCCGTCCGCACCGCTGAAAAAGCCCGACTGGATCCGCGTGCGCCTGGGCAACAGCGCGCGCTTCCAGGAAATCAAGGACATCCTGCGCGAACAGAAACTGCACACGGTGTGCGAGGAAGCCTCGTGCCCCAACATCGGCGAATGTTTCGGCAAAGGCACGGCGACGTTCATGATACTCGGCGACCTGTGCACGCGGCGCTGCCCGTTCTGCGACGTCGCCCATGGCCGGCCAAAACCGCCGGACCCCGACGAGCCGCGGCACCTGGCGGGCACCATCGCCGCGCTGAAACTGAAATACGTGGTGATCACCAGCGTCGACCGCGATGACCTGCGCGACGGCGGCGCACAGCATTTCAAGGACTGCATCCGCGCGGTGCGCGAGCGCTCGCCGCAGACCCGCATCGAGATCCTGGTGCCGGACTTCCGCGGCCGCCTCGACATTGCGCTCGACATCCTGTCCGAATGCCCGCCCGACGTGATGAACCACAACCTCGAAACCGTGCCGCGCCTGTACAGGCAGGCGCGCCCCGGCTCGGATTACGCGCACTCGCTGAAGCTGCTGAAGGATTTCAAGGCGCGTTTCCCGCAGACCCCGGCGAAATCCGGCCTGATGGTGGGCCTCGGCGAAACCGACGGGGAAATCCTGCAGGTGATGCGCGACCTGCGCGACCACGACGTCGACATGCTGACCATCGGCCAGTACCTGCAGCCTTCGGTGCATCACCTGCCGGTGCTGCGCTACGTCGAACCCGCTGTTTTCGAAATGTATTCCGCAGAAGCACAGCGCATGGGTTTCCAGCATGCCGCAAGCGGTCCGCTGGTGCGCTCGTCGTACCACGCCGACCAGCAGGCGCACGAAGCCGGCATCACCTGATGCCTGCTCAGGATTCGGCGAGCTTTTCCTCGAGCAGTGCGTGCAGCCTGGCGAAATCCGGTTCGCCGAGTATGCGCGCGACCAGCCTGCCCTGGCGGTCAATCACGAACGTCGTCGGTGTCAGCCGGACCTCGCCGAAAGCCCTGGCCAGTTCGCCCAGAGGATCCAGTGAAACGGTAAACGGCAGGCGGTTCTTTTCGACATAGTCGATCACGTGATTCGGCGGATCGTATTTCATCGCCACCGCAATGGTTTCAAATCCCCGCACCCGGTACTTGTGGTAGGTGGCGGTGATTTCCGGCATCTCCCGGATGCAGATTACGCAGTCGGTGGCCCAGAAATTCACCAGCACCACCTTGCCGAGCAGGCCGGCAGTGGTGATTTTTTCGCCCTTCAGCGACACGAAAGTCACCTGCGGCGCCGCGGGCTTGGCATTCCACAGCGCAAATCCGCCCACCGCTACCGCGC
>JBFWOE010000034.1:0-12488 GCA_050250695.1 Burkholderiales bacterium
CGGCCAGTTGCCGCGGGGGCTGGATGCGCGCGGCACTGCGGTGGGCCTGCACGCCATGGTCAACGGCCTGATCAGCAAGCTGGTAATGGATCCGGAAGCGATTCCGAAGGCCAAGGATCACGGCCAGTTGATCGACGTGTTCCTCGACGGGCTGCGCAACACGCCGGCGGTTTTGCCGGCGAAGCGGCGCGTGCCGCGCCGCAAATCCGTCGCGTCATCGCGCCGTCGCGCCGCCTGAGCCGGCTTCAGTTTTCCCAGGGAGCGGCTGCCGCCGCCGCGATGCCGTAGCGGCTGATCGCCCCGGCGACTTTCGCCCGGTCGGTTCTGCCTTCGTCCGCCAGCGCCGCCAGCGCGGCGACAACGATGTGGTGGCGATCCATTTCGAAGAAGCGCCGCAGGTTTTCGCGGGTGTCGCTGCGGCCGTAGCCGTCGGTGCCCAGCGTGACGTAAGGCTGCGGCACGTAGGCGCGGATCAGGTCGGGCACGGCGGTGACATGGTCCGAAGCCGCGACGACCGGTCCGTTTTGCGCGGACAGCAGCGTTTCGACGTGCGAAACCTGGCGCTGCGCCGCGGGGTTCAACCGGTTGTGGCGCGCGCAGGCCATGCCGTCGCGGCGCAGTTCGCTCCAGCTGGTGACACTCCAGACGTTGGCATTGATGCCGAAATCCTTTTCCAGCAGTTCCGCCGCGGCGATCGCCTCGCGCAGGATGGTGCCACTGCCGAGCAGCTGCACCTGCGCATCCGGCCGCGACTGCAGCTGATACATGCCGCGCAGGATGTCGTCGCGCACGCCTGCGGGCATCGCCGGCTGCGCGTAGTTCTCGTACATCACGGTGATGTAATAAAACACGTCCTCCTGGTCTTCGAGCATGCGCCGCGCGCCGTCCTGCACGATCGCCGCCACTTCGTAGCCGTAGGCCGGATCCCAGGCACGGCAGTTGGGCACCGTGCTGGCGATCAGTTGCGACGAGCCGTCCTGGTGCTGCAGGCCTTCGCCCGACAGCGTGGTGCGGCCGGCGGTGGCGCCGATCAGGAAACCCCGCGAACGGCAGTCTCCCGCCTGCCAGATCAGGTCGCCGATGCGCTGGAAGCCGAAGATCGAATAGAACACGTAGAACGGCAGCATCGGCGTGCCGTGCACGCTGTAACTGGTGGCAGCGGCGATCCACGACGAGATCGCGCCGGCCTCGTTGATGCCTTCCTCGAGGATCTGGCCGTCGCGCGCTTCCTTGTAATAGAGCAGCTCGTCGCGGTCCTCGGGTTCGTAGAGCTGGCCGAACGGCGAATAGATCGCGACCTGGCGGAACAGCGACTGCATGCCGAAGGTGCGCGCCTCGTCGGCGACTATGGGCACGATGTGTTTGCCGATCACCGGGTCCTTCAGCATCTGTGACAGCATCCTGACGAAACTCATGGTCGTCGATTCCTCGCGCGCGCCCGAGCCTTCGCTGATGCGCCCGTAGGCGTCGAACGCGGGTGTCGCGAGTTTCGGCGCGGTGGTGATGCGACGGGGCAGGTAACCGCCTAGGGCTGCGCGCCGCGCGTGCAGGTAACGCATCTCCGGGCTGTCGGCGGCGGGCCTCCAGAACTTGAGCGCCTTGACGTCGGCGTCCGGTATCGGCACCGCGAAGCGGTCGCGGAAGGCAAGCAGCGCGTCGTCCTCGAGTTTTTTCTGCTGGTGCGCGCCCATCTTGCCCTGGCCCCAGTGGCCCATGCCGTAGCCTTTTTTGGTCTGTGCGAGGATCACCGTCGGCCGGCCCTGATGATGAACCGCCGCATGATAGGCGGCGTAAATCTTCACCGGGTCGTGGCCGCCGCGGCGCAGGCGGTCGATGTCCTCGTCGGAGAGGTGCGACACCAGCGCCTGCAGCTCCGGATCCTTGTTGAAAAAATGTTCACGGTTGAAACGGCCGTCGGTGGCGGCATATTTCTGGAATTCGCCGTCCACCGTCTCGTGCAGGCGCCGCAGAATCACGTTGTCGCTGTCGCGCGCGAACAGCGGATCCCATTCCGAACCCCACAGCAGCTTGTTCACGTGCCAGCCGGCTCCCGAAAACAGGCCTTCGAGTTCCTGGACCAGCGAACCGTTGCCGCGCACCGGTCCGTCGAGGCGCTGCTGGTTGCAGTTGACGACGAAGATCAGGTTGTCGAGGCCCTCGCGCGCGGCGAGCGACAGGCCGGCCAGTGATTCCGGTTCGTCCATCTCGCCGTCGCCGACGAAAGCCCAGACCTTGCGTCCGGCGGTCTGGCGGATGCCGCGGTGTTCGAGATAACGCATGAAACGCGCCTGATAGATGGCGTTGACCGGGCCCAGTCCCATCGAGGCGTTGGGGAATTGCCAGAAATCCGGCATCAGCCAGGGATGGCAGTACGACGACAGGCCGGTGCCGGGACCGCCGGTTTCGCGCCGGTAGTTTTCGAGATGCGAATCGGTAAGGCGTCCTTCGAGCCAGGCCCGCGCATACACGCCGGGGGAGGCGTGCGGCTGGAAAAACACCGCGTCGCCGTCCTGGCCAGCGCGGAAAAAATGGTTGTAGCCGACCTCGAAGAGGTCGGCGATCGAAGCATAGGTGGCTATATGGCCGCCGAGTTCCGCGGCACCGCGGTTGGCGCGCACCACCATCGCCAGCGCGTTCCAGCGCACGATGGCGGAAATGCGCGCCTCGATGTCGAGGTTGCCGGGAAATTGCGGCTGTTCCGACAGCGCGATCGAATTGCAGTACGGTGTGTTCAGCACCGGCGGCATCGGCACGCGTTTCGCGCGTGCTTCGTCGAGCAGCTTGCGCAGCAGGTAGGTCGCGCGTTCACGGCCGCCGGATTCGATCAGCGAATTGAAGGCGTCGAGCCATTCGCGGGTTTCGACGGGGTCGGGGTCGGCGGGCATCACCCGCCAGAAGGCGGCAGACAAATTGGATAAATGAGCGGACAGGTTGGTCATGACACTTCCTCCGCGCGCGGAGGCGCGCGCACCAGCGGGATGTTACGCGCAAGGCCGCGGAACAGGGTTTCGTATCTTCTTGTTTTTAAACATTATATAAGCATATAATTCCGTATAATAAAAAATTGAAAGCATATAATGCCGAATATCGATCTTGATGCAACAGACTGGAAAATCCTCGCCCGTCTTCAGGACAATGCGCGGATGTCCAATGTCGAGCTGGCGCGCGCGGTGAACCTGTCGCCGTCGCCCTGCCTGGCGCGTGTGCGGCGGCTGGAAGAGGGCGGGCTGATCAGCCGTTACGTGACGCTGCTGGACGCGCTGGCGCTCGGGCTGACGGTGTCGGTATTCATCCAGGTGCGGCTGGAGCGCCAGGTGGAGAAGGCGCTGGAGATTTTCGAACGCGCGATCGGCGAGCGGCCCGAGGTCATGGAGTGTTACCTGATGACCGGGGACTCAGACTACATGCTGCGGGTGATGGTGGCCGACGTGCAGGCACTGGAACGCTTTATCGTCGATTTCCTGGCGAAGATCCCCGGCGTGGGCAACCTGAAATCGAGCTTTGCGCTGAAGCAGGTCAAGTACAAGACGGCGTTGCCGCTGCCCGGTGTCGCCCCCGCGGCAAAAGCGGGGCGCCGGAAAAGATGATGTAAAGCGGGTGGCGCGAAGCAGATGAGGCGCGGAAGCTCTCAACGCTTCTGGTAAAACGGCCGCGCACCCGGCGGCGGGCCGGCGCGTTCGTCCTTGTGGCGGAAGCTGATGCGGCCCTTGCTCAGGTCATAGGGCGAAATTTCGACAGTGACCTTGTCGCCGGCGAGGATGCGGATGCGGTGCTTGCGCATTTTTCCCGACGCATAGGCGGTGACCGCGTGGCCGTTTTCCAGCGTCACGCGGAACATGGTGTTGGGCAGCACTTCGTCGATGACGCCCTCGAATTCGACCATCTCTTCTTTGGACATCTGCGGCCCTCTTGGAATCTGGAATGCGTACGGCGCGCGGGGATCCGCGCGCCGCGCTGTTCGGAACGGAAGCGGACCGTTGCCGGACCGCCCGGGCTCAGACTGCGGCCAGGTTGACGGCCGAAGAGCGTCCGTCCTGGCCGCGTTCGATGTCGAACGACACCTGCTGGTTTTCGGCCAGGGTTTTCATGCCGGCGCGTTCCACCGCGGAAATGTGGACGAAGACGTCCTTGGATCCGTCCTGCGGCTGGATGAAGCCAAAACCCTTGGTCGCGTTGAAAAATTTTACGGTGCCGATGGTAGCCATGCTGCTTCTCCGAAGTGTGGTGATGCGCGCCCGGGATTGGACGCGCCATCAATTGACCAATTGGAGAAGACCAAACAGAGGCGCCCGGAAGGGGCGCGAAGAATAGACTGACATCCAACCGCCGGCGCGGAGTATGGGCGCTTGGGGGCTGATTTGCAAGATGAATTTCCGTTTGGCAAGCATGTGCAAGAAGTCCGCGGCTCCGCATTTTTTGGTAGTGTCGGAGCATCACCAACACCCAACGATATGCGTCTATGACTGACAGGACCGATCTGCCGGTACGCAAGGGTTGGCCGCTGGCGCGCCGCGTCGGCGCCATCGAGCCGTTTCATGTCATGGTGCTGCTGGCGCGGGCGAAAGAACTCGAAGCCGCAGGGCGCAGCATCATCCACATGGAAATCGGCGAACCCGATTTTCCGACGCCGGAACCGGTGAGCGCGGCCGGCGCGCGCGCCGTGGCCCGGGGCGACATGTTTTACACGCCGGCGCAGGGCATGCCCGTGCTGCGGCAGGCCATCGCCCGATTTTACGAAGCGCGCCATGGCGTCGCGGTCGATGCCCGCCGCATCATCGTCACCCCGGGCGCTTCGGGCGCGCTGCTTCTGGCGATGGCGGCGCTGGTCGATTCCGGCGACGAGGTGTTGCTTGCCGACCCCGGTTATCCCGCCAACCGCCATTTCGTGCAACTGATGGAAGGCGTGCCGGTGGGCATAGCCGCAGGTCCCGACAGCAATTACCAGTTGCGCTGCGCACACCTCGAGCGCCACTGGGGCGCACGCACCGTGGCCGCGCTGGTGGCCACGCCGTCGAATCCGACCGGCACGCTGCTCGCCGCGGATGAACTGCAGGCGATGGCGCGGTTTGCCGCCGCGCGCAACGGCGCGCTGATCGTCGACGAGATCTACCACGGCCTGGTCTACGACGGTGAGGCGCGGACCGCGCTGGCGCAGCGCGATGACGTGTTCGTCATCAACAGCTTTTCCAAGTATTTCGGCATGACAGGCTGGCGCCTCGGCTGGATGGTGGCCCCGGAGCATTACGTCAAGGCCATCGATCGCCTGGCGCAGAACTTTTTCCTCGCTGCACCGACTCCGGCGCAGCATGCGGCGCTTGCCGCCTTCGAGCCGGACACGCTGGCGCTGCTCGATGCCCGGCGCGAGGAATTCCGCGCGCGGCGGGACTACCTGCTGCCGGCACTGCGCGAACTCGGTTTCGGCGTGCCGCAGCTGCCGCAGGGCGCGTTCTACATCTACGCCAACTGTTCGAAATTCACGGACGACAGTTTCGTCTTTGCGCGCGAGCTGCTGGAACAGGCGGGCGTGGCGATCGCGCCCGGGATCGATTTCGGCGTCAACGCCGCGCGTGAACACGTGCGGTTCGCGTACACACAGCCGGTGGCGGTATTGCGTGTAGGCGTGGAGCGGATTGCGAAGTTTCTCGGCAATGGCTGAGCCCTATCCGGAACCGTGGTTGTTCTGGCCGGCATCCGCGGCTTGCATGATGGGTCAGCGTGCCGGAATCCTCGAGTCCAGGGGTTTGGGCTGGTAGCCGGGTACAAAACGGCAGTCTGAAGGCTTTGCGGCACGCATCGCCTTGCAACGCGCGGCGATGCCGGCGGGGGTGGGTTTATCGCCCTTGTCCACCCAGTTCAGCAGGGCTTCGAAAAGGGGGGGATACATCGCGTCCCCCCAGTAGCTGTGCTGGTTCGAATCGACAAAGGCCTGAACCAGCCGCGCGCTGGTGCCGGCAGCCTCCATGCGCTGTCGCAGGGTGTTGCTGCCTTCAACGAAGACGTTCGGGTCGTTGATGGCGTGTGCTTCCAGCACGGGCATTTTGAATCGCCCGGCGTAATCCACGTCAGCCGCAAAACGGGCCGCAGCCGCCGGGTCGGCGCGGTAGCGCTTCACGCCCGCGTTCAGGGCGGCATCATTGTCCGAGCCCCGGTAACGCACGTTCTCGTTGCCAAAGGGGCTGGCGCCGGTGCGGCTGACGACATCCCGCAGCGTGAATGTGCCCCATCTCAGGTGGACGAAGATCGCCTTCTCGGGGATGCGCACGACATCGACAATGGTACGCACGCGGCGTGCCTGTTCCGGGGTGCGCTTCGCTGCCGGCTTGTTCAGGCCCAGGCATTCATTCATGCGTGCAGCAAGATCGGCCATGGCGAGTTTGCTGCCGGCCGGAAGGCCCATCCACAGCGGGTATTGCGCTTCATCGGGCCGCGGGTGGTTGTTGCAGAGGTACTGGTAAATCACCCGGAGGTCGAGCCGGAAATCATAGGTGGCGGGGCCGGCGACGACGCCACTGGTGAGCAGCATGCCGTCCCACGATTCAGGGAACAGCTCGGCCGCCCTGGTGGCGACCATCGCGCCCCAGGACTGCCCGTGCAACAGCGTGCGCCGCGGCTTGGCGACATGCTCCACGAATATGCGGCGCACCCGATCCGTGTCCTCGGCGGCGGTGGTGACGGCAAAACCGCCCTGGCGGAACACAGAGCCCGCCCAGGCATGGCCCTGCTTCACGGTGATGGCCCAGCGCTTGATATCCGCATCAGCGCGCGAGGCCTTGGGTTCGCCGAGCGGCGGTCCGCCATGGGCATGCACGACCAGCACGCCGCTCCATTGTGCGGGCATGACGATCAGGTAGTGCGCTTTCGCCGAATCCTGGCCGCGCAGGCAGCGCGCACCTTCCGGCACGCCCGCCGGGCAGGCGGCGGCCCGTGGCGCGGCTTCGGGCGGATGCTGAGGAGTTGCTGCGCAGCCGGCGATCAGGGCAAAAATGGCAGCCGGCAACAGGGTGGATCGCATGGTCGTTTGCATGGTTTTTGCCCTTAGGCATCCATGGAAGTAGTATTAAAAACTACTATGCCACAGTTTCCTGCAAAAAAGCTCGGCATTCGTCCTGCGCGTACCGGAACACCGCTGGCGGAGGCATTGCGACGGCTCGGGTTTACCGATTACGAGGCACGTGCCTACGAGGCGCTTTCTGCGGCACATCCGGCGACGGCCTACGAGATCGCCAAGCGGGCCGTTTTGCCCCGGGCCAACGTCTACAGCACCCTGCATGCACTGCAGGCGCGGGGCGCAATCCAGCCGGTCACGGAAAATCCCGTGCGTTATGTCCCGGTTGACCCGGAACAGTTTTTCCGTGGCGTCCAGCGCACCACCAGCGAGCTGTGCGAGGACGTGGTACGGGCGATGCGCAGCAGCGCGAAGGCTGCTGACAATGCCTATGTGTCGATTTTCCGGGGCGAGGAGGAAGTCCGGCGCAAGCTCACGGACATGATCGAACGGGCGCGTGCCCACATCTGGATGAAAGGTCCGGTCAGGCTGATCGAACCTCATGCCGCTGCGCTGGCCGATGCCGCCCGCCGCGGCGTGATGGCGCGGCTGATCGTGTTCGGCAAGACGATCACCGGACTGAAGCCGCACAAACGCCTGCAGCTGATCCCGCACGAAGGGGATGGTGAACCGCATGGCCCGCCTTCGGACCGGATGCTCACCGCGACGGTTGACAGCGGCAGCATGCTGATCGCGTCATTTTCCGGTACAGCCAAGGCTTCCTTCGCCCAAGATTATTCGATCGTATACGTGATCGAGACGCTGCTGCTGCATGAGGTCTATCTGGCGGAAATTCACGCGGCATTCGGCGGTCAGCTGGACTCGAGGTTCGGGCGCCAGTTGGGCCGCCTGCGGCGGAAATACCGCCCCCGGGGACGCGAGCGGCCGGTGCTCGAGGGTGCGGAGCCCGAACTTTCCTGATCCGGGCAGTTGCTGATTACGCCTGTTTTGTCGGTGGCGAAAGGCCGGGCGCCGGCGGACCCGTCATGAGTTCAGCGCCCGGACCAACAGGGAAATCCCGCTGACCACCAGCAACGCCCCCATGATGCGGATCACAGTCTGCTGCTGCATGTTGAGATGCAGGTGGTGGCCGGTCCACACGCCCAGCGCCATCACCGGCAGCAGCGCGGCCGCGGCGACCAGCGCGGCCGGCGAGTAGAGCCCGGCGGCGATGAACAGCACGATGCGCGCGAGCGTGGTGAACATGAAGATCATCGGCATCGTGGCGCGGATCTGCGCCGGCGCTGCGTTGCGGCCGGCGAGGAAAAACACGTAGATCGGGCCGCCGATGCCGAACACCGCCGAAGTTGCGCCGCCGAAGACGCCGATCGGCGCGCCGGCCCAGTGCGGCAGCGGAAATCCCCTGCCGCGCTTGATCACGTAGGACGCGCCGAAGAACACCACGAACAGGCCGAGTCCCCCGATCAGCAGCTCGGGACTGACGCGCACCAGCAGCCAGACTCCCCCGATGATGCCCAGCGCCATGAACGGCAGCAGCATCAGCAGTTCGCGGCGCATCACGTCGGCGCGCAGGCGCAGTCCCATGTTGAACGCTCCCACGCAGTCGATCAGCACGAAAAACGGCACCACGAACTTCAGCGGGAACAGGTGCGCGAGCAGCGGCACTGCGATCAGCGTCGAACCGAAACCGGAAATGCCGAACACCACGTACGCCGCGAACACGATCAACGGTGCGAGGATCAGGATTTCGGGTTGCAGCAGGTCGGTGACGGTCATCGCGCCGAGTATAACCGTTAGAATAGGGCGTCCTTTCCATACACCATGCGATGACCCAGCTGATCCTGATCCGCCACGGCGAAACGCTGTGGAACACCGAACGCCGCATGCAGGGACAACTCGACAGCCCGCTGACCGAACGCGGCCTGTGGCAGGCGCAGCGCCTCGGCGAACGGCTGAAGTCGCAGCCGTTCGACACGCTTTATTCCAGCGACCTGCCGCGCGCGTGGCGCACCGCGGAATGCATCGCCGCGCAGACCGGGCACGCCATCGTCGCCGACGCGCGGCTGCGCGAGCGCCACTTCGGCATCTTCGAGGGCATGACACGCGCCGACATGGAAAGGCACGATCCCGAAGTGCATGCGCGCTTCATGACACGCGATCCGGAGTTCGCAGTGCCCGGCGGCGAAAGCCCCGTGGCTTTCATGGCGCGCATCCGCGCCGCGCTGGAGGACATCGCCGCGCGCCATGCGGATCAGACCATCGCCGTGGTGACCCATGGCCTGGTACTCGACTGCGCCTGGCGTATCGCCACCGGGCTGCCGCTGCAGGAATCTCGGCCGGTGCCGCTGGTCAACGCCAGCCTCAACTGGTTCGCCTGCGAAAACGGCCGCTGGAGCGCGGGGCGCTGGGGTGACGCCGAACACTTGGGGGATGCCGTGACGATATTCGGCGACGGCACCGTGTAGTGATAAAAAAATCAATAAAAACAATTAGTTATGAATGATTCCGGCGCGGATACCAGGAACGGCGCCGAACCGGTGATCGTGGTCCACGGCCTGTGGCTGCACGGCATGGTGATGGGCTGGCTGGCGCGGCGCATCGCGCAGCGCGGTTTCGACACACACACCTATTCCTATCCGTCGGTGCAGCTGACGCTGAGCGAAAATGCCGCGCGGCTCGCGCAGTTCTGCAAAAAATTCGCCGCGCCGCGCGTGCACATCGTCGGCCACAGCCTCGGCGGACTGATTGCACTGAAAATGCTCGAAACCACGCCTGAAATGCATTGTGGCCGGCTGGTGCTGGTCGGTACGCCGTACACCGGCAGTTTTGCCGCGCAACGGCTGGCGCAGTTTCCGGGCGGTGCCGCACTGCTGGGCCGCAGCATCGCCGAATGGCTGGACGGTGCGCGGCCCGCGATACGCGCCGAAGCCGTCGGCGTGATCGCCGGCACGCGCGGCCTTGGGCTGGGCTGGCTGATCGCCCCCGACCTGCCGCGCCCCCACGACGGTGCGGTCACCGTCGCCGAGACCGAAATTCCCGGCGCGCATGCCCGCATCCTGCTCGAAGTGAGTCACAGCGAAATGCTGGTTTCGCGCGAGGTGGCCGAACAATGCGGCGAATTCCTGGCGCACGGGCGCTTCGCGCCGGCGGCATGATGCGCAAGGCCGCGGCACTGGCCGTGTTGTTGCTGCTCGGCGGCTGCGGCAACCTGAACTACTACCTGCAGTCGGTGGGCGGACAATTCGGGATCTGGCAGCGCGAGGTGCCGATCGAACGCCTGCTCGAAGATCCGGCACTGGAACCGGCGCTGCGTGCACAACTCTTGCGCGCGCTGCGCATCCGCGATTACGCCAGCCGCGAACTCGGACTTCCCGACAATCGCAGTTACCGCAGCTACGCCGACCTCGCGCGCCCGTTCGTGGTGTGGAACGTGTTCGCTGCGCCCGAATTCTCGGTCGCGCCGCGGCAATGGTGTTTCCCTGTCGCCGGCTGCGTGAACTACCGCGGGTATTTCAGTGAAGAAGAAGCCCGCGCCTACGCGCGGGAGATGGCCGGCGCCGGCAACGACGTCTATGTCGGCGGCGTGCCGGCGTATTCGACCATCGGCTGGTTCGCCGACCCGGTGCTCAACACCTTCATCCATTACCCCGAGCCGGAACTGGCGCGGCTGCTGTTCCATGAACTCGCGCACCAGGTGGTCTACGTGAAAGACGACACCGTGTTCAACGAATCCTTCGCCACGGTGGTCGAAGAGGCGGGCGTCGCGCGCTGGCTGGCGGCGCACGGCAGCGAGGCGGACCGCAAACGATATGAATCCCTGCGGCGCTACCGCGAGGATTTCCGCGCGCTGGTCGCGCAGGCGCGCACCGAACTTGCGGCGCTGTATGCCGGGCCGGCGCCAGCCGATGAAAAACGCCGGCGCAAGGCCGCGGTTTTCGCTGCCCTGAAGAATCATTACCTGCAGCGCAAGCAGGACTGGGACGGATTTTCCGGCTACGACCGCTGGTTCGCGCAGCCGCTGGGCAATGCGCACCTCGCCGCGGTGGCGGTATACACGCAGCAGGTGCCGGCATTCCGGGCGCTGCTGGCCTCCGTCGACGGCGACCTGCCGCGGTTCTACGAGGCCGTGCGCGCGCTGACAGGATTGACGCCGGCCGAGCGCAATGCGCGCCTCGGAGCGCTGTCACTGCGCTGAATCTTGCCGCCTGGATCAGAAGCCGCTCTGCCGCTCCGTATCGAACTGCGCGTGCGCCCCGTCGTCGAAGCGCTTCGCCAGCGTGACCGCGGGCCGCAGTGCTTGTTCGAATCTGCGGGCCATCGTGCTGCCGGCGGTGGCCAGGCGTTGCGTGATCCGCGTCGTCTCGGACAGGGGACCGGTGGCGTTTTCGGGCAGCACTGCTATCGCAACTTCGACCACATCGCCCCTGACGACGGTCATCGCTTCCGGATTTTTCGCCATTTCGTTGCGCGAAGGCTTTTTGCCGGAAGCGCGCAGGCGCACATCGCTCCAGATTTCGACCGGTTTTCCGGAGGGCGCAAGCCGCGCGTCCAGGAATACGCCGTCGGCGATTCTTACATACTGCGACTCGACCGCGCCGAGCGCGATGGAATTCTGGCGCGGCACAGCCTGTGCCGCGGCGTTCAGCGGAACCGCCGGCAGCAGGACGGCCAGCAAAGTCATGAATCTGATCATGCGGTTTCTCCAGTGTTCTGCACCGGTACCGTGGATCATTCCGCGGAGCCTGCGGGTATTCCCCGGTGCATGGAAATTAACGTCCCGCTGCGGATTTTCTTGAGCGGCGTCCGGCGAGGGGGAAAACGGGTCAGTTGCTACAATCCGCCGCGGCGGAACCCGAATTGAAAATCGACAGCGAACAGCGCCTGCGCAACCTGCCGCGGCCGGCGTATCCGGAAGACCTGCCTGTGGTGGCCAGGCGCGGGGACATCGCGCGGGCGATAGCGGAGAACCAGGTGGTCATCGTCTGCGGCGAGACCGGCTCCGGCAAAACGACGCAGTTACCCAAGATTTGCCTGGAACTGCAGCGCGGCGTGCACGGCCTGATCGGCCACACCCAGCCGCGGCGCATCGCCGCGCGCACCGTTGCAACGCGCATCGCCCATGAACTGAAAAGCCCGCTGGGCCACGCCGTCGGCTACAAGGTGCGGTTTTTCGACAGGCTGTCGCAGCACACCTACATCAAGCTGATGACCGACGGCATCCTGCTCGCCGAGACCCAGGGCGACCGCGACCTGCGTGCCTATGACACGCTGATCATCGACGAGGCTCACGAGCGCAGCCTGAACATCGATTTCCTGCTGGGGTACCTGCGCCGGCTGCTGCCGCGGCGGCCCGATCTCAAGATCGTCGTCACCTCGGCGACCATAGACGCCGAACGGTTTGCGCAGCATTTTGCCGTGAACGGAAAACCTGCGCCGGTGATCGAAGTGTCGGGCCGCACCTATCCGGTGGAAGTGCGTTATC
>JBFWOE010000034.1:12588-23003 GCA_050250695.1 Burkholderiales bacterium
CTCAAGATCGTCGTCACCTCGGCGACCATAGACGCCGAACGGTTTGCGCAGCATTTTGCCGTGAACGGAAAACCTGCGCCGGTGATCGAAGTGTCGGGCCGCACCTATCCGGTGGAAGTGCGTTATCACCCGCTGGCCAAAAACGAAAAGCAGGAAGAACAGGATCTCGACGAGGCGATCGTCGATGCCGTCGCCGAACTGTGGCGTGAGCCTTTGGCCGGAAATTCGGGCGGCGACGTGCTGGTGTTCCTGCCCGGCGAGCGCGAGATTCGTGAAACCGCCGAGGCCCTGCGCAAACATCACCCGCGAGGCGCGGAAATCCTGCCGTTGTATGCGCGGCTGTCGTACGAGGAACAGGCGGAGGTGTTCAGGCCGCATTCCGGGCGCCGCATCGTGCTCGCGACCAACGTCGCCGAAACCTCGCTGACCGTGCCCGGCATTCGCTACGTGATCGACAGCGGCCTGGCGCGCATCAACCGCTACAGCTACCGCAACAAGGTCGAGCAGCTGCAGATCGAGAAGATCGCGCGCGCCTCGGCCGACCAGCGCGCCGGGCGCTGCGGGCGCGTCGCCGCCGGCGTGGCGATCCGGCTTTTTGACGAGGACGACTACAACGCGCGGCCGCAGTACACCGATCCGGAAATCCTGCGCTCCTCGCTGGCGCACGTGATCCTGCGCATGAAGGCGCTGCGCATCGGCGACGTCGAGGATTTTCCCTTCCTGGAGGCGCCGACGCCGCGGATGATCGCCGACGGCTACCAGCTGCTGGCCGAGCTCGGCGCGGTCGACGCGCAGAAGCAGCTGACGCCGGTGGGCTGGCAGCTCGCGAAGTTTCCGATCGACCCGCGCATCGCGCGCATGATCATCGCTGCGAAACAGGAGAACTGCCTGCACGAAGTGCTGATCATCGCTTCCGCGCTGTCGGTGCAGGATCCGCGCGAGCGGCCGTTCGAAAAAGCCGAGGCCGCCGACCGAGCGCATGCGCAATTCGCCGACGCCAAGTCCGATTTCACCGGCTACCTCAAGCTATGGGAGTTTTTCGGCGAGTCGATCAAACACAAAAAATCCAACCGCAAGCTGGCGCAGGAACTGGCCGAACAGTTCCTGTCGCAGCGGCGGCTGCGCGAATGGCGAGACATCCACAGCCAGCTCGCGTCCCTGGTCGCCGAGCTCGGCATGCACGCCAACGAAACCCCGGCCTCGCACGAACAGATACACCGCGCGCTGCTCGCCGGCCTGCTCGGCAACATCGGTTTCAAAAACGAGGAAGGCGAATACCTGGGCGCGCGCGGCATCAAGTTCACCATCTTTCCCGGCTCGGGCCTGCGCAAGGCGCAGCCGAAATGGGTGATGGCCGGCGAACTGGTAGACACCGCGCGGCTGTATGCGCGCAGCGTCGCGCGCATCGAACCCGAGTGGATAGAACCGCTGGCGCGCGACCTGGTCGACCGCCATTATTTTGATCCGCACTGGGAACGCGAACGCGCGATGGTCGCTGCGTTCGAGCGGGTGACCCTGTACGGGCTCACCATCGTGTCAAAACGCCGCGTGCATTACGGTGCGATCAATCCGAAAGAGGCGCGCGAAATATTCATCCGACAGGCACTGGTAGCCGGTGATTACGCCACGGATGCAAAATTTATTCAATATAATCAAAGACTTATTAAGGAAGTCCAGGAACTCGAACACAAGGCGCGTAAACGCGACGTGCTGGTCAGCGACGAAGTGATCTACGCCTTTTATGACGCGCTGATTCCGCCGGACATCGTCAACGGCGCGGGTTTCGAGAAATGGCGCAGGGACATCGAGCAGAAAAACGCCGACCACCTGAGGCTGACGCGCGACTACCTGATGCGCCACGCCGCCGAGGACATCACCGAAGAACAGTTTCCGGACAGTGTACGCACGGGGGAGATCGACCTGAAACTCAAATACCGTTTCGATCCCGGCCATCCGCTGGACGGCATCACCGCGACGGTACCGCTGGCGCTGCTGAACAAGCTGGAGGCGGCCGCCTTCGACTGGCTGGTGCCGGGCATGGTCCGCGACAAGGTCGCGTTTGCCTTCAAGGCGCTGCCGAAAAACTGGCGCCGCCACCTGACGCCGCCGACCGAACATGTCACGAAATTCCTGCAAACGGAAGGTGCCACGCAGGGCGCGTTCGCCGATGCGGTGGCGCGTTACGCCTCGCGCACCGCCGGCGCGCCGCTCGCGCGCGAAGATGCCGCCGCCATCGACTATCCGCCGCACCTGCGCTGCAATTACCGCGTCGTCGACGAATCGGGCCGCGAGCTCGCCTCCGGCCGCGACCTCGCCGCGCTGAAGCAGCAGCTCGGCGAGGCGGCGCAGCTGACCTTCGGCGAAACCAGCACCGGCATCGAGCGCGAGGGCATACGCGCCTGGGATTTCGGCGAGCTGCCGCCGACCATCACCTTCACCCGCGCCGGACGCAGGGTCACCGGTTACCCTGCGCTGGCCGACGAAGGCGACAGCGTGGCGATCCGCCTGTTTGATGTCGGAAGCGTCGCCCGGGACTCGATGCGCGCCGGCGTGGTGCGGCTGATGCGCCTGGTGCTGAAGGAGCAGATGCGCCAGCTGGAAAAAAACCTCAAGGGCTTCGAGCAGGCGGCGCTGCAGCTGCGTGCGGTCGCCAATGTCGACGACCTGCGCGCCGACCTCGTTGCCGCGATCTGCGACCGCGCCTTCATCGGCGACGATGGACTGCCGAGGGGGCTGAAAGCGTTCGAGGACCAGGTCAAACGCGCGCGCACGCGCCTGCCTGCAGTCAGCGAGGCGGCCTGCCGCATGTTCGTGACCATCGCCGCCGAACACCACCAGCTGTCGCTGGCGCTGGGCGCGGTGAAAGGCAACGTCGTACGCGCCGCCAACGACATCCGCGCGCAGTGCCAGCGGCTGATCCACAAGGGATTCTTCAGCGCGACGCCGTGGGCGCAGCTCACGCACCTGCCGCGTTACCTGAAGGCGATGCAGATGCGCCTGCAGAAGTATCCGGCCAACGCCGAACGCGACGCCAAGCACGCGGCGAGCATCGCCGAACTGTGGGGACGCTACGAGATGCGCCTCGACCTGCAGAAAAAAGCCGGCGCCGTCGATCCGCGGCTGCTCGAGTTCCGCTGGCACATCGAGGAACTGCGGGTGTCGCTCTACGCGCAGGAACTGAAGACGCCGTATCCGGTGTCTTACAAACGGCTCGACAAATTGTGGACTGCGATGGCTTGAATCCCGTGCGCCATGGTTACACTTGCGCGCAATCCGGAATAACCGAAAACCCCATGACCGAAACCAGCCCCGACACGCCGCTGCTGTTCACGCCGATCAAACTGCGCGGCATCACCGCGCGCAACCGCATCGTCAGTTCGCCGATGTGCCAGTACGCCTCCGACGATGGCGGTCCCGAGGAATGGCAGCTGGTCAATTTCGGGCGTTTCGCGATGGGCGGCTGCGGCATCGTGTTCACCGAGGAGACCGCGGTCGAAGCGCGCGGCCGCAAGACCCACCACTGCGCCGTCATCTACCATGACAGCCACGTTGCGGCCTACCGTCGCATCACTGATTTCATCCGCGCGCAGGGCGCGGTGCCGGCGATGCAGCTGGGCCACTGCGGACGCCGCGCTTCGCAGCACGGCCCGCTGAAAGACCGCGCCAAACTCACTGCGGCCGAGCAGCCCTGGCAGGGCATCTCGCCCAGCCCGCTGCCGCCGACGCCCGACGGCGCGATTCCGCGCGAGATGGACCTCAAGGACATCCGCGACACCATTGCTGCCTGGCGCGAGGCCGCGCAGCGCGCACTTGATGCCGGCTACGACATTTGCGAAATCCACGGCGCCCACGGTTACCTGATCCACCAGTTCCTGTCGCCGCTGTCCAACCTGCGCAGCGATGCATATGGCGGCGACCTGCAGGGGCGCATGCGTTATGCACTGGAAGTCGTCGAAGCCGTGCGTGCGGTGTGGCCGCAGGAGCGGCCGCTTTGGTTCCGCACTTCGGCCGTCGAAGGGCCGGGCGGCGTCTGGGGCATAGAGGAAACGCTGGCGCTGGTGCGCGAACTGAAGCTGCGCGGCGTGGACATGATCGATTGTTCGTCCGGCGGCATCGCCCTCGGCGGCGAAGGCGGTTTGCCTGCTGTGCCCCGCGTGCCCGGGTTCCAGGCCGGATATGCGCGTGAAATCCGCCGCGGGACCGGCATGCCCACCGTCGCGGTCGGCATGATCAGCACGGCGCAACATGCCGAGGCCCTGCTGCGCGAAGGCCATGCCGACCTCATCGCGCTGGCGCGTGGCCTGATGGACGATCCCAACTGGCCGCTGCACGCAGCCCGCGAACTGGGTGTAGCCGATCCTCTGGCGCTGGTGCATCCGCGCGAAGCGCAGCGTCTGCGCCAGCTCGAGCATCACCATCGCGATTACCCGCCGGGCAGCGCGATCGAGATCCCGTTCGCTACTGAAGAGCGGGTGGCCTATTCCTGGGAAACCGGCATCGCCCGCCGCGATTGAAATCAGCCGCCGCGGCGTGCAATGAATTCCAGAGTGGTCTTTGCGGTGAGGTCGGGATCGGTGCCGGCGGCGTGGTAGCCGTCGATCGGGAGGATCTTCAGCTCCGAACCCGGGATGGTTTTCTGCCAGCCTTCGAAGACTTCCCTGCCGCGACGTGCGGTGTCGGTGCCGATCACCAGCGTCGGCGCCTTGATGCGTTTGATGTCCTCGCGGATGTCGATCGCGCCGACCCAGCGCATGTAGGCATGGACCGTAGACAGCGGCGTCTGTCCCATCATGTCCGACCACCAGGCGATGCCTGCGTCCGGCATCTTGCTGCCCATGCGTTCGCGCTGGGTGCGCATCGCCCAGGCGCGCACGCTGGTGCGTTCCATTTCCTCGATCCATCCGGCGGCATTCGGCGGCGTCACCGGCGAACACGACACGGTGACGGTCTTCACCAGTTCCGGCCGTGCCGCCGCCAGCGCCAGCACGCTGATGCCGCCGCTCTTGCCGCCGACGATATGCACCGGACCGCCGTTGCAGACCTGCTGGATGATTCTTGACAGATCATCGATGTAGCGGTCGTTGCTCAGCGGGTAATCCTTCGCCACCGGTGTTGACAGGCCGAAGCCGCGCTGGTCGATGCGCACCATGCGGTATCGCCGCGAGAAATGCGGCACCCACGCCCGCCACGCTTCCGTGCATTCGGTAAAGCCGTGCACGAACAGCACGGTGTCGGGTTTCGTCCAGCCATCAGTATGGTCGTCGACCAGGTAATGCAGGCGGCAGTCGGGCAGGGCAAGGTAGGGCATGGTTTTATCCTGGGTGGTGTGGGCCGGCCTAACGACGGATGCCGGTGGACTGGATGATCTTTGCCCACTTTTTGATGTCGCTGCGGATCTGGGCATCGAATTCTGCCGGCGTGTTGCCGACCGGAGTCGCACCCTCGCCGGTGAGCACCCGTGCAAATTCCGGCGAGCGGATGATCGCGACGAGTTCGCGGTTGAGCCTGCCGATGACGGCGGCGGGCGTGCCTTTCGGCGCGAGTATGCCGTTCCAGCCGCGGGCTTCGTAACCGGGCAGCGTGTCGGCGATCGGCGGCACGTCGGGCAGTATGGACAGGCGCTGGCGCGCGCCGACGCCCAGCGCGCGGATGCGTCCGGCCTTGACCTGCGGGCCGACGGTGCCGGCGGAGCCGATCAGGTAGAAATCGATTTCACCGGAAATCACCGCGGCCAGCGCCTGCGGCGATCCCTTGTAGGCGACCTGCGTGAACTGGATGCCGGCCATCGAGCGCAGCAGTTCCGCGCCCAGCGAACCCATGCTGCCCGCGCCGACCGAACCGTGATTCAGCTTGCCGGGGCTGGCCTTGGCGATATCGATCAATTCCTTGACCGATTTCGCCGGCGACTGCGCGCCGACCACCAGCACCGGCGATACCGCGCTGACCATGGTGATCGGTGCGAAGTCGTTGGCGGTGTCGTAGGGAATGTCCTTGAACAGGCTCTGGTTCACGGTATGCGACGGGAACACCATCAGCAGGGTGTAGCCGTCGGGTGTCGACTTGGCGACGATCGAGGATCCGAGAATGCCGCTGGCACCGGGCCGGTTGTCGATGACGACCTGCTGGCCGAGGCTTTCCGAAAGTTTCGGGGAGATGGTGCGGCCGATGATGTCAGTGATGCCGCCGGCGCCGCTGGGGATGATCATGCGGACCGGGCGGGTCGGATAGTTTTCAGCGGCCATCGCGGTGTGCGCGGTGAAGGTGGCGGCCAGCAGCAGTCCGGACAGATATTTCATGATGCGGTCCTTGAATAATTCAGACAGCCGGAAATTATAAGTGCGGGAATGCGCAGCAGACAGCATCATTCCAGACTGCGGCGCCGGCATTGAGACCATATCATGGATATCCTGCGCCAAACGGGCCGCACCCACCGTAAACTGCGCAGCTGTGATCCGGGGTGACGCAGCGCGGCGCCATTGCCGGCCGTGCCCGGACAGAACAACACCAGGAGAAAATCATGTACAGGATCAAGCAGCGCGTCGCAGTCGTGCTGACGGCTTTGTCCGTAGCCGCTGTTGCGCCGACGGGCTGGGCCGCCGATGCGGCGAAGGATTTTCCGAACAAGCCGGTGCGCCTGATCGCGCCGTTCACGCCGGGCGCCGGCACCGACACCACTGCGCGCATGCTGGCCAGACACATGAGTGACCAATGGGGGCAACAGGTGATCGTCGACAACCGCACCGGCGCGGCCGGCGCGATCGGCGTCAGCATCGCCAACGACGCCAATCCCGACGGCTACACCATCTGCCTGATTTCGGCGTCGCACAGCGTCAATTCGGCCACCAACACCAAGCTGCCCTACGACCTGACCAAAGACCTGCAGGGCATTTCGCAGGCGACTTCGCTGTTCTACGTGGTCTACATCAATTCCGCGGTGCCGGTGAAAAGCATCCAGGAAATGGTCGCATACGCGAAGGCGAATCCGGGCAAGCTGCTGTTCAGTTCGTCAGGAACCGGTGGACTGCAGCATTTTGCCGGCGAGATGTTCAACCACCTCGCCAAAGTGAAAATGGTGCACGTGCCGTTCAAGGGTTCGGCCTCGGGCATCGTCGCCAACCTCGCCGGGGAAGTGCAGGTCGGCTTCGGCACGCTGTTCGGCGTGCGTGCGCACTGGCAGGCGGGCCGGTTGCGCGTGCTGGCGATGACCAAGGCCAGACGTTCGCAGGCGATTCCCGACATTCCGACTGTGGCCGAGGCCGGCGTGCCGGGTTACGAGGTCGACCAGTGGTACGGCATCATCGGTTCGGCGAAGATTCCGAAACCCGTCGTCAACAGGATCCGCGGCGCCATCGTCACCGCGCTCAAGGATCCCGAGGTGGCCAAGCGCCTCGCGCGCGACGGCTCGACCCCTGTGGGTTCGACGCCCGAGGAATTCAGCCGCCACATCAAGTCCGAAGTCGACAAGTGGCGCAAGCTGGCGAAGGACGCGGGACTGCAGCTGCATTGACCGGGAGGGGTGCCCTCAGGGTTTTCCGGTTTGTGCGGGCAGCCGGAGGACGGCATCAGGCACCGGTTTGCCGTCAATGTCGCGGATTTCCACAGTCAGTGCGGCGGTGGCGGCATCGATTTCGAGACGGCCGTAGGCAAAAGCGTTTCTGCCGGCATAAGTGGCCAGGCGCGCGGGGTTGAAGGTGGTGTCCACCCGGGCCTTGCCTGAAGCTGCGCCGGCACGCAGGGGGCCGATGTTGGCTTCATGGAAGTCAATGCGGCCGTCACGGTCAGGGTCATAAGCAAACAGGTTGGAGAAATGCTTGTCGCCGGTGATGAACAGCACGTTGCGGATGCGCCGGGTCATGATGTATCTGACGATTTCATCGAGTTCACGCGCATAGCCGTAGGGATTGTCCGGTTCGACTGCGGCCCAGGCATCGCGGTACCAGCGACCTTCCGGGTCGCGTTCATTGCCGCCGGCGATGGACAGCGGCACCGAACTGACGATCAGTTTCCAGGTGGCATCGGATTTGTCGAGCGCGTCCAGCAACCAGCGCTTCTGTTCTGCGCCCAGCATTGATTTCGGGTGTTCGGCGCTGTCCATCCGGTAACGCGGATCGCGGTAACTGCGGACGTCAAGCATGAATATCTCGGCATGTTTACCCCAGCGCAGGCTGCGGTAGAGCCGGCGTTCGTGGGTGCCTGACGGATCGACCAGCACCCGTATCGGGTTGTACTCGAACATCACCTGGCGGCCGTCGCGGAACAGGACCGGATTGAAAAATACCGAACGGCGTCGCCCCTGCTTGCTCTTGGTGGTACTCCAGGGCATGAATTCGCCGCGGGGGCGTGACGGGTCGCCTTGCTTCAAACGTGAATCCCGCGCCAGTTCTTCGGGCGCAGGACCAAGCGTCAGTTCCGGCCCGCCGCTGTCGTTGACGATTTCATGATCATCCCAGGTGGCGATGATGGGCGTACGTTCAAGAAAACGCGCATAACGATGGTCGCTGCGGTGATACAGCCAGTCGCGCCTGAAATCATCGGCATTGCTGACATGGCCGGGACCCGGCTTGGGAATCTGGAAGTCATTGCCTTTGGGGAAATCCGGGGCCTGCGCGGTAACCGGGCGGTCGGAATAGATCATGTCGCCCAGTGCCAGGAACAGGTCGGCATTTTCGGATGCCATTGGCTTGAAGATAGGCCAACCGTCCATGGCCAGGCCCGCGTCAGCGCGCAAACGTCCATAACCCTGGCCGCCGAGGTCCGCACCGAACAGCAGGCGCAGGCTGCTGCCGGTGTCGGCGTCTGGTGCGGTGGCAAAGCTGCCCTCCCGCGGCAACGGTCCATCGATGCCGCGGACGCGGTAGTGGTATCGCGTTGCCGGTTGCAGTCCTGTGATCTCGGTTTGTGCCGTGTTGCCATGGTTTGCAGCGGCCCGGACCTCCCTGCGGGCCACCACGTCAGAGAATTGCGGGTCCCGGGCGACTTCAAAATGATAGGTGCCGGCTTCGTCGGCGCGCATCCATAAAACAGCCGCATTGCCGGTAACGTCGCCGCTGGCCAGCAACTGCGCCTGCGAAACCGGCGCGGTCAGCGTCGCGACCAGCATGAGAATTCGGTTCAGTCGATTCATGTGGCTCTCCGGAAGAATTGGGGCGCGCAATGCGTCATCAGGGGCGGCCGACAAGCCCGTTTTTGCTGATCGACAGGCCTGTCAGCGTGCGGTCGGCATGGTGCAGCCGCCAGTCGAGCATGCGCCGGGCGTACTGCAGCGCAGTGCCCGAGTAAGCGGGTTCGTCAGCGACATTGCGCAACCAGTGCGGATCCCCGGCCTGGTCAAAAAGCAGCGGCGGCAGACCGGCGCAATGGATGTATGCGAAGGATTCATCCCGGACCACCGCGAGGCTGGTTGCATCCGGGTCTATGCCGAGCCTGGCGGCGGCAGCGCCGCCGGCCATGTCGCGAAAGTCGTATTCCCAGTGCGCTTCGCGGCGCCAGTCTGCGGGCGTCTTCCCATGCGCAAACGGCAGCAGCGAGCGGCCATCAAACTGGTGGGGCTGTTCAAGCCCCAGCCAGTCAAAAATCGTCGGCAGTACATCGATGTTTTCGGTGTATGCGCCGACCTTGCGGCCGCGCGCCGTGTCGGCCAGCGGGCGCGGGTCACGGACGATGCAGGGTATATGGTAGGACTGCGGGAAATATCCGCGTTTGTTGACGAGATGGTGATCTCCGAGCTGCTCACCATGGTCCGAGGTAAGAATGATCAGTGTCCTCTGGTCCTGGCCGGTATCGCGCAGCAGTTGAAACACGCGGCCGAGATGATGGTCCACCTCGCTGCACAACCCGTAGTAGGCTGCACGCATCCGGCACCAGTCTTCCACGCTGACATCGGCAGCGAGTCCGTCCATGTATTGCACGCCGTTTTTTGCCTTGACGGTGTCGAGCAACAGATGTGTCAGCGGATGCACGTTTTTCTCCGCCTCAAGTGTCGCGGCCTGGACTGGTCGGGGCACCTGCCGGGGATCGTACATTTCATGGTACGGCGCGGGGGCCATGAACGGCGGATGCGGGCGGAAGGTGCCCAGGTGCATGCACCAGGGTTCGTCATTGCGGATGCGGATGTAATCGAGCGCGCCTTCGATGGACCACGCGGTTTCGCTGTGTTCCGCGTGGATGGGCGAAGGTGCGAGGCGCAGCGATTCGTCGCTGCCCGCCACCGGACGAAACAGTTCCTCGTATGTCGACGGTATGGCATAACCCAGCCCTGACAGATAGGCCAGATAGTGCTCGCGTTTGCCCTCGAAGTCGCGCACGATGTTCCAACCGTCGGCAATCGTGTTGGTGCGGAATCGCGGATCATTGGCGTCGGTTGTGCGCGGATCGGGCACGGTCGTGGTGTATCCGACCAGTGCGGGTTCATAGCC
>JBFWOE010000035.1:0-22937 GCA_050250695.1 Burkholderiales bacterium
GTTGTTCCCATCAATTTGGCAAGACAACGATGTCAATAATGAAGTGGGTAAAGAGCGCTTAAGAGACCTATTCGCGGGAAAGGCGATATTCGATTATCCAAAATCTGTGGGATTGGTTATGAATTCATTGCTCTTGGGTGGAAATAAGCAATGCTTGATTCTTGACTCATTTGGAGGGTCTGGCACGACTGGCGATGCTGTGCTTCAGTTAAACACGCGCGATGACGGCGATCGTCATTTCATTCTCATTGAAATGGAACCGAACATTGCGCGCGAAGTAACAGCTGAACGTGTGCGTCGCGTCGCCGAGGGGTACACCAACGCTAAAGGCGAAAAAATAGAAGGTCTCGGCGGCGGGTTCCGCTACTGCGAACTCGGCGAACCATTGTTCGACGAGCACGGAAAAATCCGCGACAGCGTGACCTTCGGTCAACTGGCGCGGCATGTCTATTTCACAGAAACCGGTGAGCCGTTACCGCGCGAGCGGGTGCAGAATACGCCGCTGCTCGGCGTCTGCCGCGGCGTCGGCATCTACCTGCTTTACAACGGCATCCTCGGCGACAAGTCCGCCAACGGCGGCAACGTGCTGACGCGTGCGCTGCTGGCGAAGCTGCCGCCCTTCGATGGGCCGAAGGTGATCTACTGCGCGGGTTGCCTGCTCGGGCGCGACAAGCTGCGTGCCGAGCGCATCGTGGTGCGGCAGACGCCGTATGAGATCAAGGTGAGTTGATGGCTGTGGATGATGGTGTGTCCGGCATCAGGATGTTTAAGATCGCAAAATGCGACCCTAAGAATATAAGTAATTGTTTTTATTGATATTTTCGTAAATTCAGCTTATGGTCATTTAGAGCAATCATTTTCGGCGCCCCACCATGAAACCCCTCCCGGAAATCGAAACGGTGATTTTGACTGTGCGCAAGCAAAGGGTCATTCTCGCCGCTGACCTTGCGGCTATTTATGGTGTGGACACGCGCCGGCTGAATGAGCAGGTGAAACGCAATGCCGGCAGGTTTCCCGGCGACTTTGTGTTCCGGTTGACGCGGGAAGAGTACGCCGCTTTAAGGTCGCAAAATGCGATCTTAGGCGACGGGCGTGCGGCTTTAAGATCACAAACCGTGATCTTGAAACAGGGGCAGCACGCCAAGTACCCGCCTTATGCCTTCACCGAACACGGTGCGTTGATGGCGGCGAACGTTTTGCACAGCAAGCGGGCGGTGCAGATGAGCGTGTTCGTGATTCGCGCGTTCATGCGTTTGCGTGAGCAGGTGATGGCGAATACGACAATCCTCAAGCGTCTGGCGCAAATCGACAAGAGCTTGCTGGAACATGACACCGCGTTGATGGATATTTACCGCAAATTGCTGCCGCTGCTGCAGCCCGAGCCCGCGCCGCGCAAGCGGCGCATCGGCTTCATTGCCGGCGACGATGAGTAAACGCGAATGATTGCACTGAAGGATTATCAGGAGCGGGTGCTGGATTCGCTGCGCGGGTTTTTCCGGCAGTGCGCGCGTGATGGCCGCCCCGAGGCGGCATACCAAGCGGTGCAGTTGCAGTACACCAATTCACCGGTGCCTTATCTGCCGGTGAACGTGGCGGGCCTGCCGCGCGAGATGCCTTATGTGTGCCTGCGCGTGCCGACGGGCGGTGGCAAGACGCTGCTGGCCTGTTATGCGGCCGGCATCGCGATTCATGATTTCAAGCGCGCCGAGCGCGGCGTGGTGCTGTGGCTGGTGCCCAGCAACACCATTCTCACGCAAACTGCCGATGCCCTGCGCGACCCGCGCCATCCGTACCGCCGCGCGCTGGAGCTGGCCTGCGGCGCGGTGGAGGTGGTGACCATCGAGGAAGCGTTGCGCCTGTCACGGGCAACGGTGGACGGCCAGACGGTGGTGATCGTGTCGACGATCCAGGCCTTTCGCACGTCCGACCCGACTGGGCGCAAGGTTTATGACCAGAACGGCGCGTTTGCCGAGCATCTGCTGAACCTGCCGACGGACCGGGTCGGCGATTTGTTGCCCGGCGCGGACGGTAAGCCCAAGCCGTCGCTGGTGAACATGCTGCGGCTGCGGCGGCCGGCGGTGATCGTGGACGAGGCGCACAACGCGCGCACCGAGCTGTCGTTTTCGACGCTGGGCGAGGTGCTGCCTTCGTGCATCATCGAATTCACGGCGACGCCCGCGATGGAAGGCACACCGTCGAACGTACTGCACCGGGTGTCGGCGGCGGAACTGAAGGCGGCGGACATGGTGAAGCTGCCGCTGCGGGTGGTGACGCGCCATGCGAGCCAGAAGGACCAGTTGCTGGCGGATGCAATTGCATTGCGCGCCGAACTCGAAAAGCTGGCGGTGGCCGAAGCCCAGCAGACCTGCGGTTATTTACGCCCCATCATGCTGATCCAGGCCGAGCGCGTGGATGCCTGCGAGCCGCTGCGCGAGCGGTTGGTGAAGGATTTCAATCTGGCGAAAGACGAGGTGCTGATTTCCGTCGGCGCGCTGGATGAATTAAAGGATGTCAAGGACATCGAGTCACCGCGCTGTCCGGTGCGCTTCATCATCACCGTGCAGAAACTGCGCGAAGGCTGGGATTGCCCGTTTGCGTATGTGCTGTGCAGTCTGCGCGAAACGCGTTCGGCGACGGCAATCGAGCAGATTGTCGGGCGCATTCTGCGGCTGCCGGGGGCGCAGACCCGGCTGCACCCCGACCTGAACTGCGCCTACGCATTTTCGGTATCGGACTCCCTGCCCGAAGTGCTGAACGAGTTGCGCGATGCGCTGGTGAGCAACGGCTTCACCCCGGCGGAAGCCGGACGCATCATCCTGCCGGTGCCGGCCACCCTGCCGCTGGGTTTGCAGGCCCATACGACCAAGGTCGCGCCGGCGGAAATAGACGCGGCGGCTGCAGCCGGACAGGTGGCGGCGCTGGGCGGCAAGGTCAAGATCGATGCCGCAAAGGGCGAGATCACGGTGGTGGTGCCGCTGGATGACAGAGAAGCCGAAAAACTGGCGGGCTGCGTGACGACCCCGGAGGCCCGGGCCAAAATCCTTGAAATGGTTGAACAGGTGCGCGAGGCTGACCAAGCCTTCGGTGGCACCGGGAAAACCCGCAGGCCATCGCCTTATGAATTGCAGCAGGCATTTTTTGTGCCGGTGCTGTCGGTAAGGGAAGGGGGGGATGCCCTCGAGTTTGAAAGCACCTTCCTGCTTGAACAGCCATGGAGGCTGAGCGAAAAGGATGGTTCGCTTTCCCTCGACTACAACCCGCTGAAACGTCCGCAGGGGCGGGCGGGTGAACTAGACGTTGGCACGAAGGGCGAGGTGCAGACCCGGATCATGCAGGAGACCCCGCAGTATTTTGTCTCGGCTGTGCATCAGCAGTCGCTGCAACTGGAAGGTGGCGGAAACTGGACCGAGGAAAATCTGATCGCCTGGCTGGATCGGCATATCGATCACACGGACATTCCGGTCGGGGAGTCCGCCGAGTTTTTGCGCAAGGTAGTGCGCGGCCTGATGGCGAAATTTGGGATTACCGACATGCAGGTGCTGGCAACGGATCGTTTCCGGTTGCGGGATGAGGTTGAAATCTGCATACAGAAACACCGTGACAGCGAACGACAGGCCGCTTTCAAGCAGTTCTTGTTGCCGGGATCGGCACTGGTGGTCGATGAGGCCAGAGGACTTGACTTTGTCAAAGCGGTTTATGAGCCGAGCTGGCTTTACGAGGGTGCCTATCAGTTCGAGAAACATTATTTCGGACCCAAGCCTGGCGAGTTACGGGAAAAGACCCAGGACGGGGAATTGACCGAGGAGTTCCGCTGCGCGCAGTTTCTCGACCAGCATCCCAGGGTGAAATACTGGATGCGCAATCTGGTTCGGAAAACCTTTTCGTTCCGACTACAGACCTCAACGGACTGGTTTTATCCGGACTTTGTGTGTTGTCTTGATGATGGCCGCATCCTGGTGGTCGAGTACAAGGGCAAGCACAGCTATTCGGCGGATGATTCGGCTGAGAAGCGCGCGATTGGTGCCGTGTGGGCTTCGCGTAGCGGCGGGCGCTGCTTGTTCGTGATGCCTACGGACAAGGATTTTTCCGTGATCACCCGTGCCATTGACGGCAAGTAAGGCGGCTCTTCAGCGGCGCGCATGGCGCTGCATGTGAATGATTTCCGCGGTATCGCAGTCGTGGTCGTGCTTTTCAGCCGCGCCACAATAAAATCAAAAAAAACAATATGTTACGTTTCGTCTGGGGCGGGCGTCGAGCGGCCCGCTCTTGATTCCAGTCATATTTTTTATCCGTAGCGATGAACAATTTCATTGCTCATGAGTCATAGCCAAGCCTATAATTTTTATAGGTGAGCCCAAAGATACGACTGCTGGAGCTGACGGGAACACGTGCCTTGCAGATCATCCGCGAGGCGGCGAAGGATTCGTCTCGGGTCTATCTGACCACTCATGCACAACAACGCATGAGCACAAGAAAAATCACGCTGGTTCAGTTGCTGCGCGTGTTGCGCTCAGGCCGGATCAGCGAAGGGCCGGCGCGGGAAATGATCAAAGGAGGGTGGAAATGCACGGTAGAACATCACACGGCGGGGGATTCAGTCGGTGTGGCGGTAGCCATTGAGTCGATTCAATCGACCGGGGTTACGGTCATTACGGTGTATCACATAACCGATTAGGGTCTTGCTATGTTGAAGTACACGGGATGCGGATTGCGGAACGTCTGGCTGCAGAACGGTTACAAGAAGAAAAAAACGCCGTATGGCGAAGCGGTGGCCATTCAGGATGTGGAAGGTTTGCACCAGGCACTTGCGAAAACGATAGCCCTGAAACCCAGCCTGACAGGCTCAGAGTTTCGCTTTATTCGCAAGGAACTGGATTTGTCCCAGGCGGCGCTTGCCCGGATGCTGGGTTGCGAGGCACAAACCATCGCGCTTTGGGAAAAAAACAAGGTGCGGGTACCGAAGCTGGCCGACCGCATGCTCCGTTTGATCTATCGGGAGCATGCGGAGGGTAATGTCAAAATCCGGGAAATCATCGATCGCGAAAACGATATGGATCGCAAGAATCGCGATGCTGCAAAAATGATTTTTGTCGACACCGACCGAGGCTGGGTCCCCAAAGCTGCAGCTTGACTATTTACGCGCATAGCGCTGCAGCAGGCGGACGATTTCGGCGGTTTCAAGTTCCGGGTTGGTGCGCAGCGCGCTGATGCCGACGACGGTGTTCGCCCACGCCATGTGTTCCTGCATCCTGCGCACCACCTGCGGCCACTCGCCGGCGGTGTGGCGCTGCGGATCCGGCAGCGCGTGGCATTGCGAGCAGGCAATGCTGTAGATCTGGCCTGCGGTGGTGCGCAGCGCCGGGTGTCCGGGGTCGATTTCCTTCTGCGCGTGTTTTTCGAGATAGGCCGCGAGCGCGGCCAACTCGGCTTCGGAGGGCGCCCGGACATCCGCCATCATGTCCTTCATCAGTGCGCCCATGTTGCCCTTTCCCTGCATGCGCCACACCATGCGCTCGATGATCGGTTGCCAGCGCGCGGCGGTGTGCATCTGCGGGTTCGGCAGGTAATGGCACTGGACGCAGTAACGCGCGGCCAGTTGCGCCCCTGCGCTCTGCGGTTCCGGCAACTGCGCGGGTTCGATCGACGGCGGCAGGATGCGTTCGAGCATGCGGCCGTGCGGGCTTTGCGCCCACAGATAACGCGCCTGAGCGACCGCGGGCGGATCGGCGGCAATCGCAATGCCGTGCTGCAGCCACACAGCCGACAGCAGCGGCAGGAGCAAACGGGATAAGCACATGGCAATCATCATAACAATGGTGCGCCAACGGTTTAAAGCGTCCTTGATTTGTCACCGCTGCGGAAACCCAGGAGCGGTGGTTCGACGCCCCGCCCCAGCGCAATGACCTTGAACAGCTCACCCATTTCCGCCGGCGACAGCAGTTTTTGCGCCTGCGCGGCCAGCGGCGCGTAACGCGCGGCATCGGATGCCGGCACTTCGGCAAGCAGGCCGGTGATGCCGCAGTTGATCAGGAACTGCGCCTGGCTGGAGTAACCCAGAAGCTCAAGGCCGGCGTCGACACCGGAGCGGGCTATGGCGCTGAAGTCGACATGTGCGGTGATGTCCTGCAGGCCGACCCACAGGAAAGGGTCGGCATGGGCATGATGGCGGTAGTGGCACATCAGCGTGCCGCGGTTGCGCTGAGGATGGAAATACTCGTGCGCCGGGAAGCCGTAGTCGATGAGCAGCAGGACGCCGCGTGTCAGCCGCTGCGCGAGATCGCCGATCAGCGCCGTGGCGGCGGGATTGAGTTCGGTTTCATAGTCGTCGGCAAGGTCGAGTCCTGCCGCGGCGGCCGCAAGCCGGCCGGTGGCCGGCTGTGTGGCCCATTCCAGGTCATTGCCGGAGATGCGGATACCGAGTTCGTAAACGGTGCCGTTTATTTTGCGGATGCGATGCGCAGGAATTGCATCCAGCACTTCGTTGCCCAGCACCACTCCAGAAAAGGATGGCGGCAGGGTCTCCAGCCAGATCACGCGCTCTGCGATTTGCGGCGCTGCCTTCATCAACCGCTGCTGCTGGCGTTGGCGCAGGTCTGCGCCGAGTTCGAGGATCGCATAACGCCTAGGCAGGCAATCCAGTGCGGCGAGTTCGGCAAGCACGGTTTCCGCGAGGGCGCCGCTGCCGGCGCCGAGTTCAAGGATGTCCCCCAGTCCCTGCCGGACCAGTTCGGCCAGCTGGCGAGCCAGCGAACGGCCGAACAGCGGGGAGAGTTCGGGCGCGGTGACGAAATCGCCGGCCGGGCCGAGTTTGCGGCTGCCTGCGCTGTAATAGCCGAGCCCCGGAGCGTAGAGCGCGAGTTCCATGAAGCGGGCGAAACTGATCCAGCCGCCCGCGGCCGCGATTTCAGCGCGGATCAGCGCATGCAGACGGGTGCTCACGGCGAGCGCGTCGGCCGGCGGCTGGGGCAATCCGGGATTCTGTTTTGCGAGGGTCACCGCGGGATATTACGATAAAATAAACAATGAATTACGCGATGAATTGCCGGGTGTCGCCGGTGCCGGACCGAAGACCATGAGCGCAATCTTGACAGGCAAATCGGTGCTCGTGACCGGCGGCGCACGCCGTGTCGGCGCATCAATCAGCCGGCGCCTGCATGCCGCAGGCGCGAACGTGGTGGTGCATTACCGCAACGCCGCCGATGATGCGCACGCGCTGCAGCAGGAACTGAACGACCTGCGTGCGCAGTCGGCGGCATTGCTGCGCGCGGATCTGCTGGCGCCGGGCGCGCTGCCGCAACTGGCCCGGGATGCGGTGGCGGCCTTCGGCCGGCTCGACGGGCTGGTCAACAACGCATCGAGCTTTTATGCAACCCCGATGGGCGCGATCGACGAGCGATCCTGGGAAGACCTGGTCGGTACCAACCTCAAGGCGCCGCTGTTTCTGGCACAGGCCGTTGCGACTGAATTGCGCAGGACCCAGGGAGCGGTTGTCAACATCATCGACATCCATGCCGAACTGCCGATGAAGAACCATGTCGTCTACACCGCCGCGAAGGGCGGACTGCTGGCACTGACGCGGTCGCTGGCCCGTGAACTCGGGCCGCAGGTGCGTGTCAACGGCGTTTCGCCCGGAACCGTACTATGGCCGGAGGATCCGGCGTGGCAGAATGACATCGAGCGCCAGCGCATCGTCAACCAGACCCTGCTCAAGCGCACCGGCGAACCCGGTGACATTGCCGCAGCCGTCGAATTTCTGCTGACCGCGCCGTACGTGACCGGCCAGGTGCTGGCCGTCGACGGCGGCCGCAGCATTGCCATGGCCTGAAATCATGAATGACATCGCCATCAAACCCGTCGCCTTTGTAAAACCGAAGGCGGTCTACGAGTCGAACAAGCTGGTCAAGCGCCTGCGCCGCCAGGTCGGGCAGGCGATCGCCGATTTCGACATGATCGGCGAAGGCGACAAGGTGATGGTATGTCTGTCGGGCGGCAAGGACAGCTATGCGCTGCTCGACATCCTGCTCCATCTGCGCAGCCGCGCGCCCGTAATTTTCGACATCGTTGCGGTCAATCTTGACCAGAAACAGCCGGGGTTTCCGGAACATGTGCTGCCGGAATATTTAACGAAGCTGGGCGTGCCGTTCCGCATCGAGGAACAGGACACCTACAGCATCGTCAAGCGGGTGATACCCGAGGGCAAGACCATGTGTTCGCTGTGCTCGCGGCTGCGCCGCGGCGTGCTCTACCGGGTGGCGCAGGAGCTCGGGGCCACCAGGATCGCGCTCGGACATCACAGGGATGACATACTGGAAACGTTTTTCCTGAACATGTTCTACGGCGGCAAGCTCAAGGCGATGCCGCCGAAGCTGGTTTCAGACGACGGCCGCAACGTGGTGATCCGCCCGCTGGCGTATTGCGAGGAGAGTGATCTCGAGGCGTTCGCGAAATTGCGGCAGTTTCCGATCATTCCCTGCACGCTGTGCGGCTCGCAGGAGACGCTCAAGCGCAAGGAAGTGAAGGCGATGTTGCGCGAATGGGAAAGAAAACACCCCGGTCGCGTCGAGACCCTGCTGACCAGCATCCAGAACATCAAACCTTCGCACCTGCTGGACCGCGGCCTGTTCGATTTCGGCGCGGTGCGTGCCGGGGGCTCGGCCGTCCCTGATGGTGACAGGGCTTTCGATCCCGAATAAGACGCGGGATTGCCGGGTCAACGCAATCCCGCGGACGGTTCTAGAAATCCGCCTTGATGCCGTAGGCCTTGACGGCCTTGCTCCAGCGTTCGATTTCCGAGCGCATGAACTTGTCAAACTGCTCAGGCGTTGTCGGCACCGGTTCGTAGCCGCGCGTGCGCAGCACTTCACCGGCCTTGCCGTCGAGAACCACGGTCACCGCCTTGTTGAGCCTGGCGATCGCGGACTTGGGCATGGCTGCAGGCCCCATCAGGCCGTACCATCCCGCGATCGTGAAGCCCTTGTAACCCTGTTCGGACAGGGTCGGCACCTCGGGCAGTTGCGGTGAACGCTTGGCGGTGGTCACGGCCAGCGGACGCAGCCTGCCTGCCTTGGCCTGTGGGATCGCTGCACCGGGACCCGAAAACAGGGTTTGCACTTCGCCGCCCACCGCAGCAGCCACGGACGGCCCCGAGCCGCGGTACGGGATGTGGGTCAGCTTGATTTTCGCGGTCTGGAAAAACGCCTCCTGCGCGATGTGCGCGGTGACGTTGCCTGATCCGAAGTTCAGCGCCCCCGGCTTGCTCTGGGCGAGCTTGATGAATTCGGCGAGGGTGCGTGCCGGTACGCTCGGATGCACCGACATGATATAGGGTTGTTCGATCAGCTGGCTGATGCCGGCGAAATCCCGGGCCACGTTGAAACTCAGCTTGGGCATCAGTGCGGGTGCCACGGCGGTGGCGCCGATTTCCGCGATGACCAGCGTGTAACCGTCGGGATTAGCCTGGGCGGCAATCGCGGTGCCGAGGCTGCCCTGGGCGCCGCCGCGATTGTCGATCAGGATCTGCTGGCCCAGCTCCGCACTGAGGCCGGGCTGCATGGTGCGCGAGACCAGGTCGGTGCCGCCACCCGGCGGGAACGGAACAATCAGGCGGATGGGTTTGCTGGGATAGGCTTCGGCCTGTGCGAAGGCGACAGTCGACACGGCCAGCAACAGTACGGAAACAAGGGCGGTAGTGAAGCGGGTAAACGAACGCATGAAGAGTTCCTCGTGGTTTTGATTTTAGCCGCAACATTACCACGAGTTTTCGACTGGCCATGACCCGGAGTCGTGTTCGGCTCGAAATTAAAATTATTTTAAAATCAATTGGTTATGATTGTTGCGGTGTAGGGTAAGACTTGTCAAATTTATTTTGTCATGATAAATTTCGATCCGTCTTGAACCTCGGCTCTTAACGGAACCCGCATGAATTGCGCAGAACGCCTCGTGGACATTTTCGGCAGCCAGGCCGAAGTCGCGCGCCGATTCCGTCTCGATCGCGCGGTGGTCAACCACTGGGTCAAATCAGGGTACGTGCCCGCGCGCTGGGCGATGGAAGTCGAGCAGGTTACCGGCGGCAGCATCGCCGCCGTCGACGTGCTCAACGAAGCGACCACGCGCAAGCCGTTGCGGCTGAAATCCCGGCCCGACGGAGAGAATTTTTTCGCCAACGCCTTAGCAGGGAGTGAATTCACCATGGACAAGTACGCGCCGAGCAAGCGCATCAACTCGTTTCACCCGCCGCAACGCACGCTGATGGGGCCCGGTCCGACGGAGATCCATCCGCGCGTGCTGACCACCATGAGCCAGCCGGCGATCGGTTATCTCGACCCGGTGTTCGTCGAGATGATGGAGGAGCTGAAGTCGCTGCTGCGTTACGCCTACCAGACGAAAAATCCGCTGACCTTCCCTATTTCGGGTCCGGGGTCGGTGGGCATGGAGTACTGTTTCGTCAACATGGTGAAGCCCGGTGACAAGGTCATCGTCTGCCGCAACGGCGTGTTCGGCGGCCGCATGATCGAGAACGTCGAGCGTGCCGGCGGCATCCCGGTGGTGGTCGAGCACGAGTGGGGCCATCCCGTTGATCCGCAGAAACTGGAAGACGCGCTGAAAAAGAATCCCGATGTCCGCGTCGTCGCCTTCGTGCATGCCGAAACCTCCACCGGCGTGCTGTCGGACGCCAAGACCCTGGTCGAAGTCGCGCACAAGCATGACGCGCTGACCATCGTTGATACCGTGACCTCCCTCGGCGGCTCGCCGGTGCTGGTCGACGAGTGGAAAATCGATGCCGCCTACTCCGCCAGCCAGAAATGCCTGTCGTGCACGCCGGGCCTCTCGCCGGTGACCTTCTCCGAGCGCGTGGTCGACTACGTCAAGGCGCGCAAGGACAAGATCCACTCCTGGTTCATGGACATGAACCTGCTGCTCGGCTACTGGGGCGAGACCACCCGCACCTACCACCACACTGCGCCGACCAACTCGCTGTTCGCGCTGCACGAGGCGCTGCTGCTGATCCGCGAGGAAGGCCTTGAAAACGCCTGGGCGCGTGTCAACCGCCACCACACCGCGCTGAAGGCCGGCCTTGAAGGCATGGGCCTGAAGTTCCTGGTCAAGGAGGGCTACCAGATCCCGCAGATGAACGCGGTGCTGTGCCCGGAAGGCGTCAACGAAGCCGAAGTGCGCAAGACGCTGCTGTCGGAATTCGGCCTCGAAATCGGCGCCGGCCTCGGACCGCTCGCCGGCAAGATCTGGCGCTTCGGCCTGATGGGCTACTCCTGCCGTCCGGACAACGTCATGCTCTGCCTGTCGGCGCTGGGTTCGGTGCTCGAGGACATGGGGCATGCCGTGCACGTCGGTGATGCCGAGGCTGCCGCGCATGCCGCTTACGCGTCAATGCATGCGACCGCGGCACAGGCGAAAAAACGCAAGGCTCCGGCAAAAGCGGCCTAATCCGCAACGCCAAATGCAAAAAAGCCGCCTGTGGGCGGCTTTTTTGCCGTACGAATCCCTCAGATCAGCAGCGCGGCCAGGCCCAGCAACAGGCCCATGCTGACCACGTCGGTAGCCGTGGTCAGGAAAATGCTGGAAGCCGTCGCCGGGTCGAAACCGAATCGTTTCAGCGTCAGCGGCACCATTGCCCCGGAAATGCCGCTGGCCACGCAACTGCCGACCAGCGCGATCCACACCACAATGCTCAACAGCAGGGCATTGGGATTGTTCTGGTAGGTGGCGACGATAAACATGCCCAGCGCTGCAACGATACCCGTGAAGGCCCCGTTCAGCGCGCCCAGCGACGCTTCCTTCATCACCAGTGCACGTTCCGCGCCGGGTTTGAGTTCGCCCAGCGTCATCCCGCGCAGCGTGACAGCCAGCGCCTGGCAGCCGGTGTTGCCTGATTGTCCGGCGAGCACCGGCAGGAACAGTGCGAGTATCACCAGGCGATCCACCGTGTCCTGGAATATCGCGACCACTGCGCCGGCGACAAAGGCGGTGGCGAGGTTGATCTGCAGCCAGGGATGGCGGAACCTGAAGCTGGTCTTCAGCGGGGTCGCCAGCCGTTCTTCCTTTTCGACACCGACCAGGCTACCGACCTGGGCGGTGATCTCGAAGGCCTGCTCCTCGAACATGGTCTGGCCGCGCACCAGTCCGAGCAGCTTGCCGTTGCCGTCGCAGACCGGATAAGCGGGGTAGTGCCTGTCGAGCACCAGTTTCATCGCATCGGACAATGCAAGGCCGGGCGTCAGGAAAAACGCATTGCGCAGCATGATCGATTCCAGCGATACCTGTTCGTCGGCAAACAGCAGGTCGCGCATGGTGATGATGCCCAGCAGCTTGCCGGTGCCGTCGGTGACATAGCCATAGGTGATGAACGCGGTGCGCACCATGGGGCGCAGTTGTTCTATCGTGTCCCGCACGCGCATGTCCGGGCGGAACACCGCGCGCGCCGGCTCCATCATGCGGCCGATGCTGCCTTCACCGTACTGCTGGTTCAGCTGCCATTGCGCCACGATTTCCGGCGCAACCGCGTGCTGGATGCCGTCGACCAGTCCGCCAGGCAGTTCGGCGATGATGTCGGCAGTCAGCGCGGGATTGAGGTCCTGCAGCACTTCGGCGATCAGTGTCGCAGGGTACTCTGCGAGCAGGGCCGCCGCTTCACCGGGAGCGCGCGCCTTGGCTTCCTGTGCCAGGCTGCGCCGGTCAAGTTCGGGTGCTGCGGAAAGTGTGTTCGGATCAGTCGGCACGATGAGCATCCCCAGTTGGGCATCCGGCGCCGGTGCGCCAGATGCAGAGTATAGTGACCGGCAAGCCGGTTGGGTGCCTCCGCCGCCGGCTGTTACAGACCCAGGCGTTGCCAGATCGTGCTGGTGAGTCCGGCCTGGTTCATGGTGTAGAAGTGCAGGCCGGGCGCTCCTGCCGACAGCAGGTCGTCACACAGCCGTGTCACCACGTCGAGCCCGAAGGCGCGGATCGCGGCGCTGTCGTCGCCATAACCTTCCAGTTTGCGGCGCATCCAGCGCGGAATTTCCGCACCGCAGGCGTCCGAAAAGCGTGCAAGCTGCGAAAACCGCCCGATCGGCATGATGCCCGGCACGATCGGAATGTTGACGCCCATCGCTTCGCACTCATCGACGAAGTTGAAGTAGGCGTCGGCATTGTAGAAATACTGGGTGATCGCCGAATTCGCGCCGGCTTCCACCTTGCGCCTGAAATTCAGCAGATCCTCCTGGGCATTTCTCGCCTGCGGGTGGTATTCGGGATAGGCCGCCACCTCGATCATGAAGTGGTTGCCGAACTCACCACGGATGAATGACACCAGTTCGTTGGCATAGCGGAATTCGCCGGCGGCGGCCAGTCCCGAGGGCAGGTCTCCGCGCAACGCCACCAGGTGAGTGATGCCGTTGTCCTTGTAGCGCTGCAGCATCTCGCGCACGCTGTCGCGGGTCGAAGCGACACAGGAGATATGCGGAGCGGCTGCGTGCCCCTGTGCGCGGATATCGAGCACGGTATCCAGCGTGCGCTCGCGCGTCGAGCCCCCGGCGCCGAAGGTGACCGAAAAGAACTTGGGCTTCAGCTGCGCCAGTTGCTGCGTGGTGGCGCGCAGTTTCTCGACGCCCTCCGGCGTGTTGGGCGGGAAGAACTCGAAACTGAACGTCCGGGCAAATTTTTTCTGGGATTCCATGGCAAGGGCCCCGGCCGGGTATTGCAGCGGATTCTACTCCCGGTCGGGACGTTTTCCCCGGTCAGTAGCGATAGTGATCAGGCTTGAACGGCCCGTCGACTTTCAGTTGCAGGTAGTCGCACTGCTTTTCGTTGAGCGTGGTCAGCTCGACCCCGAGTTTCTTCAGGTGCAGACGCGCGACCTTCTCATCAAGGTGTTTCGGCAGCACGTAGACCTTGTTTTCGTACTTGTCGCCCTGCGTGTACAGCTCGAGTTGCGCCAGCGTCTGGTTGGTGAAGGAATTCGACATCACGAACGACGGGTGGCCGGTGCCGCAACCAAGGTTCACCAGGCGGCCTTCGGCGAGGATGATCAGCCGCTTGCCGTCGGGGAAGATCACGTGGTCGACCTGCGGCTTGATGTTCTCCCACTTGTACTTTTTCAGCGCCGCGATTTCGATTTCCGAATCGAAATGGCCGATGTTGCAGACGATGGAGTTGTGCTTCATCCGCTTCATGTGGTCGTGGGTGATCACGCCGAGGTTGCCGGTGGCGGTGACAAAAATGTCGGCCTTGTCGGCGGCGTATTCCATGGTGACCACGCGAAAACCTTCCATCGCCGCCTGCAGCGCGCAGATCGGGTCGATCTCGGTGACCCACACCTGCGCCGACAGCGCGCGCAGCGCTTCCGCGCTGCCCTTGCCGACGTCACCGTAACCGCAGACCACGGCAACCTTGCCGGCGACCATCACGTCGGTGGCGCGCTTGATGGCGTCGACCAGCGATTCACGGCAGCCGTAGAGGTTGTCGAACTTCGATTTGGTGACCGAGTCGTTGACGTTGATCGCGGGGAACGGCAGGCGGCCTTCCTTTTCCATCTGGTAGAGCCGATGCACGCCGGTGGTGGTTTCTTCGGTGACGCCCTTGATGTTTTTCTCGATCTTCGAGTAGAAGCCGGGTTTTTCCTTCAGCGTCTTGCGCATCGCCGCGAACAGCACCACTTCTTCCTCGTTCGTGCCCTGTGGCGGTTGTGTCTTGTTGCGTTCGTGCTGCGCACCCAGCGTCACCAGCAGCGTGGCGTCGCCGCCGTCGTCGAGGATCATGTTCGGCGTGCCGCCGTCCGACCATTCGAGAATGCGGTGGGTGTAATCCCAGTAGTCCTCCAGCGTTTCACCCTTGTAGGCGAAAATGGGGATGCCGCGCGCGGCGATTGCCGCCGCGGCGTGATCCTGGGTCGAGAAAATGTTGCACGAGGCCCAACGGATGTCGGCGCCGAGGTCGGCCAGCGTCTCGATCAGCACCGCGGTCTGGATGGTCATGTGCAGCGAGCCGGCGATGCGCGCGCCTTTCAGCGGCTGCTTGCCCCTGTATTCCTCGCGGATTGCCATCAGGCCGGGCATCTCGGTTTCGGCGATGGCGATTTCCTTGCGGCCGAAATCGGCCAGTTTGATGTCGGCGACTTTGTAGTCGGTGGCTTTCGCGTTCATTGTTGCAACTCCTGAATGTGTGAGGGCGCCGTTACCGGCATGCTGCCCGAGCCTGGCCGGAGTGCGGAGTTGAACCGTCCGGTCGCAGCGCCCCTCGGGAGCACGTTTCAAATTTCGGTGTTACAAAAAGCAAAGCGCCCGCACCGTTACCGGTGCGAGCGCCGTTGATATCTTTGCTGAGCCTGGCCGATGATGGGTAAAACTCAAAACCCCATCGGTCGCAACGCTCCTCAGCGGGCGGGATTATACCCTTATTTGATGCCCGCGTCGGCCTTCAGTGCGGCAGCCTTGTCCATGTGCTCCCAGGTGAACTCGGGCTCGTCGCGGCCGAAGTGGCCGTGGGCGGCGGTCTTGGTGTAGATCGGGCGCAACAGGTCGAGCGACTGGATGATGCCTTTAGGCCGCAGGTCGAAATGTTTCTCGACCAGGGCGCCGATCTTGTCGTCGCTGATCTTGCCGGTTCCGAAGGTGTCGACCAGCACGCTGACCGGGCGCGCCACGCCGATGGCGTAGGCGACCTGCAATTCGCACTTGGTGGCAAGGCCGGCGGCGACGATGTTCTTTGCCACGTAACGCGCAGCATAAGCGGCCGAGCGGTCGACCTTCGACGGATCCTTGCCCGAGAATGCACCGCCGCCGTGGCGCGAGTAGCCGCCGTAGGTGTCGACGATGATCTTCCGGCCGGTGAGGCCGGTGTCGCCCTGCGGGCCGCCGATGACGAAGCGGCCGGTCGGGTTGATCAGGTACTTGGTGTCCTTGGTGATCATGTTCTTCGGCAGCACCGGTTTCACCACCTGCTCGATGATCGCTTCCTCGATCTGCCTGTGAGTGACTTCCTCGCGGTGCTGCGTCGAGATCACCACGGTATCGATGTGGTGCGGCTTGCCGTCGATGTAACGCACCGAGACCTGCGATTTGGCGTCGGGGCGCGCCCACGGCAGGCGGCCGTCGCGGCGAAGTTCGGCGTGACGCTCCATAAGGCGGTGCGAGTAATAGATCGGCATCGGCATCAGTTGCGGCGTTTCGTCGCAGGCAAAGCCGAACATCAGGCCCTGGTCGCCTGCGCCCTGGTCGAGGTCGAGGCCCTTGCCTTCGTCCACGCCCTGCGCGATGTCCGGCGACTGCTGGTCGTAGCACACCATCACGCCGCAGCTCTTGTAGTCGAAGCCGATTTCGGAGTCGTCGTAGCCGATCTGCTTGATGATCCTGCGCGCGACCTGCGCGTAATCCACACGCGCGCTGGTGGTGACCTGGCCGGCGAGCACCACGAGGCCGGTATGGGTCAGCGTCTCGGCGGCAACGCGACCGTTCTTGTCCTCGGCGAGGATGGCGTCGAGCACGGCATCGGAAATCTGGTCGGCGATCTTGTCCGGATGGCCTTCGGAGACTGACTCGGAAGTAAACAGGAAATTGCTCATGGGTACGGGTCGCAGGTAGTAGGAAATCGGGGTTGAAAGAACCGGGTTGACCGGCAAAAAGGCCGCTAGAATAGCATATAACCCCCGATTTTTTAACGGATTTCCCTGCGGAATGCCGATGCTGCTGACGGTGATGCAATGGTGCGCGCGTATGCCTTTGGCGGCACTGCATTTTTTCGGCGCCGGCCTGGGCTGGACGGTGTATGTCCTGTCGCCGACCTATCGCCGCCGGCTCCGGGAAAACCTGGAGATCAGCGGCCTTTGCCGGGACACCCGCGCTGCCCGCAGCACCTTGCACGCTGCCGTGGCCGAGGCCGGCAAGGGCATCGCCGAACTGTGCAAGGTCTGGTTCGGCGACGAGGCCGAACTTCGCGCGCTGGTCAGCTGTTCTGACTGGCACGTGGTCGAGGCGGCGCAGCGCGCAGGCAGGGGCGTGATTTTCCTGACGCCGCATATCGGCTGTTTTGAAGTCTCGGCCTGGTACGGCGCGCAGCGCCTGCCATTGACCGTGCTCTACCGCCCGCCGAAACGCGCCGGGCTCGAACCGCTGATGGTTGCCGGTCGCGCGCGCGGACAGGCGCGTCCGGCCCCGGCGACGCTGGCCGGCGTGCGCCAGTTGTACAAGGCATTGCGACGCGGCGAAGCCATCGGCGTGCTGCCCGACCAGGCCCCGGGTACCGGCGAAGGCGAGTGGGCGGATTTTTTCGGCCGCCCCGCGTACACCATGACGCTGGTCACCCGTCTCAGGGCGACCAGCGGTGCGGCGGTGGTGATGGCCTTTGCCGAGCGCCTGCCGCGCGGGCGCGGTTATGTGCTGCATCTTTCGCCGGTCAATGCCGATCCGCTGGATCCCGCAGCACTCAACCGCGCCGTCGAAGACGTGGTGCGCAGTTGTCCAGCGCAGTACCTGTGGGGCTACAACCGTTACAAGGTGCCGGCGGGCGCCGACTCGCCGGGCGACACGTCATGCTGACACGCTTCGGCCTCGCGCTGGTGTGGCTGCTGCACGGCATGCCGCTGCGCGTACTGGCGCCGCTGGGGCGCGGACTCGGCGTGCTGCTCTACGCTTTGGCGGGCGAACGCCGCCGGGTGGTGCTGACCAATCTGCGACTGTGTTTTCCCGAACTTGATGACACGCGGCGCAAGGCCCTGGCGCGGCGCCATTTCGCCGCGTTCGGCCGCAGCCTGCTCGAACACGGCATACTGTGGTGGGGCAGCCGTGAGCGCGTGCAGCAACTGGTCCGGGTCGAAGGGTTGGAACACTGGCGCGCGGTCGGCAACCGTCCGGTGATATGGCTGGTGCCGCACTTCGTCGGGCTCGACATGGGCGCAGTGAGACTGACTGCCGAATATCCCTTTGTTGCGATGTACAGCAAACAGAAAAATCCCGCGTTCGACGCCGTGCTCTATCGCGGGCGCACCCGGCTGGGCCCCGCGGAAATGATCTCGCGGCAGGAAGGCCTGCGGCCGGTGGCACGCGCGATGAAGGCGGGCATGCCGTTTTATTACCTGCCCGACATGGATTTCGGCGAACGCGATTCGATATTCGTGCCGTTTTTCGGCGTGCCGGCGGCGACCATCACCGGGCTGGCGCGCATCGCTGCGCTGACCGGCGCCGTGGTGGTGCCGGCGGTGACCGAGCAGCTGCCGGGCAACGAGGGTTACTGCCTGCGTTTCCACGCAGCCTGGGAAAACTTTCCCGGCAGCGACATTGCCGCCGACACGCGGCGCATGAACGCCTTTATCGAAGAACAGGTGCGTGCGATGCCCGAGCAGTACTACTGGCTGCACAAACGATTCAAGACGCGGCCGCCGGGCGAGGCGCGCATTTATTGACCCCCGGCCGATATAATCCGGCACTGACATCATGTTTGAAAATCCCGACGCCCAGGCGCGCTGCGCGCTGCTGAAAAAGGTCAAGACCATTGCCGTGGTCGGCCTCTCGCCCAATGCGGCACGGCCCAGCCACGGCGTGTCGCAGGCGATGCAGGGCTTCGGCTTCCGCGTGATCCCGGTGCACCCGGCCGCAAAGGAAATCCTCGGCGAGAAGGTCTACCCTTCGCTGCAAGACATCCCGGAAAAGATCGACCTGGTCGACGTGTTCCGCAGCGCCGAATTCATCGACGGCGTGGTCGACGAATGCCTGGCCCTGGGCCTGAAGGCGATCTGGATCCAGGAAGGCATAGTCAACGAGCCGGCAGCCGATCGCGCGCGCGCCGGCGGCATGACGGTGATCATGGACCGCTGCATTTACCGCGATTACCGCGACCAGTGCCGCGATGCCGGTGCCTGAAATGCGGCTGGAGTTCACCAAGATGCACGGTCTCGGCAACGATTTCGTCGTGCTCGATGCGACCGCACAGCCGCTCGCGTTGACGGAAAAACAGTTGCGGTTCCTCGCCGACCGCCATTTCGGCGTCGGCTGCGACCAGATCCTGATGGTTGAACCGGCGCGCGAGCCCGGCACCGATTTCTATTACCGCATCTTCAACGCCGACGGCGGCGAGGTCGAACAATGCGGCAACGGCGCACGCTGCTTCGTGCGCTATGTCCATGAGCGCGGGCTCACCGCAAAAACGGCGATACGCGTCGGCACCCGCGGCGGCGTGATCGAGCCAAGGCTCGAGGCCGACGGGCAGGTCACGGTCAACATGGGGGTGCCGCAGTTCGAGCCCGCGCGCATTCCCTTCGAGGCGCCGCGCCAGGCGCTGTTGTACGATCTGGCCGTTGATAAAAAAATGATAAAAATCAATGCTTTATCAATGGGTAATCCGCATGCAGTGCAGGTCGTCGACAACATCGACACGGCCCCGGTGGCGAACGAGGGCCCGCTGATCGAAGCGCACCCGCGATTTCCGCAACGCGTGAACGCAGGCTACATGCAAGTGGTGGATCGTTCGCACATCCGCCTGCGGGTGTACGAACGCGGTGCCGGCGAAACGCTGGCCTGCGGCACCGGTGCCTGTGCAGCGGTGGTTGCCGGCATCCGGGGCGGGCTGCTTGATGCGCGCGTCACCGTTTCGACGCGCGGCGGCGACCTCGTTATAGTATGGGCGGGCGACGGCATGCCGGTGATGATGACCGGGCCGGCCGTGACCGTGTTCACCGGAAACGTGACGCTGCCGCCATGACGCACCAGATGACAGGCCAACAAGGAAAAACCGCTGATGAAACCCGATGACGTCGCCGCGTACCTTAAAGACCATCCCGAGTTCTTCGAGCAATACGCGGAGGTCGTCGCCGACGTGTTCATTCCGCACCCGCACGGCGGGCGCGCGATTTCGATCGGCGAGCGGCAGATCCTGACCCTGCGCGAACGTGGCAAGCAACTCGAAGCCAAACTCGGCGAGCTGATCCAGTTCGGCGAAGAAAACGACGCCATCGGCGAGAAGGTTCACCGCCTGACGCTGGCGCTGATCGCCGCGCGCGACGTGCCTGCCCTGTTGCATGCAGCCGGATTCAATCTGCGCGAGGATTTTGCGGTGCCGCACGTGGCGCTGCGTGTCTGGCATCCGGAAATCGCCGGTGACGCACCCGAATTTTCCGCAAGCGAGGCCACGTGCGCGTTCGCTGCAGGATTGCTGCATCCCCATTGCGGGCCGCTGGCGATGGCCGATACCGCGGCATTTTTCGGCGAGGCGGCGCCGCTGCTCAAGTCCTGGGCCTACGTGCCGCTGCGCGGCCGCGAGACCTTCGGGCTGCTGACGCTGGCGAGCGAGGATGCGCAGCGTTTTTATCCGGAAATGGGCACGCTCTACCTGACCCGCATCGGCGAAGTGACGGCCGCGTGCCTGCTGCGCCACCTGGAACCGGTGTGAGCGTACGCGGACGCAAACCAGCCACCGCAAATGAGCCGGCGCCTGCGCCGGCACCAGCGTCCGGTCCCGCGCAACAACTGTTGCAGGGCTATATCGATCATCTCGCCCATGAGCGCCGGCTGGCGGCACATACCACCACGAATTACCGGCGCGATATCGAAGCGCTGCTCGAATTTGCCGGCGACCGGCCACCGGCGAAGCTGACCATGCACGACATCCGGCGCTGCATCGCCGAGCTGCACGGCCGCGGCCTCGATGGCCGCAGCCTTGCGCGCATGCTGTCGGCATGGCGCGGTTTCTACAATTACCTGGCGCGTGACCACGGCGGCACGCAGAACCCCTGCGTCGGCATCCGCGCGCCGAAAAGCGCGAAACGGCTGCCGCAGGCGCTGTCACCGGACGAGGCGCGGCAACTGGTCGAACTCGACGCCAGCGACCCGCTGGCGGTGCGCGACCGCGCCATCCTCGAACTGTTTTATTCGTCGGGGCTGCGGCTGGCGGAACTGGCCGGCCTCGCGCCGGGCGACGTCAACTTCGCCGACGCCACGGTGCGGGTCACCGGCAAGGGCAGCAAGACGCGCATCGTGCCGGTCGGCAGCCACGCAGTCACGGCTTTGCGGGCCTGGCTGGCCGCGCGCGGCGGCATGCCGCACCCCGAACCCGACGCGCTGTTCGTCGGCGCGCAGGGCCGGCGTCTGGGCCCGCGCGCGATCCAGGGCCGCGTGCGCCGGCGTGCGCAACAGCAGGGGATCGCCGCGCGTGTGCACCCGCACATGCTGCGCCATTCGTTTGCATCACACGTGCTGCAGTCGAGCAGCGACCTGCGCGCGGTGCAGGAAATGCTGGGACACGCCAGCATTTCGACGACCCAGGTCTATACCCAGCTCGACTACCAGCACCTGGCGAAAATCTACGATGCCGCGCACCCGCGGGCGAAACGCAAAGGCTGATCGTTTTGCCGCCAAGGCGCCAAAAGCGCCAAGAAAATCGATGCCGAACCGTTGCATGCTGCAGCCAAATCATCCGGAATCACGGCGATCAACGGTCATTTTGAATGATGGGGTGGCTGCTTTTGGCGTTCTTGGCGTTAAAAGGTTTTATCCCAAATGCATAAACTCATACTCAAACCCGGCCGCGAAAAATCCCTGAAACGCAGGCATCCGTGGATATTCTCCGGTGGCGTGGACCACATCGACGGTCATCCGCAAACGGGTGATACGGTGGAAGTGAAATCGGCCGACGGTGCGTTCCTCGCGGTGGCGGCTTACAGCCCCGAATCGCAGATCCGCGCCAGGGTCTGGGACTGGGCCGCGCGCGAGATCGACGAGCAATTTTTCAAGCGGCGCATCGCCGCCGCAGCGGCGATGCGCGACACCATCGATAGCGCCGGCTTGCGGCTGGTGCATGGCGAATCCGACGGCCTGCCCGGCGTGATTGCCGACCGCTTCGGGGACACCGTGGTCGTGCAGTTGCTGAGTGCCGGCGCCGAGCGCTGGCGCGGCGCCATTGCCGATGCGCTGGCGGCATTGCCGGGTGTCGCGCGCGTGATCGAACGGTCCGATGCCGACGTGCGCGCACTGGAAGGCCTGCCGCCTCAGTCGGGGCTGCTGCGCGGCAGCGCGGCCGCCGGCCCGCTGAACGTGCGCGAACACGGACTCGAATACGTGGTGGATGCGGAGCAGGGCCACAAGACCGGCTTCTACCTCGACCAGCGCGACAACCGCCTGCTGCTGCGCGGCATGGCCAAAGGCCGCGCGGTGCTCGACTGTTTCTGCTACAGCGGCGGGTTCGCCCTCAACGCGCTCGCCGGCGGCGCTGCGACAGTGACCGCCATCGACAGCTCTGGCCCGGCGCTGGCCGCAGCGCAGGGTAATGCTGCCCGCAACAGGCTGGTGAATGACGGAAGCAAAATGGAATGGCTGGAGGCCGACGTGTTCCAGACCCTGCGCAAGTTTCGTGACGGCGGCAGGAAATTCGACATCATCATTCTCGATCCGCCGAAACTCGCGCCCACCGCTGCCCATGCTGCAAAGGCCGCGCGCGCCTACAAGGACATCAACCTGCTGGGCTTCAAGCTGCTCAATCCCGGCGGCAGATTGATGACGTACTCCTGTTCCGGCGGTGTCAGTCCCGACCTGTTCCAGAAAATCGTCGCCGGTGCGGCGCTGGATGCCGGGGTCGATGCGCGCATCGAACGCTGGCTCCACGCCGCGGCCGATCATCCGGTGGCGCTGAATTTTCCGGAAGGTGAGTATCTGAAGGGTTTGTTGCTGCGGGTTGGAAGTATGTGTGCTATTTGACAATCAACACGCAGTCGCAAGAGAACACTTTGCGCGTTTCTTTCATTTGCAACCCTTGATTCTGGCAGTTCGATGCGCATTTATCCGTGTAAAGCGCATATGGAAAATAAAAGAGGAGAAAAAGCCCCACAAGAATTGCCACTGCAACAATAAAGGCTTTTAAGATTCGCTTGGTGTCTGATGACGCCCATGGAATCGTGCTTTTCTCGTCGTTCGAAAATTGGCCAGACATGAAGTATTCATTACAACTCTCGCAGACCAGCG
>JBFWOE010000036.1:0-22850 GCA_050250695.1 Burkholderiales bacterium
AGACGCCGGCATCGGCACAGCCTTGGGAGGTCGCAACCAGTACCGCGCGCTCCATCCCGCCCGCATTGATCGGCAAGCGGATGCGCACCTCGTCACGGAAGACCTGCGTTTCACCGAAAAACTCGTCTTTCTTCAGGCGCCCCGGCGGCAGTTCCGCCGGCCCCGCACCGACAGCCGAAGGTTCCAGTGCAAAGCGGAACTTGTCACGGTACATGTAGTACCCCTTCGCGATCACGTAACGCACTTCGATCGCATCGGGTGCCGCAACGCGCGCACTGAACGCAAACGCCTTTTCAGGTTCGAGCAGATCCTGCTCGGCCGCATATGCGAAGCTGCTGCACAGCACCAGCAGTATGGCCAGCCAGCGTAGGATCATGATGGTTGTTGGAAGGGTGGCGTCCGGGTCAGGCCGTCTCGGCGGCAACCCACTCGAGATAGCCGGGCAGCCCGCGCGCCAGTGGGACCGCCACGATTTCCGGAAGTTCATAAGGATGGTGGGCACGCAGCGCGGACTCCAGCGCGGCATAACGCCGTGCCGTTGTCTTGATCACCAGCGGCACCTCGGCTGCCTCCTCGATGGCGCCCTGCCAGCGATAGACGGAAACGCAGGGGGCCAGCACGTTGACGCAGGCGGCGAGCCGCGACTCGATCAGGATGCGGGCGAGCGCCTGCGCCGAGTCGCTGTCCGGCAGCGCGGACATCACCAGCAGCACCTCGTCGCCGTCAGCGGACATGGCCGGCTTCAGGCGGCGTTGCGGCGTCAATTCCCTCGCGCACCGACGGATAACGCAGGCGTACGCGCAATTCGTGCTTGATCCGGGAATTGGCGAGGCGCCGCGATTCGCTCATGAACGAATACAGGTTCTCCGGCAGCAGCGTGCGCGCCTCTGCGCGCGCAACACGCGGTGGCCGCGGCAGGCTGAAACGGTCGGCCACCAGGTCGAAATAGTCACCCATTTTCTGCGGCGCATCGTCGCTGGCGTTGTAGCTGCGGTTGGCCTGACCGCGGTGCAGGGCGGCGACCACCATGCGCGCCAGATCTTCGGCATGGACGTGATTGACATACGCATCGTCGTGCGGCAGCAATGCCGGCGTGCCGCGCTCGATGCGCGCCACCGGCAGCCGGTCCGCCGCGTAAATTCCGGGCACGCGCAGGATGCTGACGCACACCCCGCTGCGCGCACCCCATTCGCGCAACCTGCGTTCGGCATCGGCGCGGCGCAGGGCACGATCCGTCATCGGCCGCAACGGTCTGGTCTCGTCCGTCACCGCGCCGCCGCAGTCGCCATAGACACCGCTGGTGCTGATGTAGATGAAGTGCTGTGGTAGACTCCTGCCCCGCCCCAGCGTCGCAATCAGGTGTGCGGTACGGGTGTCGACGATGCCGCGCAGGGGCGGCGGTGCCAGGTGGATCACATCGTGCGCGAGGCCGGAAAGTCCGGTCAGCGTATCGGGCCGGTCCAGATCACCGGTCAGCGGAACGAGCCCGTGTTCGCGCAGTGCGGCAAGCCGCTCCGCGTTACGCGTCAGCGCAAAGATGCGATGGCGCGGCAGCAGCAGCTTCGCGACCCGCAGCCCCACATCACCGCAGCCTATGATCAACAGGCGTTTCATATAGTGGCGTATTTTAACGCAGTCATCGCGCTCTGATTTTCCGAACAATCCTCATGTCCTGCCAGATCACCATACAGCCCAGCGGTCACGTGTTCCAGACAGAGCCGAACGAGACCATACTCGAGGCCGCCCTGCGCGAGGGTTACATGCTCCCCTATGGCTGCCGCAACGGCGCCTGCGGTTCGTGCAAGGGCAAGGTCATCACCGGCGCCGTCGACCACGGCAAATCTCAGGAAACCGCGCTGACTCCAGCCGAGCGGGTGCAGGGCATGGCGCTGTTCTGCCAGGCTCAGCCGCTCTCCGACCTGGTCATCGAGTGCCGCGAAATCGGCGCCGTGAAGGACATCCCGGTGAAAACGCTGCCCTGCCGTGTACAGTCACTGGAACTCGTGGCCCCGGACGTCATGCGCATCCGCCTGCGCCTGCCCGCCGCCGAACGGCTGCAGTTTCTCGCCGGACAGTACATCGACATCCTGCTCAAGGACGGCACGCGGCGCAGCCTGTCCATGGCCAACCCGCCGCACGACGACGATCTGCTGGAACTGCATCTGCGCAATTACGGCGGCCCGTTCAGTCAGCACGTATTCACGCGCATGAAGGAAAAGGACATCCTGCGTTTCGAGGGACCGCTGGGCACATTTTTCCTGCGCGAAGACAGCGACAGGCCGGTGGTGCTGCTTGCCGGCGGCACCGGATTCGCACCGGTCAAGGCCATCATAGAACACGCCATTCACGGCAACATCAAGCGGCCCATGGTGCTATACCGGGGTGCGCGGCATGCCGCCGACCTCTACCTGAACGAACTGCCTGAACGCTGGCAGCACGAACACGGGATCACCTATGTTCCGGTACTGTCCGATGCCAGTGATGAAGACCGCTGGACCGGGCGGCGCGGACTGGTGCATCACGCGGTCATGGAAGACCTGCCGGATCTCTCGGGCCACGAAGTCTATGCCTGCGGCGCACCAGCGATGATCGAAGCCGCTCGCCGGGATTTCCGCGAACGTTGCGGCCTTCCGGACTCCGCGTTTTACGCCGACGCCTTCACGCCGGCACCCGCAGCTACCGGCTGACCAGGCAGTTCAGCGCGGTCGGTGCCGCCGTCCGCCGCTGATGCGCTTGAGCTGACCCACGGCCAGCTCCAGGCTGGCGCGGTAGTGTTTGCGCGCTTCGTCGACATGGCCCAGCCCGTCGTGCAGCTGTGCAAGTTCGAATTGCGCTGAATAGGTCGGCGCCACCGAAATGCTGGCCTCCAGATAACTTTGCGCCTTGCCCCACAACTGCTGGCGCGCACAGAGCCTGCCCAGCGCCAGCAGCAACGTGCCGTCCTCGCGATGGTCCTGCAGCCAGCGTTCGGCATGCTCGATCTGCCGGCGCGCATCGCCCGCGCTGCATTCGCCGTAAAGGTTCACCAGCCCGTCGTCCCATTCGTTTTCCAGGCTGCGCTCGATGACAGCCTGTGCCTGGTCGCATAGCCCCAGTTCGTGAAAGGCCGCCGCTGCCGCACCGGCAACAGCGGTCACCCTTCGATAACGTTCCGGCACGCGCCTCCACTGCGCGGCCAGCCCCGCGGCATCGCCGGACTGGCGCTCGACCAGCTGCTGCCAGGCATGACAACGCTCGGTCTCGGCCTGCTCGGTGCTGAATACGCCGCGTTTTTCCAGCTGGTCGATCAGCGACGGCACCGCGTCCCACTGGTTGAGGCGCTGGCGGGCGCGCAACTCGAGGCGCAGAGCCGCGGTGTGTTTTTTCGGCAACGCCGCCAACGCCGCCAACGCCTCTTCTGCCCGCCGCTCGTCGAGCAGCATCTGCGCCCTGGTAATCACACGGGCCACATCGGGTTTTTCGGGATCCGCCTCCGGCTGCTCAAGATAACGGTCGCGCCGTTCCGGTGCGCGCAATTCGTGCGCCGCGCGCGCAGCCACGACTGCGCCCAGTTCAGCCGACTCGCCGAGCGCGACGGCACGATTGGCCGTCTTCTCCGCCCTCGCATAACGACCGGCAAAAAAATCGCCCAGCGCCTCGACCAGCGCGGCATGCGCGGTTTCGCGCCGCCGCGCGGCACGGAACCTTGCCACCCGGCCCGGCAACTCGAAAGCGGTCACCAGCAGCCGCACCAGCAGGTAACCCGTCACCAGGCCCAGCGCCAGCAGCACCAGCGCGAAATTCAGCGAAAGTTCGATGCGCTGTCCCGGCAACGCGACCAGCACGTAGCCTTCGTTGAGCCGCGCCAGCAACGTCAGGCCTGTCGCCAACGCCGCCAGCACCAGGATGCGGATCAGCCAGCGCATCGCGACGAATGTCCGTAAAAAATGGAATTCATGCGTTTATGGCCTGATGTCCCGGCGGGGCTCAACCCTGCGGTTTGGCGCGGGGCAGCCGCAGGTTGCGCAACGCCTGCAGCGTTTCGGTGACATCCGGCACGTCGACCTGGACTTGCGCCGTCTTGAGTTTGCGCAATGTCGCGGCAGCGGCGGCGACCGTGCTGTCACGCATGTCGAAATGGCGCTCCAGCGCCGCAAGCGCCGCAAGCAAATCGCCCTGATAACCCTTGCTGTCGCGGACCAGCAGCGCAATGCGTGCGCTCAGCAGCCGCAGCTTCAGGTTTTCCTTCAGGAAAAATGCCTGTTCGGGCGCCAGCAGCACCGCCTCCTGCGGCCCGGTGCGCTGCACCCTCACCAGCTGCCGCAGTTCCTGCCAGGCCTCGCGCAACATGCGCTCCCAGGCCGGAACCGTCGCTGCAGCCTGCGGCACATCACCTGCGGCAGTTTCGCTGCGGATGCGCGCGTCCATCGCCAGCTGCAGCCTGTCGACACCCGCAATGACGTCGTCGATCCGGGCGCTGATGCCCTGCACGTCCACCAGCGGCAGCGCCCTCAGCCGTTCGATGTCGCGTGCCAGCACCCGGCGCAAGGTACCGTAACGCGGCTGGTCCATGCGTTGCAGCCGGGCTTCGGCGTTCTCCAGACCGATCAGCGCCGCGCGCACGTTCGCGGCAACCTGCAACTGCTGGCTGGCGAGCAGGACCGACTGTTCGATGTCGGCCAGCGCCCATTCGTCGCGATTGCGGGAAAGTTCCTGGTGCAGCGCCTCCAGCGCGATCTGCTGGCTTTGCGATTCAGCGAGCCTGGCCTCGAGCATGCCAAGCTTGATTTCCGCATCGCGGAGTGCGGCGGCTGCCTGTGTCGCCCGCGCGGCGGCTTCCTTGTTGCGCGTTTCCATGTCGGCAAGGCGCCGCGCCAGTTCGCCGCGCAATGCATCGTCTGCGCCGCGATCGCTGTACCACTGGTAAACCATGAACCCGGCTGCGGCCAGCGCGACGATCAGCGCCAGCGCCGACAGCGCACCGCTGCTCCTTGCCGGCCGCGCAGCGGCGGGCGCCGGCGCCGGGGAAACGCCGCCTGCCGCAGGATTGATTCCGTCCTGCTGTGCGTTTTCACTCATGATCCGGAGAATAACATGCGCTGTGCGCGGCCTAGACCGGCTGGCCGAGGTTCCGGATCAGTGCCTCCATCAGCCCTTCGTCGCCGGGCTCCGTCTCGATCACGCGAGTGCAGCCGAGTTCACGCGCGGCTTCCGCAATCCGCGGATGCGGCGCCAGCAACGGCGTGCGCCGCAGCCACGACTGCCCGAGCTTGCCGAGCATTTCGAAAAGGTTGCGCAGCCCCTCACTGCTGGTAACGGTGACCGCGTGCACCTCATCCCGCGCCCATGACCGCAGCAATGGCGCGGCATCGGCGCGTGGACGCGCGCGGCGATAACATTCCACGTACTCGACCCGCGCGCCGCGCGCGGTCAGGGTATCGGCCAGCAGTTCGCGCCCGCCGTCGCCGCGGAATATCACGATGCGCTGCCCCGATACCGCCTGCAGCTGCGGCATATCGAGCAGCCGTTCACTGTCGAACGCGCGCGACGGGGCGATCACGTCGTTGATGCCGAAGCGTTTGAGTTCCTTGACACTGCCCTTGCCGACGGCGGCCACGCGCAGCCCGGCAGGCCAGCCGCGGCGGGCCGTGATCTGGTTCATCGCACGCACCACGGCATTCGGGCTGATGAACACGGCAAGACCGTATTCATCGAGCCGCTCGATGACATCGATCAGCGGCTTCAGGTCGGCGACATCGAGTATCTCGAGTACCGGAAACAGGATGGGATTGCCGCCGGCGTCGCGGATCATGCCGGCGAGCTGCGCAGCCTGGTGCGCCGGGCGCGTGACGACGATGCCGCGGCCGGCCAGCGGACCGGCGTCCCCGGTCATGACTGTGAAGCAAGCGCGGCGAGGATGTCGGCGGCGCCGCGGCCTTTCAGTTCCGCCGCCAGCGCCAGCCCCAGCGCTTCCGCATCCGCTGCCTGCCCTGCAATCTCACCACGGACCACGCGCGAACCATCGGGCGCGCCGACCAGGCCGCGCAGTCGCAGGCTTCCACCGCCGATTTCCGCGAATCCCCCCAGCGGCACGTTGCAGCTGCCGGCCAGCGCCCGCGAGAGGGCGCGCTCGGCGAGTACGCACTGTTGCGTCGGTTCATGCACCAGCGGCGCAAGTCGTTCGAACAGATCCTCGCGATCCGCGCAACATTCGATGCCCAGTGCACCCTGGCCCACGGCGGGCAGACACTGCTCGGGCGTCAGCAGGGCGGTAATGCGATCGGCCAGACCCAGCCGCTTCAGCCCCGCGGCCGCCAGGATGATTGCACCGTAATGCCTTTCATCCAGCTTGCGTAAACGCGTCTGCACGTTGCCGCGCAGCGGATCAATCACCAGCCCCGGGATATTCGCGCGCAACTGGCATTCGCGGCGCAGGCTGGAAGTGCCGACATGCGTGCCCGCGGGAAGCCGGTCGAGCCCCGAGTAATCATTGGATACGAATGCATCGCGGGGATCGGCACGCTCGAGCACTGCTGCCAGTGCATAACCTTCCGGCAGATGCATGGGCACGTCCTTCATCGAATGCACCGCAATGTCCGCGCGGCCGTCCGCCAGCGCATCCTCGAGCTCCTTGACGAACAAACCCTTGCCGCCGATTTTCGCAAGCGAACTGCCGAGGTTGCGGTCGCCTTCGGTGGTCATGCCAAGGATCGTCACCGCCAGCCCCGGATATAATCGCTGCAGTTCCGATTGCACATGCTGCGCCTGCCACAGGGCCAGCGCGGATTCACGCGTGGCAATGATCACCGAATCCCGGGAAAACCGCCGGTTACTCTCTAACATATTGATTTTATTGATGTTTTCAAGATTCTGCCGTTGCCTGATTGTAACATGCAGCCTGCTGTTCACCGCATCCGCGGGAGCGCAGCTGCTGGCGGCCGGCGATCTGGCTCAACTCGCCGCTCATGCCCGCGTGCAACGCACCCCGGTACTGATCGCCTTCATGCAGAAGACGTGCCCGTACTGCAGGGTGGCGCGGCGCGATTATCTGGTGCCGCTGCAGAACGACCCGCTCTGGCGCGGACGCGTACTGATCCGCGAAGTCGACGTCGACCGCGGCGCCCGCATGCAGGATTTCGACGGCAACGCGACTACGCACCGCGATTTCGCCCGCAAACATGGCGTACAGCGCGTGCCCACGGTGATGGTGTTCGATGCCGGCGGCAAGGCGGTTGCGCCGCCCATCATCGGCCTGCTGACCGAGGATTTTTACCGGATCTACATCGAACAGGCCGTCGAGGCCGGATTGGTCAGCATGCGCACCCGCTGAGCAGCGGTGCTCAGGGCCGTGACAGTTCGCGCACGATGTGCTGCTGGCGGCGGCTGACAGGGATGCGTTCTTCAATGCCTGCCAGCACCACCTGCCACGGACCTTCGCCGGCTGCCGCATCGGCACGCTCGAAACCGCGTATAGCGGCGCGCGCCACCAGGCAATTGCGATGCACGCGCACGAATTGCGCCTCGAACTCCTGTTCCAGCCGCGTCAGCGATTCCTCGATCAGGTATTCTCGCGCGGCGGTGCGCACGCTCACATACTTCAGTTCCGCGCGCAGGAACACCACGTCCTCCACCGGGATCAGGTGCACCTTGCCGCGTTCCGTGGCACTGAGGCAGCTGCGCGGCGCCTGCTGCAGATCATGCAGCAGCTGCGGCTTCGCCACCCGGTCATGCCCGGCGCGCAGCAGCGCCTCCTGCAGGCGCGCCGCACGTATCGGCTTGAGCAGGTAATCAACCGCATGCAGCTCGAAGGCGCGGATCGCATAGGCGTCATAGGCAGTTGTGAAAATCACCGCCGGCGCCGGATCGAGTTTCTGCAGGTGCTGAGCCACCTCAACACCGTCCATGCCCGGCATGCGTACGTCGAGCAGCACCACGTCCACGTCCTCAACCCCGGCAATGCGCAGCGCTTCGCGGCCGCCGGCCGCCTCGCCGGCGACGACCACCTGCACCGTCGCGCTCACGTCCGCAAGCAGATCGCGCATCCGGCTGCGCGCCGGCGCCTCGTCATCGACAATCAGCACCCGCAATGGCTGCGCCGTCATGACCGCGGCGCCTTCACGTACGGCATCGCAATGCGCACTTCGTAGGCATTGTCGCCGACCCTGGCTGTCAGTTCGGCGGCGACATCGAAGTGCAACAGCAGCCGTTCACGGATGTTGGCCAGTGCCATCTTGTTTCCGGCGTGATGGTTGCCGGCAGCGCGGTAGGGATTGCGCAGCACGGCATATAGACGGTCGCGCACGACATAGATGTTGATGCTGACCACACCCGGCGCCTCGCTGGGTTCTATGCCGTGGTAAACCGCGTTTTCCAGCAGGGGTTGCAGGGTCAGAGGCGGAATCAGCGCATCGGCGGGCATCTTGTCGACATGCCATACGACCTGGAGGCGGTCACCCAGGCGCAGCTGTTCAAGTTCCAGATACTGGCGGCAAAGTTCGACCTCCTGGGTGATCGGCGCCAGTTCCCGGTTGTCCGCCATCAGTGCACGGAACAGACCGGCAAGATCCTCGAGTGCGGTTTCAGCCCTGCGCGGTTCCTGGCGCACCAGCGACAGCACGGCATTCATGCTGTTGAACAGGAAATGCGGGCGGATGCGCGCCTGCAATGCCTGCAGCCGTGCCTCGGCGATCGCCGGCGACAGCGCGCGCCCGCGCAGATCGAAATAGACCAGCAGCATGCCGGTGACCAGCGCAACGATCAGCAGCCAGCGTGACAGGTCCGCCTGCAGGTCGCCAAGCAGACTGCGCCCCGCGAAATACATGGCCCCGGTCAGCGCAAGCTCGATGGCCCCCACGACAACGATAGAGACTGCATAAGGCAGGCGGCGCAGCAGGCTGTTGAACGCGGCAAGAACCAGCAGGCTGAGCAGCAGCAGCGGCTCCACCAGTACCGCGTTCGCGGTGATCTGGCCCGGCCAGTCGCGCATCTGCGGCACCTGCAGCATTGCCGCAAGCAGCGCGATGCCGTTGACGATCAGCAGTATCCGCAGCAGGATTCCGAGATTGCGGAAGTCCGGCAGGGCACCGGTATGGGCATTATGATTTATACTCCGCGCCATGGCCGTTTCATTCTAGCAGCCCGCGCGCAAGTCCATGTCGGCAAAAGACAAACCCAAGAGCACTGCAAAACAGAGCGCCACCAAACCCTGGTCCGGCCGCTTCAGCGAACCGGTCGACGATCTGGTCAAACGCTACACCGCATCGGTCGGATTCGACCAGCGCCTCGCCGAATTCGACATTCAGGGTTCGGTTGCGCATGCCCGCATGCTGCGCGCAGCGGGCATACTGACCGCCGGCGATCTCGAGGCCATCGAGAAGGGGCTCGCTGCCATCGGCGATGAAATCCGCAACGGCACCTTCCACTGGTCGGTCGACCTGGAAGACGTGCACCTCAACATCGAAAAACGCCTCACCGACATGATCGGCGACGCTGGAAAACGCCTGCATACCGGGCGCTCGCGCAACGATCAGGTGGCCACGGACGTTCGGCTTTATCTGCGCGCCGCCATCGATCACGTGCAGACTCTGCTCAAGGGTATGCAGCGCGCACTGCTCGATCTTGCCGAAAAACACGTCGATACGGTGATGCCGGGATTCACCCACCTGCAGGTGGCGCAGCCGGTGTCATTCGCGCATCACCTTCTGGCCTATGTCGAGATGCTCGCACGCGACGCACAACGGTTCGCGGATTGCCGCAAGCGCGTCAACCGCCTGCCGCTGGGCGCTGCCGCGCTCGCCGGCACCTCGTTTCCGATCGACAGGCTGATGGTTGCCAAGGAACTCGGCTTCGACGGCGTCTGCGAAAACTCGCTGGACGCGGTGTCCGACCGCGACTTCGCGATCGAATTCGTCGCCGCGGGCGCACTGACAATGACCCACCTGTCGCGCTTCAGCGAGGAACTGATCCTGTGGATGAATCCGCGGTTCGGCTTCATCGACATCGCCGACCGCTACTGCACCGGCTCATCGATCATGCCGCAGAAAAAAAATCCTGACGTGGCCGAACTGGTGCGCGGCAAAACCGGCCGCGTCAACGGCAACCTGGTCGCACTGCTGACTCTGATGAAAGGCCAGCCACTGGCCTACAACAAGGACAACCAGGAAGACAAGGAACCGCTGCTCGACACCGTCGACACGCTGCTGATGAGCCTCGCGGTGTTTACCGGCATGGTGGGTGGCATCACCGTCAACGCCGGCGCGATGCGCGCGGCGGCACTCGAAGGTTATGCCACTGCCACCGATCTCGCGGATTACCTGGTCAAGAAGGGCCTGCCCTTCCGCGAAGCCCACGAAACCGTGGCGCAGGCTGTGCGTTTCGCCGAAACGCGTGAGTGCGACCTCTCGGCGCTGACGCTGGAGGACCTGCGGCAGTTCTCGCCGCTGATCGGCAAGGACGTGTTCGAGGCGCTGACGCTCGAAGGTTCGATGAACGGCCGCAGCCACATTGGCGGTACCGCGCCCGCGCGGGTCAGGGCCGCGATCGCCAAGGCGCGCAAGGCACTGGCCTGAGTATCGCCGGAAATTATCCCGGGCGCGGGGTCGCAGCGCTTTCGCGCACGATCAGTTCCGTCGGCAGCTTGCAGCGCAGATCGACGGTTTTGCCTTCCAGCCGCATCAGCAGGTGGTTCGCGGCATACGCTCCGAGGTCTGCGGTAGGGAAGCGCACCGTGGTCAGCGCCGGCGTCATCAATGCGGCGATTTCCATGTCGTCGAATCCGGTGACCGACACGTCGTCCGGCACCTTCAGCCCCTGCAGGTGACACTCGGCAATGACGCCGATCGCCAGTACGTCGTTGCCGCAGATCACCGCCGTAGGACGTTCTGTGCCGGTCATCACTTCGCGCAGCCCTTCCCTGCCGCCGCCGTGGGTGTAGGGCTTTTCCACGGCACGCCCCGGCGGCAGTGCGATGCCGCGGCCCGCAAGCGCGGCACGCACGCCGGCAAGCCGCTCCTGGGCGCGTTCGTTGTTTGCGGTGATCCCCGACACCATCGCGAAACGGCGGTGTCCGAGATCGAGCAGGTAATTGGCGATGCGGGTCGCCGCTGAGCGGTTGTCGAAGCCCACGCAGGGGTGGTTGCCACTTTCGTCGAATGCCCAGGTCAACACGTACGGCACGCCGTGGCTTTCGATCATGCGATAGATGTCGGGATGATGGGTCGTGCCCAGCAGCACCAGCCCATCGACGCCGCGCTCGATCAGCGTGCGCGTGACCCGCGCCTCGATATCGGCGTCGAATTCATGGCTCGCCAGCAGCAGCACGTAGCCGGCCGCGTCGAGCGCACGCTGCAGCGCATGTATGGTGTTGGCGAAAATCGCATTGTCCAGCGTCGGCACCACGGCGCCTATGGTATGCGTGCGCCGCGATGCCAGCGCACGTGCGGCGCCGTGCGCGACGTAGCCCAGCGTGCGCGCCGCGTGGCGCACGCGCTCCAGGGTGCGCGCCTTGACCTTGTGCGGCAGGGTCAGCGCGCGCGACACAGTGGCCGTGGAGACCTTGGCCATGCGCGCGACATCGGCCAGCCGCGCCGCTTTTCGGATTTTTGCGTTCATCGGAAAACAAAGCCGGCTTGCGCCGGCTTTGTTCATGTTCCCTGGTCAACGCTCCTTAACGGTACTGCTTCGCGCTGTGCTTGCGGTACTTGGGCAGCAGCCGCTTAGGCTGGCGGAAGGCGTCGCGCCGGAACGGATCGCCCAGTTCCTGGGTCAGCATCATGTTGATCACAGTCGGCTTGTTCGAGCGCACCGCGCCGCGTAACGCGTCGCCGACCTCGTCGACATGCTCGACGGTCAGGCCCTGCGCGCCCATGGACTCAGCCACTTCCGCGAAATTCGGATTCTGCAGGTTGGTGCCGAGGAAACGGTTTTCGAAATAGTCGATCTGGTTCTTTTTCTCCGCGCCCCACTGGCCGTTGTTAAACACTACGGCGACCACCGGGATCTTCTCGCGCACGCAGGTCATCACCTCGTTCAGGCTCATCCCCCAGGCTCCGTCGCCGACGTAGGCGATCGCCGGGCGGTCGGGTCGGCCGACCTTGGCGCCCATCGCCGCCGGGAAGGCGTAGCCGCAGTTGCCGAAACTCATCGCGGCAAGGAAAGACGGCGCCTGTTCGAAATGCAGGTAGCTGTTGGACACCGAGCAGACGTTGCCGATGTCGGTGGACACCATGGCGTTTTTCGGCATCGCCCGCGCCAGCGCCGCCAGTGCCTGCCGCGGCCCGATCCGGGTCTTGGTGTTGGGTGACGCCCACTTGTCGAGTTCTGCCGCCCAGGCTTTTTTCTCCTTCTGCACTTCGGCCAGGCGCGCCTTGTTCGGCGTCAGCCTGGTCAGGGCCTTGACGCGCTCGAGCAGCGCCTTCGCGGCCAGCCGCGCATCACCGCAGATGCCGACCGTGGTTTTCTTGACCAGCCCGAGCATGCGCGAGTCGGCGTCGACCTGGATGATCTTCGCATTCTTCGGCCAGTAATCGAGCCCGTGCTGCGGCAGCGTGCCAAAAGGTCCCAGCCGCGAACCCAGCGCCAGCACCACGTCGGCCCTGGCGATGATGTTCATCGCCGCTTTGGAACCCTGGTAGCCCAGCGGCCCGCACGACAGGGGGTGGCTGGCCGGGAATGAATCGTTATGCAGGTAGGAATTGACCACCGGTGCCGACAGGTACTCGGCCAGCGCCGCGCATTCCTTGATGCCATTGGACATGATCACGCCGCCGCCCGACAGGATCACCGGGAATTTTGCCTTGGCCAGCATTTTGGCGGCGGCATCCAGCGATTCCGGGCCGCCGGCCGAACGCTCCAGCTTGTGCGGCTGCGGTATTTCGTAATCGCCCTCGCCGTAGAAATAATCGCGCGGGATGTTGATCTGCACCGGGCCGCGCTCCGCCATCGCAATATCGAAGGCGCGACCGGTCAACTCTGCGATGCGCAGCGGCGAATTGACATGAACCTGCCACTTGGTGATCTTGGAGAAAATCGGCATTTGCTCGGTTTCCTGAAATCCGCCCAGCCCCATTGACAGGCTGCCGGACTCCGGCGTCACGCACACCACGGGCGAATGCGCCCAGTACGCCGCGGCGATGCCAGTGACGAAATTGGTGATGCCCGGACCGTTCTGCGCGATGCACACGCCGTGTTTGCCGGTGACGCGCGAATAACCGTCCGCCATGTGCGCGGCATTCTGTTCGTGGGCCACTGACAGGAATCGGATGCCGGCCAGCGGGAACAGGTCATGTGCATCCATGTACGCCGAGCCGACGATGCCGAAAGTGTCCTTGACGCCCTGCGCCACCAGCGTTTCGACGAACGCCTCGGACGGCGTCATGCGCAGCTTGCCGCCGGCTGCGGCTGCTTTGGCGATGTTCTTGCTGTCTGCCATGGTATTCATGGAATTTCTCCTCCGGGATTAACGGGACGCGCAGGCACGCGCATTGCCGCTGCTACATTGAAAACTCTGGGGCGCCGCCTGACAATACCGGCTGCGGCCTCGCATGATACGCTGCCGGGCCGCAGAGTGCAAACGCTTGCACAAATGTGCGTAACCCGTTGTTTATAATGTAATATTTAAACTTTTTAATGGTTGCGTAGCCGACGCAAACCATTGTTTCGGCAGCAATTTTATCGGGGTCTGCCGCACAAGCTACAATCCGGCAGCGGCGCTTACTGCTGCCGCAACGCCGTCAACTCCGGAGTTGAATTGAACGCCCCCGTAGAAGGCCACTGGTCGCCGGCAACAGCCGATGCCGCAGCGCTTGCAGATGAACTGCGCAGACGCATCAGCGGCGAAGTCCGCTTCGATAACGGCACCCGCGCCGCCTATTCCGCCGACGCCTCGAATTACCGCCAGATCCCAGTCGGCGTCGTCATCCCGCGCAGCATCGACGACATCGCCGAAACCCTCGACGTGTGCCGCGAATACGGGGTGCCGATCCTGCCGCGTGGCGGCGGCACCTCGCAGAACGGCCAGTGCGTCAACGTCGCGGTGATCATCGATACCTCCAAGCACCTCAACCGCGTGCTGGCCATCGATCTGGTCGCGCGCACGGCGCGGGTCGAACCGGGCACCGTGTGCGACACCCTGCGCGACGCCGCGGAACAGCATGAGCTGACCTTCGGTCCCGATCCTGCCACCCACAGCCGCTGCACGCTGGGCGGCATGATCGGCAACAATTCCTGCGGCGCGCATTCGGTGATGGCCGGCAAGACCGTCGACAACGTCGAAAGCCTGGACATCATCACCTGCGACGGGCTGCGCCTGTCAGTGGGGCCGACGACCGAAGACGAACTGATCCGCATCATCAAGGCCGGCGGTCGCCGCGGCGAAATCTACAGCCGGCTGCGCGCCCTGCGTGACAAGTATGCCGACCTGATCCGTGCGCGTTTCCCGAAAATCAAGCGCCGGGTATCGGGCTACAACCTCGACCAGCTGCTGCCGGAGAACGGTTTCAACGTCGCCCGTGCGCTGGTCGGCAGCGAGGGTACCTGCGTCGTCACGCTGGCTGCGACCGTGCGCCTGGTGCCCAGCCCGCAGTCGCGGGTAATCCTGGTGCTCGGCTTCCCCGACATCTATCAGGCCGGCGATGCGGTTCCTGAAATTCTCCCGTTCCAGCCCATCGCCACCGAAGGACTCGATGAACGCATCATCGGCGGACTGCGCGAACGCGGACTGCGCGGCGAAGACATTGCCCTGCTGCCGCGGGGCAATGCCTGGATCATGATCGAGTTCGGCGCCGACACCGTGGATGCCGCCAGCGCCCGGGCCAGCGCCCTGATCGAACATTACGCCGGCAAACCCGACGGCGTCCTGAAACCCTCGTCGTGGCTGATCACCGATCCGGCCATGTGCGAACGCATCTGGACCATCCGCGAAACCGCGGCATCGGCCACGGCACTGACCATCCATCCCGGCGAGCCCGATCCCGTCGTCGGCTGGGAAGATGCCGCCGTCGACCCGCTGCGCCTCGGCGATTACCTGCGCGAATTCCAGGCGCTGGTCGATCGCCACGGCTACCAGACTTCGCTTTACGGACATTTCGGCGACGGCTGCATCCACGCGCGCATCACCTTCGATACACGCTCGGCCGAAGGCATCAGGGTCTGGCGCAGCTTCCTCAGGCAGGCCGCCGAACTGGTCGTAAAGTACGGCGGCTCGCTGTCCGGGGAACACGGCGACGGCCAGGCCAAGGCCGAATTCCTGCCGGTGATGTACGGCGAGGAACTGATGCAGGCCTTCCGTGAATTCAAGGCGATCTGGGATCCCGAAAACCGCATGAATCCGGGCAAGGTCATCGATCCTTACCGCGCCGACGAAAACCTCAAGTACGGGCCAGACTACAATCCGCTGCGCCCGGCCACGCAGTTCGCCTATGCCAGCCTCGAAGGAAATGGTTTCAACCGCGCGGTTGAACGCTGCGTCGGCATGGGCAAGTGCCGGGCTTACGCCGGCGGCGTGATGTGTCCGAGTTATCGCGCGACACGCGAAGAACGCTATTCGACCCGCGGCCGTGCCCGGCTGCTCGCCGAAATGTTGCGCGGCGACATCATCCGCGACGGCTGGCGCAGCGAGGAAGTGCGCGAGGCCCTCGATCTCTGCCTCGCCTGCAAGGGCTGCAAAAGCGACTGCCCGACGCACACCGACATGGCGTCATACAAGGCCGAGTTCCTGCACCATCACTACCGCGGCCGCCTGCGGCCGCTGCAGGCCTACACCATGGGCATGATCGGCCGCTGGGCACGCGCGGCCTCGCTGGCGCCGCGCCTGGTAAACCTGTTGACACATGCGCCGGTACTGGCGACCCTGCTCAAATTCGCCGGTGGCGTGGCACGACAGCGTGAAATTCCGAAATTCGCCCGCCGCACTTTCCGCAAGTGGTTTTCCCGGCGGCGCGCCGCGGCCCCCGGGCCGCGCGGCAGGGTCATACTCTGGGCCGACACCTTCAACAACCATTTCCAGCCCGGCTCCGCCGCCGCCGCCGTCGAAGTGCTGGAAGCGCTGGGTTACACCGTCAGCATTCCGCAAAAACACCTGTGCTGCGGCCGGCCGCTGTACGATTTCGGCATGCTCGACAGCGCGCGCGCGCAGTTGCGCGAAATCCTCGATGCGCTCGCCGAGGATATCCGCGCCGGCGTACCGGTCGTCGGCCTCGAGCCGGCCTGCCTGTCGGTGTTCCGCGACGAACTGCTGAACCTGTTTCCCGACAATGAACTGGCGCGGAAGCTGAGCCGGCAGACGCAGCTGTTCAGCGATTTCCTGATGGGCATCAGCGACTGGGACGCGCCGCAGCTCGGCGGCGAGGCGCTGGTGCACGGTCACTGTCACCAGAAATCGTTATTCGGCATGGCCGCCGAAATGGCGCTGCTGAAACGGCTGGGCATCCGCGCCCGCACCGTCGAATCGGGCTGCTGCGGCATGGCCGGCGCCTTCGGCTTCAACCCGCGGCACTACGATGTTTCGCTCAAGGCTGGAGAAGCCGCGCTGCTGCCGGCGGTGCGTGCCGCAGATGAACACACCATGATCGTCGCCAGCGGCTACAGTTGCCGCGAACAGATCGCCCAGTTGACCGAACGCGATGCCCTGCATGTCGCCGAAGTCGTCGCGCTTGCGCTGAACCGCGCGCGCGACAGCCGCTGAGCATCAGCCTTCATGCCCGGTTTCGAATCCCTTTCGCCGTGGCTGGTTGCGTACGTGGTAATCGTCATCGCCGCGGCCGGCTGGGTGCAGGGCGCGCTGGGACTGGGTTTCCCGATGATCGCGACGCCGCTGATCGCGGCGGCATCGAACATGCAGTTCGCGGTGGTGGTTGTTGTGATCCCCTGCATAGTCACCGTGTTCGTCAGCATCGTGCGCAGCCCTGGTTTTTTCAACATCCTGCGACGCTTCTGGTGGATGCCGCTGGTGGCGATGGCGGGTGCTGCGCTGGGTGCGCACCTGTTCGTGCTTTTTCCGGGATTCCCTTACGCGCTGCTGCTCGCCGGCGTGATCCTGTTCTACCTGAACATGGAGCGCCTCGGCCGCGGCCAGTCGCCGCTGATGCGCCGGCACGAGACGGCTTCCGGACTGTTCTTCGGCCTGCTCGGCGGCATCAGTGAAAGCACGGCCAACATCGCCGCGCCGCCGCTGATCATCTATTACCTCGGCATCGGCCTGCCGCCGCTGCAACTGGTGCCGGCAATGAACATCTCGTTTTTTGTCGGCAAGAGCACGCAACTGGCGACGCTGGCGGCGAGCGGCATCGCCACGCCGTCGCTGTGGCTGCTGACCGTGCCGCTGGCAGTGGTGGCCGCCATCACCAGCCTGATCGGCATGCGGTTGCGCAGCCGCATCGACGGCCCGACCTATCGCATCTGGATGCGCCGCATGCTGATGACCATGGCGGTCATCCTGCTGCTGCAGGTCGCGTACCGCTACCTGGGTTCGTGAAATCAAAAAGCCGGCAGCAGCCGGCTTTTCAGGGGCCGCGGTCGATCAGGACTGCAATACTTTCTGCAGCTCACCGCTCTGGTACATCTCGGTCAGGATGTCCGAACCGCCGACGAACTCGCCGTTGATGTAGAGCTGCGGAATCGTCGGCCAGTTGGCGTACTGCTTGATGCCCTGGCGGATTTCCGGGTCTTCGAGCACGTTGACGGTGAACAGGTCGTTGACGCCGCAGGCACGCAGGATGTTCACCGCGTTGGCGGAAAACCCGCACTGCGGAAAATCCGGCGAGCCTTTCATGTAAAGCACGACCTTGTGGCTGGTGACTTGGTTCCTGATGGTTTCCTGCGCAGACATGGTGACCACTCCTAAACTTGACCAAACTTATCGGGTATGAAGTTTAACGATGCGGCACCGCAGGGTCAAGTTGATCGCGGCAGTGAATGGCGCAAAAAATCATTCCGCTGCGTTTTTGCCGCGCGCTGCGGCCAGCAATGCCCGCGGCATTAAATCAAGGCCGAATACCTCCAGTGCGGCCGAGGCCATCATCTCCGCTTCCCAGCTGAACCAGCGATCGATCCGGTGCGTGCTGTTTTTTCCCGCATCACAAAATTCCGGGGGGCTGGTCACCAGCAGCTTGCGACACGCGGCCGGCCGGGATTCATACACCGTGCATGCGCCGTCACCGCCGAGAAACACGCAGGCCCGGTCTGCCGGCGCCTGTTCGCGCCAGGTATCGACGGCGTAACGGCCCTGGCGTTGCAGCCGATCCCGGTCCAGCGGCCTGCCCGAGGCGCGTACGACGTCGATCAGCAGTGCAGCCTCGTGCGCGGCGATCTCCACCGGGCCGTGGCAGCAATGGCTGCAGCCCCGGGCGCAGCGGATGTTTTCGAGAGGGGGGTTCTGCTCAAGGTCGCGTGCAAGATAGCCGTCGATGGCGGCATGGCTATCGCGCGCGATGCTCAGCGAATCCTGCCCTGCCAGTACGCGCAGCTTTTCGACATGGCGATCGTAGACCGCGCGCAGATGCGCCTGTTTTTTTGCCATGCGCGCAGCGCGGTTGGCGGCAGCCTTCTTCTCATCGATCATGTCGGCACCCTACGCAGCGCAGCGCCCGCTGCTCACCCGCATCACCCCCGACAGGTCTGGCGCGGAAAAAACTTCCAGCAAACCCGCCGCGGCCAGCAGTTGCGCACAGGCTTCTGCCTGATCATGCCCATGCTCCAGCAGCAGCCAGCCGCCTGGCAGCAGGTGATCGCGCGCGCCGCTGATGATGCGACGGATGTCGGCCAGTCCGTCGCGGCCGGCGGCGAGTGCGGACCGCGGCTCGAAACGCAGATCGCCCTGCGCCAGATGCACGTCACTGTCGGCGACGTAGGGGGGATTGGACACGATCAGATCGTAACGTTCCGCGTTGACCGCCGCATACCAGTCACCCTGCAGCAGCACGGTGTTGTGCGGTGCCCAGCGCGCGGCATTGGCGCGGGCGACGTCGAGCGCATCCGCTGAAGCCTCAACCAGCGTGACCTGCGCCTGTGGCCGCTCCGCCGCAAGCGTAACGCCGATGCAGCCGCTGCCCGCGCCGAGATCGAGCACGCGGCGTGGCATTTCCTCAGGCAGGCGCTGCAACGCCAGTTCCACCAGCAGTTCGGTTTCGTGCCGCGGAATCAGCACGGACGGATTTACTGCAAACTCGCGGCTGCAAAATTCACGGCGGCCGGTGAGATAGGCGACGGGTTCGCCGGCCACGCGGCGCACCAGCAGCGCGACGTACTGCTGTGCCTGCCCGGCAGTCAGTGTTTCATCACCATGCGCCAGCAGCCAGGCATCGGGTTGCTGCAGCACCTCGCGCAGCAACACCCGCGCTTCAATGCGGTCCGTGGCCTGCCGGGCGGCGTCCAGGGCCTCGCGGATGGTCGGCGCAGCGGGCATGGTGAAAATATAAAAATATCAATTAAAACAAATACTTGTTAAACGCCCTGCTCTTCGGCCAGTTGCGCCAGCTGTTCCGCCTGGTGTTCGGACGCCAGCGCATCGACCAGGTCGTCAAGATCGCCGTCGATGATCTGCGCGATCTTGTAGAGCGTCAGGTTGATGCGATGGTCGGTGACGCGGCCCTGCGGAAAATTGTAGGTGCGTATGCGTTCGGAACGGTCGCCGCTGCCGATCAGCGACTTGCGCGTCGCCGCCTCCTTCGATTGCTGCTCGCGGGTCTGCTTGTCCTTCAGCCGCGCCGCCAGCACCGCCAGCGCGCGCGCCTTGTTCTTGTGCTGCGAACGGTCGTCCTGGCATTCGACGACGAGGCCGCTGGGCAGGTGGGTGATGCGGATCGCGGAATCGGTCTTGTTGACGTGCTGGCCGCCGGCGCCCGACGCGCGGAAGGTGTCGATGCGCAGGTCCGCGGGATTGAGCACGATCTCGGTGGCCGCATCGGCCTCGGGCATCACTGCAACCGTGCACGCCGAAGTGTGCACCCGTCCCTGGGTTTCGGTGACCGGCACGCGCTGCACGCGGTGGCCGCCGGATTCGAATTTGAGTTTTGAATACGCGCCCTGGCCGATGATGCGGGCGATGACCTCGCGGTAACCGCCGAGGTCGGACGGACTCTCGGAAACGATCTCGACCTGCCAGCGCTTGCGTTCGGCGTAACGCGCGTACATGCGGAACAGTTCGGCGGCAAACAGCGCCGACTCGTCACCGCCGGTGCCGGCCCGCACCTCGAGGAAAATATTGCGTTCGTCGTTGGGGTCTTTCGGCAGCAGCAGTTTCTGCAGTTCCGCTTCAAACCCTTCCAGCCGCGCCCGGGTTTCCGCAACCTCGGCTTCGGCAAACTCGCGCATCGCGGGATCGGCAGCCATTTCCTGCGCGGTTTTCAAGTCGGCGTTGCTGCTCTGGTACGCCCGATATAACTCAACCACAGGGCCGAGTTCTGCATGTTCGCGCGTCAGCTTGCGGTAGTTGTCCATGCTCGCCGTCGCGGACTCGGAGCCCAGCAGGCGACTGATCTCCTCCAGGCGATTGGACAGTTGATCGAGTTTTGCGGCAATGCTGGGTTTCATGAATTCAGGTTCTGACCACGACTTGCGCAGAAAAATTGGTTTTCATCATCACCGTTCGGGCTGAGCCTGTCGAAGCCCTGTCGCGTAGAACGCCCTTCGACAGGCTCAGGGCGAACGGAAATGGATGGTCACTGGATAAAACGGAGAGCCCAAACGCCGCTACTCGGGCCGCTGGATCTGGTAGAGCCGCGCGATCATCGCCGCCAGTTCGTCGCGTTCGTCTTCGGCGGCATGGTTCAGCGCGTGCGACGGCGGGTGCATGAACTTGTTGGTCAGCGCCTGCGACAGCTCCTCGATCACCTGCTGCGGATCGGCGCCGCGGGCAAGGCGTCGCTGCGCGCGCTCGAGCTCGTGACGGCGCGCGCGCTCCGCAGTGTCGCGCAGCGCGCGTATGGTCGGCACCAGTTCACGGTTGTCCAGCCAGTGCATGAAATCGGAAACCTGGTTCTCGATGATGACCTCGGCCTGCGTCACCGCGTTCTCGCGCCGGTCCATGCCCTCGCGCGCAATCTGGCCGAGGTCGTCGACGGTGTAAAGGAAGGCGTCGTCGAGGGCGCCGACTTCGGCCTCGATGTCGCGCGGCACCGCCAGATCGAACATCAGCATCGGCCGGTGCTTGCGCGCCCGCACCGCGCTTTCGACCAGGCCCTTGCCGATGATGGGCAGAGGGCTCGCAGTGCAGCAAACGACGATGTCGTAGAGCGCGAGCTGCGCGCCGAGGTCGTTCAGAGGTATCACGTGTCCGAAAAAACGGTCGGCGAGCTGCTGCGCGCGCGCCTGGGTACGGTTTGCGAAGGTCATGCGCCGCGGGTGGTGCGCGGCAAAATGTGTCGCCGCGAGATCAATCATTTCGCCGGCGCCGACGAACAGCACGCTCTGTTCGGCGATGCTGGGATAGATGCGCTCGGCGAGACGCACCGCGGCGGCGGCCATCGACACCGTGCTGGCGCCGATGTCGGTTTCGCTGCGCACCGTTTTCGCCACCGAGAAGGTACGCTGGAACAGCTTGTTGAGCAGCCAGCCCAGCGTGCCCGCAGCCTCGGCGGAACGCACCGCATCCTTGAACTGGCCGAGGATCTGCGGTTCGCCCAGTACCATCGAATCCAGTCCGCTGGCGACGCGGAAGGCGTGTTTCACCGCGCGGTCCTGCGGCAGTTCATACAGGTACGGTTCGATCTGCGCCGGCTTCAGGCGGTGGTAATCGGCCAGCCAGTCGACGGCAAAACGCGGCTCGGCGGTCGAGCAGTAGACTTCCGTGCGGTTGCAGGTCGAAATGATCGCCGCCTCGCTGACCGGACGCCGGTCGACCAGGTCGCGCAGCGCCTGCGTCACCTGCTCGGCGTGGAATACCACCCGCTCGCGCACATCCAGCGGCGCGGTCTGGTGGTTCAATCCGAAGGCGAATAGCGGCATGGGCGCGGCGGCGCAAATCCAGAAAAGGCCTTGTATTTTAGCCGCTTACCGCAACCGCTGCCAGCCGCGAACAACGCCCGCCCGGGACAAAATCAGGGCGTAATGGCGATCATGTCGAAGTCGGCCTTCTCGCGCGGAACAAGGCGCGATACCCGGCCTGGCGTTCTGCAGCCGTGGCGGCGATCTGCTGATACAAGGGATGTTCGGTAATCAGCACATCGGTCCTGCCCAATCCGTTGTGCCGGTAGCTCGACCAGGCGTATTCACCGGGGTCGCGCACCATGTCGGCACGCACGGGGTTCAATTCGATATAGCGATAACAGGTCAGCAGGTATTCCTCGGCCTGGATCAGGCTGGATTTGAAGCGCCCTTCCCAGACACTGCCGCTGCGCTTGTAGAAGCGGTTGACATACTGGGCGTAGCGCCGCCCCAGCGATTGCATCAGTTGCGAGATGCCGTTCGGCGCATCCGGCGTCAGCAGCAGATGCACGTGGTTGGTCATCAGCACCCAGGCGTGAATCGCACAGCCGTATTTCTCCGCGCCGAGCTTCAGCCAGTGCAGGTAGAAGCGGTAATCCTCTTCCGCAAAAAAACAGGCCGCACGGTTGTGGCCGCGCTGCACGATGTGCTGCGGATGATCGGCCAGGTGGATGCGGGGGCGGCGCGGCATGGCGGGGTTCGGGGCATCCGGTCATCAAGCAATGATTGGCGGGGGGTAAAACTGGATGTTATTTAAGTATTTGTTTTTATTGATATTTTTGTCAATTAGCTGGGGAAAGAATTCGACTCCGGTACCTTTCGGCGACTCACTCAAACCCCTCGACTGCGCATACCGCACCAGTTCGCGCTTCGCTGGCACGGTCACCACTTTCGGCGCAACGCCTCCTTGGTGATCTCCGCTTCCAGCAGCGTTTCGGCCAGCAGCTTCTTCA
>JBFWOE010000037.1:0-22756 GCA_050250695.1 Burkholderiales bacterium
CGACTTCGCTTGCGGCGAGTGCGGTCCCTGCCGCGCCGGCCGCGGCAATATCTGCGAGAAGCTGCGCACCATGGGCTTCGACCGCGACGGCGCCTATGCCGAATATGCGCTGGTACCGGATTTCAACCTGCATCCGCTGCCGGACAATGTCAGTTACGATCAGGCTTCGACGGTGCAGGTACTGGGCATCAGCTACCACGCCGTCGCGCACCGCGTACTGCCCAGACCCGGCGAGAAAATCGCCGTCATCGGCGCAGGACCGATCGGACTCGGCGCCGCGCTGATCGCGCAGGCGATGGGCGCCGAGGTCACCATTACCGACATCCTCGATTACCGGATCTCCAAGGCGCAGGAACTCGGCATCGCCGGTTCCATCAATGCAAAAAACGCCGACATGCGTGCGCGTGCCCTCGAGCTGACCGGCGGCCACGGCTTCGACAAGGTGGTTGAATGCGTGGGCGGCCTGCAGGAACGCACTGTCACCGACGCCGTGAGCATGGTCAAACGCGGCGGCCAGATCACCGTGGTCGGCACCTTCCCCGAGAACAAGGCGACGATCCCGATCGCCTACATCAAGGACCGCGAGATCGACCTGAATTTCTCGCGGGGCAATTTCCAGGCGTTCAAGCCCTGTCTCGAACTGGTGGCCGGCGGCAAGATCAATCCCGACCTCTACATCAGCCACCGCTTCCCGCTGAACCGCGCCGAAGATGCGCTAAGGCTGCTCGAAGCGCGCAATGTCGAAGCGCACAAAATCGTGCTGCACCCGCAGGAATCCGCCTGAGCGGACGTCACAAAACCACGATATCGGAGGAGTCACCATGCACAACCAGCGTCACCTGACCGCGGGCCTGATTGCCGGCCTCATCTGCGCCCTATCCGGCATTGCCGCAACAGCCCATGCGCAGCCGAATTATCCGGTGAAACCCATCCGCATCCTGATTCCGTTCCCCGCCGCCGGCGCCTCCGATACCATCGGCCGTTCACTGGGCGACCAGCTGGCGGCCCAGCTCGGGCAGCCGGTGGTGGTGGACAACCGGCCTGGCGCAGCCGGCAGGCTCGCCACCGAAATGCTGGTGCGCGCCGAACCCGACGGCTACACGTTGCTGGTCGGCGGCGTCGGGCCACTGGCCATCAGCCCGGTAATCTACAAAAAACTGCCGTACGACGTGGCGAGGGATTTCACCGCGATCACGCTCGCCGCCGAACTGATCAACGTGATGGTCGTCAATCCAGCAATCGGCGGCGCCGGCGGCGTTCCGCAATTCATCCGCTGGGCCAAGGGCCAGGCCGGCAAGGTGCGCTTCGGCAGTTCGGGACCGGGACAACTTGACCATCTGGCCGGCGAATTTTTCCAGCGTCTGGCCGGTGTCAACATGACCCACGTGCCGTACAAGGGTGGCGGCCCCGCTCTGGTGGATCTGGTTTCAGGCGACATCCAGGTGATGTTCGCCACTTACGTCACTGCAGTACCGCACATCCAGAGCAGGCGCCTGCGCGCACTGGCGGTTGCCACGCCCAAACGCCAGGCGCTGCTGCCGGATCTGCCCGCGATCGGCGAGTCCGTCCCGGGATTCGGCGTCAGCAACTGGAACGGCATCTTCGCGCCGGCAAAGCTGCCGCGCGCGATCAGCGACAGGCTGTTCGCTGAAATCAACAATGCAGCACTGGCGCCGCAGGTGAAAAAACGCCAGAACGCCGCCGGCATCGTTCCGGTGGGCAGCGCCTCCAGCGCGGAGTTTGTCCGGTTCATTCGCGAGGATACCGCGCGCTGGCAAAAAATCACCCGCGACGCCGGCATCAAACTGGAGTAAGTCCATCAGCGGTTGCAGGCTGGGCCATCGTCTGCGTTGCGCTGATCGTTGCGGCCGCGGCACCATGCTGCCCGCCCGCCGCGCGTATGGCAACCCTTACGCCAGAATCTGGCTGACCTGTTCCTGTCGCAGCAGTTCGTAGACGAATGCCTCGAGTTCGGGGCCGAAGGCGTCGCGCACCGAAATCATGCCGACCGGGCGGCCATCCTCGGTAACCGGCAGGTGGCGGAAGCGACCTTCGTACATGACACCCAGGGCCTGTACGAACGAACGGTCAGGCGATATGGTCTTCGGGTTCTTCGTCATCACCACGCTGAGCGGGGTATTGGTGACGTCGAGCCCGGCGGCAAGTACGCGGAACAGGGCGTCGCGTTCGGTGAACACCCCCGCCAGCCTGTCACCTTCGACCACCATCATCGCGCCGACATTACGCTGGCGCATCAGGCGCGCCGCCTCGGCGACCGTCATGCTTGCCGGCGCGGTCAGCAGCTCCTGGCCCTCTATGATTTCGCGGATCGTTCTTTCAGCCATGAAACCTCCTTGCACAGGAGTGATTCGGAATTGGACCGGCGCGATGCAGAGCACCGCGCCGAACCCGGTTGATGCTACTCGCCAGCCGCCGGGCGGTCAAACCACGGGACGCATTTTCCCCATGTACACCGGCAGGTCCATGCTCGGCGCGCGGTGTCCGCTGACCTGGAACATCATGTCGCCGACAAAACCGCGGTGGTAACTGGTATGCATCACCACGTGCAACAGGATTTCGCCGCGGGTCATCGCTCCACGGTTGCCGCCGATCAGCGTGTAGTTGACGGTCTCGGCCAGGGTCGCATCGGTCTGGTCACCGCTCCAATCGACATACCACCGATCGACCTCCTGCTGCAGTCCGCGCAACTCTGCGAGCGGCGGATGGTCTTTGGTGTTGCGCGCCTCGTAGCCGTGTTCGCGCCCCTCGAGGTGCGCCTGCCAGATGCGGTCGATCACGTAAATATGATTCTGCGTATGCACCATGTTGCGGAACAGCGACGTGCGCGGCTTCAGCGCCTCGCCCTCGGGCAATGCCGCGACCCCGTCGAACATCACGTTGTCGGACCACTGGTTGTAATGCGCCAGCATCTGTGCGGTGGCTGTGTTCATTGCTCTTGCTCCGTATCGGCAGGCAATCAGGCGGCGATGCAGAGCCTGCGCTGCAGGTCGGCAATCACCTGCGTCCAGCTGCGGGTCCGCCATTTGGTGCGCTGGGTGATCGGCTTGTTCTCGACGTCGGGATTCACCTTCATTGCCACGAATACCGGTCCAGGCTGGCCAATGATTTCCGGCAGCGCCGCACTCAGCGCATCGAGCTCAGTGAAAGCGTAGACGCGGGGATAACCTGCAGCCTTCGCCATCATCATGTAATCGACGTTTTTCGCGTTCGGCACCGGCTGGCCGCCGGTGGTTGCATAACATTCGTTGTCGAGCAGGAAATGGTAGAAATTCGCCGGCTTCAGCTCGGCGACGGTGAGCAGGATGCCCAGCCCCATCTGCAGGTCGCCTTCGGAGTCGAACAGCACCACCCTGCGCTGCGGCTGCGCGAGCGCCACCCCGAAGGCGAACGCGGCGTGGCCGCCCATCGCAGGATCACCCATCGGCAGATCGAGATCCGGCTCACCGCTGATCTTGACCCAGTGACGACCACCGCGGCCGGGCACGACGATGGCATCGCCGCGATGCGCGTTGAACGTCTTGAGCATTTCTGCGGTATCGATCATCCTGATTCCTTACTTGTTGAATCCGTGGTATTCGTCACCGACCAGCACGGCAACCGGACGTTTCGTACGCTTCGATTCCTCGAATGCGACGCTGATGCGGTCCGCATCGGCATCGCTTTCCACCAGGTAATAGTTGATGCGGAAGGCGTTTAGGAAAGGTTCGGTGTAAACCGACGCGGTATCCGCGGTCGGCGCGCCATGCCGGTTCCAGCCGCGCATGCCGACCATGAACACCACCGGGATCTCGAGCCCGAACAGCCAGCCGCGGATGGAGTCGCCCGATTCCATCAACCCGGTGTTCTGCACCAGGATCACCGGCACCTTGCCGCCCGCCGCCAGCCCGGCGGCAACCGAACAGGCCAGACCCTCCCGCGGCACCGCAACCAGCGTCAGCGCCGGGTCCGCCTTCATCAGCATGTATAGCCAGTTGGTTTCGCTGTCGGGCAGCCATACGACATGGGTGACGCCATGCCGTTTGAGCTGCTGCAGGATGACTTCGGGACTGAGATGCGCCTGCAACCGGTCATTCATGATGCGATGCTCCGTTTCCTGTCACGATGCGGGGCCGCGTCATCAGTTGCCCGTCAGCTTGGCGTCCGCAACCACTTTGGTCCATTTCGCAATTTCGGATTTTACATGCTCGCGAAACTCTTCCGGCGTCGCCGGCGCCACCGAGATGCCCTGGCTCTCCAATCGCTTCTTCAGCGGGCCGGAGAGCAGCTTGCGGCCGTCCGCGGCCAGCTTGTCGAGGATGGGCTGCGGCACCTTGGACTGTGTGCACAGGCCGTACCAGCCGGTCACGTCGTAACCGGGAACGCCGGATTCGGCGAAGGTCGGCACCTCCGGCACCTGCGCATTGCGCACCGCCGAAGTCACCGCCAGCGCGCGCACACGTTTTGCCTTGATCGCCCCCAGCGGGCCGCCGGCGAGGTTGCCGACGGACGACTCGATATGGCCGCTCATCGCATCGGCAAGCGCCGCCGCCGCGCCCTTGTACGGCACGTGCACGATGTTGATCTTGCTGATGGTCTTCCACAGTTCGATCGACAGGTGCGGCGAGGCGCCGACGCCCGACGAGCCGAAATGCAGCTTTCCGGGATTCCTGCGCGCATAGGCGATGTATTGCTGCAGTGACGTGATCGGCATCGACGGATGCACCATGAACACGTTCGGGATGCCACCGATCTTGATTGGAAACGCAAAATCGCCGACCGGATCGTAGGTCAGGCGCTTTGCGAAACGCGCCGGAGTGATCGCATGCGAACCGATGTTGCACAACACCAGCGTGTAGCCGTCGGGGGCGGCCTTGGCGGTCGCTTCAGTGGCGATGTTGCCGGCGGCACCCGGCCGGTTTTCCACCAGCACGTTGCTGCCCCACAGTTCACCAAGTGCCTGCGCCATGATGCGCGCGGTGGTGTCGACGCCGCCGCCCGGCGCGTATCCCACCATGATACGCACCGGTTTCACCGGGTAGGCCTGCGCCCACGCCGTGCCTGCCGCCGCCAGTACCACCGCCAATGCCAATTTAGTCCAGTTTTTCATGTTTTCCTCCTCGCGATTGCCTGATTGATGTTCAAGGCTTGATGTTGTTGTCGCGGATCACCTTCGCCCACCGCGTCACTTCGTTGCGCGTCCAGGTGCCGAGTTCAGCCGGGCTGCTGATCACCAGTTCCATGCCGATGCGATCGGCAAGATGGGTGCGCACGTCCGGCTGGTTGATTGCCTTCACGATCTCGCCGTGCATCTTCCCGAGCCTGTTGCGCGGTATGCCCGCCGGCGTGAATATGCCCCACCAGGCATAAGCCGACACGCCCTTGTATCCCTGTTCCTGCAGCGTCGGCACCCCGGGCAGTGTCTTCACGCGCGCATCACCGGTAATCGCCAGCGCACGCACGCGCTTGTCTTCAACCATCGGCGTCACCAGCGCCGACGAACCGATGCCGATGTCGATCTGCGCACCGATCACTGCAGCGGTCATCGGCCCGCCGCCCTTGTACGGTACATGCACGATTTTGAATCCGCCGGCCTGCTGCGCCAGAGTCAGCGCTAGGTGGCCCAGGCTGCCGGCACCAACTGTACCGTAGGTCAGGGTGTCGGGCTTCGCCTTTGCCGCACGCACGAGGTCGGCCATCGACTGGTACGGCCGTTTCGGGCTGGTTACGATGGCGTATGGCGCACGCCCGACCAGCATCACCGGCGCCAGGTCCTTCAACGTGTCAAACGGCAGGTTCGGCACCAGTGCGGGATTGACGGCATGGGTATCGAATGCAAAGACGTAGGTATAACCGTCAGGATTCGCCTTCGCGGCGATCGCGGTGCCGATCACGCCGGAGCCGCCGGTGCGGTTGTCGACGATCACCTGCTGGCCGGTTGCCGCGGTGATCTTGGCACCGATCAGGCGCGCCAGCGGATCCACCGTGCCGCCCGGCGGGAACGGCACGATGAAGCGTATCGGCTTGGACGGAAACTCCTGCGCCAGCGCAACCGGCAAGCCGCCAATCATCGCCGTGCCGATTGCCATTGCGATGGCCCTGCTCCACTGCTGAATGATGCGCATGAGGATCCCCACTGTAATTATCAATTAAAACAACGGGTTACATAGTCACTCGCCGGCCACACACTCTTCTTCCAGAAAATGCTGCACTTCGCGCAGCACCTGCATGCGATTCTTTTCCAGCATCAGGTAATGCGTGCCTTCGCTGAATTCGACATGGCGCTTGTAGGGCGCGTTCACCAGCTTCGCATACAACTCATGCGCCATGCGCGCCGGCAGCACCAGGTCCCATTCCGCATGCGTCATCAGCACCGGCACACGGATATCGGCCGGATCGTAAGGCGGCCTGCCCTGCGTCCAGTATTCGCGGGTGTCGAGCAGCGTGCCGTTGGGCGCGCGCAGGCACGGCGGATCCATTTTCGCACCGCCGGGATCGGTCGCCATCGCCGCGCTGAGCCAGGCATCGAATTCGGCGGGCGCGATCACTTCCTCGACCTTGTGCGGCGGCACCGCGCCGAACCAGTGGCTGCGCGTGGTCTCACGATTGGCGGCGCGCCAGGCACCCAGCGGCCCGCCGGCATCCAGCGTCGATTTCGAATCACGCAGCCATTGCGGTGCGTTGAGCACCAGTTTGCGCACGCGTTCGTTGTTGCGCGAGGTGTAGGTCGACATGATGGTGGTGCCCCAGGACCAGCCCATCAGGTTCATTGCCTCGATACCGCGGCGCCTGCAGATGAAATCCACCGCAGTGCCGACGTCCTCCACCGCTTCCATGGTGCGCGCCACCGGCGCGCTCCGTTCCGGCGGGGCGTCCATCGCCGCAGGCCGCGTCGATCGCCCGTAACCGCGCACGTCGACCAGGTATACGTCGAAGCCGCGCTGCGCGATGTACTGCATCCACGACAACCCTTTCAATGGATAGTCGAACACCGCTTCCGCAGGATAGGTCGAGCCGTGCACGAACAACAGCGTGCGGTCGGCACCGAACGCCGACTGCCCGCGCGGATGGCGGTTGCGCACATAGAGTTCGATGCCGGCGTCGCGCGCCGGAATCATGAACTCTTCGGTGTCGATCTCGGGCAGTCGCGCGTTCAATCGATTTTCGCTCCGGCCTTCTTGATGACTTCACCCCAGCGTTCGCGGTCGCTGCGCACCAGCTTCCAGAATTCCTCCGGCGTGCCGGGATGCGGCTCGGAGCCGAGCGCAAGTATCCGCCGCCTGCCTTCCGGCGACGTGATCGCCTTGTTCACGTTGTCGTTGAGCACCTTGATCATCGCCCGCGGCGTTTTCGCCGGCGCCACCACGCCGTGCCATACCGTCATCACGAAACCCGGCACGCCCGCCTCCTGCACCGTCGGAATGTCCGGGAACAGCGGCGAACGCGCAGGACCGGTAACGGCGAGCCCGCGCACGCGCCCCGCCTTGACGTGCGCCGTGGCGGAATTGAGGCCTTCCATCATCACCTGCACCTGTCCCGACATCAGGTCGACCAGCGCCGCAGCGCCGCCCTTGTACGGAACGTGCACGATCCGGATGCCGGTCATGGTTTTCAGCAGCTCGAAACCGATATGCCCCGGTGCGCCGTTGCTCGACGAACCGTTGAACAGCTTGTCCGGATTCTTCTTCGCGTAATCGATGACTTCCTGCAGCGTCTTGAACGGCGACTTCGGGCTCGCGAGTATCATCTGGTGGCCGCTGAGCGTCTGCCCCACCGGCGCGAGGTCACGCAGCGCATTGACCGCAGGCCTGCGCAACAGGTGCGGCGCGATGGCCAGCGCGCCAATCGGCGCATAGGCGATGGTGTAGCCGTCGGCCGGCGCCTGGACAGTCAACTCCAGCCCGAGCTGCAGCGCGCCTCCCGGGCGGTTGTCGACGACGATCTGCTGGCCGACTTCACGCGACAGTTCCACGGCGACGATACGCGCCGCGTTGTCGGTCGAACTGCCGATGTTCTGCGGCACGATCATGCGGATCGGCCGCTCGGGATATCCCGCGCCGGCAACCAGACCCGGCATCCATAATCCGCATAGCAGCAGAACACTCGCTCCACGCGCAGCAATCGCAAAATCGACAGGCATCAGCGGCCTCCTCCAGAATGAAATGCGGCCGTCGGATCCCGCCGCTTATGTTGTTGTTATGCACCACGCATCAGAACGGCGCTCTGCGGCGCCTGATCGAACCTGCATTGTGGCGCAAGCCATCGCCAGCGTGTAGCACTTCGTGGACCGGGTCCGCATATTGACAGCCGGCTGACCTGACAGGATATGCAAGGTAATAAATAACGGTTGAAATTCAGGCACTTGTGAACCATCTGCCGGGGTGTGGGCAGAAATTTTGCCCATCGTTGCGGCATCGTGGCGCCCAAATTGGCGCTGAGCCAGAATATGCGCCGCGCGCGACGCGCCACATCCAGGGAGGGAGCATGAACGCAGTTTCGCAGGGCAAGAAAGACAAGGCCGCCATCCTCGCAGCGCTGCCGATGCGCTCCGGAGAAGATCCGTTCATCGTCGGTATCGGCGGTTTCTACCGCCGATGGTTCAACCTGATCGACGACATGCAGTTGCTGATCGATACCGTCGCAAAAATCAAAAGCACCGAAGATGAGGACTGGGTGCCGGTGTGGAGCGCGGTGGGGGCCGAATATGAAAAGAAAGGCGACGCCCTGCTCGCGCGCAAGGACAAGGCAGGCGCGCGCACCGCTTATATCCAGGCCAAGACCTATTACAGCCTTGCGCGCTTCCCTGCGCCGTACTGGTCCGGCTCGCCGATCTGCCCGCCCAACATGAGCCCGATCAAGGCACAGTCATACGAAGACTACCTGCGCTGCTACGCCAAGTCCGCGGCGCTGCTGCCCGATCCGCCCGAAACCATCGTCGTCCACAAGAACGGCATGAAAGCCACCGGCTTCCTGCGCCTGCCGAAAGGCGCGTCGAAATCGAACAAGGTGCCGGCGGTGCTGGTGATGTGCGGCGCCGACATGTACAAGGAAGACCGCGAGAAATACGCCGAGGGCGCGCTGGCGCAGGGCATGGCCGCGCTGGTGGTTGATGCCCCGGGCACCGGGCAGACCACTTTCCCGCACGCGCCGGAATCGGTGGTGGCCTGGCAGGCCGCGCTCGACGTGCTGCAGAAACGCCCCGAGATCGACGGTCAGCGCATCGGCGCCTTCGGCGTCAGCCGCGGCGGACTGTGGGTCATCCGCCTTGCTGCGCACGACGCGCGCATCAAGGGCCTGATCGCCTGCGCACCGGGGGGCGCCGGCTACTGGGGCACGCCGGAAGAACGCGCCGAATGGCGGGCTGCCGCCTACGAGCGCGCAAAAACCAACTGGTTTGGACCGCGCGGCACGCGGCCGCCGCTGAAGGAAGTCACCGAGGAAGAGCAGCGCAGGGAATTCCTGCGCTGGTCGCTGAAGGACCAGGATCTGCTGAAAAACCTGACCATGCCGATGTACCTGGTCAACGGCAAGATCGACCATCTCACGCCCATCGGCAACCTCTACCTGCTGCTGGAATCGGGGCCTGCCGACGGCCGCGTCGCGCGCGTCTATGCCGATGACGGCCACATCGCGGCGAAGAACGAACGCGAATGGGGACCGGCGGCCTGGGCGTGGCTGCGCGGGGTGCTGACCAAGGGAATGAAACCGAAAGCGCCACCCAAAAAACCGGTCAAAAAGAAAGCGGTCGCAAAAAAACCAGCGCGCAAGAAAGCCGCAAAAAAGAAATAACGCTCAGTCCGCAGCACACAACCGCGGCAGCACCTCCCCGATCGGCGCGCGGATAACCGCATCCGCGACCTCGTCGAACTGCGTGGGTTCGGCATTGATGATCAGCAGCCGCGCACCGGCGTCGAGCGCTATCGGAACCGCGCCTGCCACCGGGTAGACCTGCAGCGTCGAGCCGACGGCGATGAACAGGTCTCCTTCGGCGGCAACCCGCATTGCGCGCGCGATGACTTCCGGAATCAACTGCTGGCCGAAGGAAATGGTGTCGCTTTTGAGCAGGCCGCTGCAGTCAAGGCAGGCAGGATCTTCCTCGCCGGCGCGCACCCGGTCCAGCGTCTCCTGCATCGGGCCGCGCCAGCCGCAACCCAGGCACACCACGGTATGCAGTGAGCCGTGCACTTCGATCACCTTGCCGGCCGGTACGCCCGCGCGCTGGTGCAGCCCGTCAATGTTCTGGGTGATCAGTGCGTGCAGCTTGCCGCGTTGTTCAAGCCCGGCCAGCGCACGGTGGCCGGCGTTGGGTTCCGCAGTCCATGCCGGGTGCGCCAGCCGCGACTGCCAGGACAGGCGCCGCACCTCGGGATCCGACACGTAATAGCGGATATCGGACATTTTTTCCGCCTTCGGATTAAGCGTCCATACGCCCTTCGGTCCGCGGAAATCCGGGATGCCCGAGTCGGTGGAAATGCCGGCGCCGCTGAGCACGACGATGCTCCGCGCGGCTTCGACCCAGCCGCGGATGGCGGCGAATTCCCTGCTGTCGATCATGCGCGCCATGATGCATCGGCCGGCGCCGTGCTGCCAGTCCGGAGCCGCGCGGCGCACCGCCGCAGCGCACGCGACCGGCGCCGGCGTGACGCAGTGCATGTTTCCGACGCGATTTACGCACCACGCCCGCCCGCGCGCACGGCTGGCGACCGTCCACCGCAGTTTTTTTGCATCCTGTGCTGAAAATAATGCATCTATTGCCATGCAACAATTAATGGATATCGTGCTCTAATTATCATGTTAATTATTTGAAATATATGAGTAATATTAATTACATCAAATTACTGCATAGCAATATAAAGGAGTCCGCCATGAACCACCCTGAAAGCACTGAAAAACTCACTGACAACCTGCTGAATCGCGTCAACCTGAGCGATGTCGAACGCCTGCGCGCAGAGGCTGCATTGCTTCGCGGCGAATATCTCGCCGACCTGATGCTCGATGCGATCCATTTCCTGCGCAGCCTGCCCCGGCTGTTCGCGCACCGACCGAAGGCACCGCGGCAACTGAAGTCGGCCGGCTGAAATCCGGCGCCTGCACCGCATCACCGCACGCCGGTGATGCACTGATGCTGAACCAGCGGATCACGCTCGGACTGCAACGCGGCGCTGCTCGCCAGCGGCCACGCCGCCGCCGGCCGCGATGGAGCGCTGAGCGCGCTGTTGACCTTCTGGCAGGATCTCGCCTTCGCCGCACCGCAGGGCACGCGGCGCACTGAGGCTGTTCGCATCAGCCACGCGCGACATCCGCGACCGTCACAGCGAAATCAGCTTCAATGCCGCAATCGCTTCCGAGCTGCAGCGCATCGCGGTGGCAAAATCGGAAGCGAAACGCGCAACGCTGCCCCTGGGCCGTATCAACACCGACGCGCGCTTCATCCACGTGCTGCGCGACGAGGGGCGCCACTGTGTGGACGCCAGGCTGGATCTGAACTTCCGCAATATCGGAACACGTTCATCGCTGTCTCTGGCAGAACACCCGCCCTGAAAAAAACAGCCATCCGCATGTTGGGCTTTGCAGGCATTGAAGGCGTGCGCCGATATAATCGGCAGCGTCATGCCGCTCGTCCTCATCCTCTCACTGTCAGCAATCGCCTTCATCACCATGAAGGGCAGCCGCGTGCTGATGACGCTGTATGCCGTGGAGATGGGTGCCGGCACCTTCGAGACCGGCATCATCTTCGCGCTCTACGGACTGGTGCCATTCCTGCTCGCCATCGCCGCCGGCCGTATCGCCGACCGTTTCGACAACCGCGTGCTGATGTACTGGGGGCTGGGCAGCTACACCCTCAGCATGCTGCTGCCATTCCTGTTCCCGTCGATGACCATCCTGTTCATCACCGCGCCGCTGTGGGGCTTCACCAGCATGCTTTGGGTGGTGGCCACGCAGAACCTCGTCGGCGTGCTGTCCACGGCCGACAACCGCACACGGCATTACAGCTACTACAGCCTCGGTGAATCCGTCGGTTCGGTGCTGGGCCCGATCATCGTCGGGCTGTCGATCGACGCGCTGTCGCACCGGCCGTCCTTCCTGGTCATGGCGGCGATTCCCGCGTTCTGCGGCCTGGTGATCGTGGCCAGGCGCCACAGCATTCCGCATACCGCGGTGAAAACCGGCGCTGACGAAGCACCGCGGCGCACCCGCGACCTGCTCGCCGTACCGGCGATGCGCAACGCACTTCTGTCGAACGGCGTGGTGATGGCCGGGCTCGACCTGTTCAACCTCTACATGCCGATTTACGGCCACAGCCTCGATTTTTCCGCGACCACCATCGGGCTCATCATGGGCGCCTTCGGCGCGGCGGCCTTTCTCACCCGGCTCGCGCTGCCGCCGCTGTCGAAACAGTATGGCGAGCGCGCGGTGCTGGCCGTCGCCTTCCTGGTTTCCGGCGTCGCCTTCTGCACCTTTCCCCTGACGCAGCAGCCGCTGCTGCTCGCCGCCGCGGCTTTCCTGCTCGGGCTGGGCCTCGGCTGCGGCCAGCCACTGTCGATGCTCCTGTCCTTCAACGCCGCGCCACCCGGCCGCCAGGCCGAAGGCATTTCGATGCGGCTTGCAGTAAGCTACGGCGCACACGTCGTCGTACCGCCGCTGTTCGGCGTCATCGGTGCGATGTCCGGCGTGGCCCCGATCTTCTGGACCTGCGCCGCGCTGATGGGCGGCGGTACCTGGATCAACCGCGGCCGCGCCCGCTGAATCAACAATCAACGGAGGAGCTTAGAGTCATGGCTGTCTACCCGGAACTGTCGGGACGCGTCGCGCTGATCAGCGGCGCCGCACAGGGCATCGGTGCGGAAACCGCGCGTGCTTTCGCAAAACAGGGCACGGCGGTGGCGATCGTCGACATCGACATGAACAACGCCGGCAAGATTGCGACGGCGATCACCGAGGCGGGTGGACGCGCCAAGGCGATCCACACCGACATCACGGACCCTGAAGCGGTGAACTACGCCATGGAAAGCACCGTCGCCGCCTTCGGCGGACTCGACATAATGGTCAACAGCGCCGGCGGCTACGGCCGGCTCGCCACCGTCGAAGACATGCCAATCGACGAATGGGACCGCACCGTCGCGCTCAACCTGCGCGGCGCCTTCCTGCTGAGCAAGCTCGCGATCCCGCACCTGCGCAGATCCAAGGCTGGCCGCATCATCCATGTTGCGTCGATCTCGGGACGCACCGTGCATGCGGCGTCGTCACCCGCCTACGGCGCCGCCAAGGCCGGCGTGATCCAGCTCATGCGTTTTCTGGCCTTCCAGCTCGGCCCTGACAACATCACCGCCAACGCGATAGCGCCGATCACCACGCTGACGCCGCGAGTCGCCGCGTTGCGCACCGAGGCCGACATTGAACGCATTGCCGCGCAGGTGCCGCTGCGCCGGCTCGCGGTGCCCGGAGATCATGCCAATGCCATGCTGTTCCTGGCTTCCGATGCCGCCGCCTACATCAACGGCGTGGTGCTCGACACCAACGGCGGCCGGGTGATGATGTAAACCGGCCTCAGGCCGCCACGCGCACCACGATCTTGCCGACCATAGCGCTGTCTTCCATGCATGCCTTGGCCGCCGGCATTTCGTCGAAAGGATAGACGCGGTCTATCACCGGCACGATGCGGCCGTCGGCGATCATCGGCAGCACGTCACGCACGAAACCGGCGGTGGAAGCGGCTTTCTCTGCTGCCGTGAGGTGTGCGTTGGACACGCCGAAGATTTCGAGTCGCCGCGCGTGCACCGCGTTGAGGTCGATCTCGGCCTTGAAAGTGTTGTCGACGTAACCTACAGTGGCAAGGCGGCCGTGATCGGCGAGCACGCGCAGGCATTCGGCAAACATGGTGCCGCCGACGCCGTTGATGACGAGATCGACGCCCTTGCCGCCATTGGCCTTGAGCACGGCATCGCCGAAATCCGGTTTGCGCGTGGCAATGCCGACATCGAGCCCGACGGCTTTCAGCTTGTCGAGCTTGGCCTGCGAACCCGAGGTGCCGATGCTGCGCGCACCCATCGCCTTCGCGATCTGGATGCTCGCGACACCCGCGCCTGAAGAGGCGCCCATCACCAGCAGCGTCTCGCCTTTCTTCAGCTTTCCGTAAAGATAAATCATCTCCCAAGCCGTGATGAAGCTGATGGGCACCGCGGCGGCCTGTTCCCATGACAGTTTTTCCGGTTTCATCAGCACCTGCGGCGCATCGGTCACGCAGTATTCGGCGAAGGCGCCGCGCACGCGGCCGAACACCGCGTCGCCAACCTTGACGTGTTTCACGTCGCCGCCCACCGCATGCACCACGCCCGAGGCTTCGCCGCCGCCGAGTTTTTCCGGACCGCCGTGCATCACGCCACCGGCGAAAATTTCGCCGCGGTTCATCGCGCTGGCGTGCACCTTGATCACCACCTCGTTGGCCTTGGGTTGCGGCACCGGCACCTCGCGCGGCTCCATGAAGGTCTTGTGATCCTTCGTGACGATCCACCAGGACTTCATAAAAACTCCTTTAAAATCATATAATTATATAATTTCCGCGACTGCACCTGCCGCAACGCAGAAGGACACCGATGCTAATGCACGCCATGCGGCAGGTGCAACCGGCCTTGGCGGCCCTCAAGCGACATAGTCCCACTCACGCCAGCCACCGAGCAGCGGAAAGTACAAACCGAGCCGGATGCGGCGGTCATCGCTGGTCCGCAGCATGCGTGCATACTGTTCGAGTTGCCCGCGATAACGCTCGCGCTCGTTGTCGACGAAGGCGTCGACATCGCCGCCTTCGTGCACGCTGGTTTTGTAATCGATGATCCAGCGCACACCGTCGCTGTCGATGAAAGTGCGGTCGATCACCACATTGACCAGCCGCTCGCCGCTGACCCCGGTGAGCCGCCATTCCGAGCGCGCGCCGTGCTGCGCTCCCAAAAGCCAGCGCCCGCGCGCCTCGCTGACGCAGTTGACGATGGCCTGCGTCGCGCGCGCCACGGCATCAGGCAGTTCCGCATCGCCCACGCCCTGCGCCGACAACGCGTTTCGTATCGCCGGCGTCAGCGCCTGGATGCGCGCGGCATCCCAGCCTGCAGCGCCGTCCTGCGCGATGCGCTGCAGCCAGCGATGCACCACCGTGCCGACGTGCCGCGCGGTTTCGCCGGCCCAGGAAAACTCCAGCGCGTCCTGCGCCCGTACCGCTTCCGGCGGCGCCTGCCAGCGTGCCGGCGGCGGCGCGGGCGGCAAGGTCCAGTCCGTCGGCAGGCGGCGCAGCGCCTGATCGATGACCACGGGTGGCGCCGGCGGCGCAGGCTGCGGATCGCGTTCACGCAGCGCCGCTTCGAAGACGGGCGCCACTGCCGGCCAGAGCTTGCCGAGCAATGAACGCGATGCCGGCGTTGAAATCACCGGAGCGCCGCCATCGACGCCATCATCGTGTTTGACACGCACGTTGCCGAACAGGTGCAGCCGCCGGCGCGCGCGCGTGGCAGCGACGTACAACAACCGACCGTCCTCCAGATGCTGGCGGTGCGCGTGAAAGCGCCGGATCCAGTCGTAGATCGGGTCACTGTCGTCCTCAGTGGCATGAATCGGCGCCAGCAGCAGCGTTTCCGCACCGCGGGTTTCCGTCTGTTCGGCCCACAGCAGGAGTTTCTTGTCGTCGCTGCGCGGCGCCCTCGCCAGACCTGGCAGGATGACCACGTCGAACTCCAGTCCCTTCGCCTTGTGGATGGTCATGATCTGCAGCCGTTCGTCGGCGCCGTGGTCCGGCGCGGCATGGAGCTGCGACATGCCTTCCTCGAAATCGAGACGATCCGGCAACACACCCGCCTCTTCGTGACGGTCGAGGTGGCGAAAAAAGGCTTCCGCGTCTTCGAGGTCGGTTTCCTGTGCCACACAGGCCGGACCACCCAGTGCGTACCAGGCGCCGGCGACCTGCTCGCGCAGCGGTTTTCGCGCACGCTGCGCGAGTCCGGGCGCCAGCACCGCCCGTAAATGCAGGGCGCGCCGCCGGCCGTCAGCAGATAGCTGCGCCAGCCGTGCCTCGTCGTGCAGCGCATCCCACAGCGTGACGCTGCCGTCGGCCGCGAGCCCATGCAGATCGGCGAGCGTCAGTCCGCACCACGGCGCACGCAGCACGGCAAGCCAGGCGGTGCGGTCGCCGGGATGCGCCAGCGCGCGCGTCAGCGCCAGCAGGTCAAGCACCACCGGGCGCTGCCCCAGCGGCTCGATGTCGATGGCGCGAAAACGCAGTCCGGCGGCACGCAGCTGCGGCACGATGTGCTGCAGCTGCCCGCGGGTGCGCACCAGTATCGCGACCCGCGCCGCGGGGTCGTCGCGGTGTACCGCAGTCACCAGCGCCGCCACCTGCCGCCCCTCCTCTGCACCGTCATCGCCGAACAGCGGATGCATGCTGACGGCGTTGCCGGGCAGCGCATCGTGCGTCGCCACAGAGGCGGTGTACGGCACGGCGCCGGATACCATGTTCTCCTGCGCCGGCATGATCTGCGCAAAGGTGTGGTTGACCCATTCCACGATGCCCGACTGCGAACGGAAATTCGACATCAGCGCCACCGGGTGCAGGGTCAGGTCGCCGATGCCCTCGGCGCGTGCACGCAGGAACAGCCCCACTTCGGCTTCGCGGAAGCGGTAGATCGACTGCATCGGATCACCCACGGCGAACACGCTGCGGCCGTCGTCCGCCGTCCAGCCGGCAGTAAGCCGCGCCACCAGTTCGTACTGGCTGATCGAGGTGTCCTGGAATTCGTCGATCAGCAGGTGGCGGATGCGGTAGTCGAGCGCCAGCGTCAGGTCGGTGGGTTCGTCCTCGCTGCCGAGCGCCTGCAGTGCGCTCTGCGCAACCTCGGTGAAATCCACCTGGCGCCGCGACTGGAACACCAGCTTCAGCTGCGCCACCGCATACGGCAGCAGATGCAGGATCGCACCCAGTGCCTGCCACTGGCTGTCGCTGTAACGCTCAGGCGGCAGCGCGCGCATCGCGGCCAGCGCAGCGCGCGCATCCGGACTGCCGTCGAGTTGCGCGAACAGCGCCAAGGCGCGCTCCTTCCACGGTTGCCCCGGTTTCCCCGCGGGAAAACCCTGGTCTTTCGTCAGCCGCTTGCGCCATTCATCCTTGTCGGTCAGGAACAGCGACGCAATCATTGCCCAGCATTCGGCGCCGTCTTCAAACGCACCTTGTCCGAGATGACCGAATGCATAACCGGACACCGCCTGCAGTTCGGCGTCGAGGTTTGCAGGCAGCGCATCATGCAGTCGCTGCAGCGCCGCGCGCCGCGCGTGCTGCAGCGCCGCTTCCAGCCCTTCACGCCCGCGGCCATGAACATGGCGCAGCCACTGGTCGCGTTGCGCCAGCATGCCGGCAATCAGGCCCTCGATGCGCGACACATTGTTGTCCAGATGCTCCAGCAGGCGTCCGACTTCGCCGGCCACGGCGGCATCGTCATCGATCAGCGCCAGCGTTGCTTGCGCCGCCTCGCGGTAGAGCGGCAACGCATCCTCGATGCTCTCGGGCTGTGCGCCGAAACGCGACAGCACCGGCATCTGCCGCGTCAGCCCGGCGCACAACGCGTCTATGGTCTGTATGCGCAGCCGCGCCGGATTGTCGGCGAGCCGCCAGCCGGCTTCGCGGTCGCGTGCCAGTGCCGCGGCGGCAAGTTCCAGCGTCAGCGCCTCGTGCGGTGATTCCGCGACCCTGCCTGATTGCGCGTCCTGCAGCGCCTGCAGCACCCGCTCGCGCATTTCGCCCGCCGCCTTTTTGGTGAAAGTGACGGCAACGATTTCCTCGGCATGATTCACCGCGGACAGCAGCTTGAGGTAACGCTGGATCAGCAGCTCGGTCTTGCCCGAACCCGCCGGCGCCTGGACGATGAACGAGCGTTGCGGGTCAAGTGCCTCGCGGCGTTGCGCAAAATCTGGAATGGTGTCCGCCATCATTCGCTCTCGGCATCCTCTATGACTTCGCCGCTGCGCTCGCGGATGCGGCACAGCGGGCCGAGGTCGCAGTACTGGCAGGTATGCGGCAGCCGCTTGGGATCGACCGAAGCGCGGCCTGCAGCAAACTGCGCGGCAAGTTTTTCCAGTTCGGCATGCCAGGCCGCAACCTGCGCGGACCAGTCGGCGTGGTCGCGCTGACGCAAATCCGCATAAGCCTTGACGCCAGGCAGCAGATCGCCGTCGCGTGCGAGGCCGACATAACCCCGCTCGCCCGCGCGCACCTGCGCGAAGGCAACAGCCACCGCAGCGGGTTCGGAGGCCACCAGATACAGCGGCAGCTGCGGTTCGTCGGGCCGCTCGCCGAGCATCGCCGCGACATTCGCCACGCCGGTCTTGTAGTCGATGACGATACGCCGGCCGCCTTCCGCCTCATCGACGCGGTCGAGCCGCGCATTGAGCATCAACGGCCCGATGGCGAGCGATCGTTTGTCTTCGACCGCCACCACGGCAAAGGCCGCACGCTGACGGTCCTGCTCCAGCCAGGCTTTTGCCAGCGCGACCAGCCGACGCTGCTCGATGGCTGCAAACCGGCCCGCCAGCACTGATGGCCGGTCGCGGCGGATGCCGGCGATGGCGACCCCGGCAGCCTCGTCGAGCAGCGCATCGAGACGCGCTTCATCCATTGCTGCCAGCGTCGCACTGTCCTTCAATTGCGCCCAGACGCCTGCCAGCACGCGGTGCACCAGGGTGCCTCGTTCCAGCGCATCGAGGCCCGTGTGCGGCGCCTGCGGCGCTTCGGCATGCAGCCGGTGATTCGCCAAAGCGCGGAAAGGACAAGCTGCCTGATCCTTGAGCAGACCGGTACCGCCGCCAGTCAGGGTGGTGCCGATGTGCGGCAGCGCTTTTTCCGTCAAGGCCTCGATGGCGCGCGCGGCGTGGATCACCAGACCGTAATCCGCACCGAGGGGCACCTGTTCCCGTTCGGGCAACGCTGCGATCAGCGGGCTGGCCTGCAGTTCGCGGTCTTCATCGTGCAGTGCATGACTCAGCACCACTTCCGGTGCGGCTACCGACCAGCGCCGGATCATGCGCTGAGCTGTTTCCAGCGCCTGCCCGGCTGACGATTGCGGCAGGCCCGCGGCGCGTTGCAGCGCCAGCGGCAGGAACGGATTCGGACGATAGGCCGGCGGCCAGTGCTCGTCGTCGAGTCCCATTACCCACAGTGCATCAAAAGTCAGGCCGGTTGTTTCGAGCACACCGAGTATCTGGATCGGCACGTCCGGCGACTCGGGCTGGAACAGCGTGTCACCGGCCAGCCGGCGCAACCGCGACAGCGCTTCGGCGTAACCCATTTTCGGCACGACACGGTCGAGGGCGGCAAACGCCGCCACCATGTCATGCCAGCGCTTCAGGGTCTGGTATTCGAATGAGTCCAGCGCCCGCTCACCGGGAAAACCTGCCAGCACCAGCGCGTCCGAGACCGCCCTTGCCCACGCCGAGGGCGCCTGCGCACCGAACAGGCGGTCCTTGCGGAACTGGCCAAGCCGGTTCAGCACCCGGGTCAGCTGCGGACAGGCGTCGCCCAGCATGCCGCACAGGCCGTCGAGCGTGATCAGCGGTTCGGCATGTTGCCGCAGGCGGATGTCGAGCGCCGCGCGCGCCGTGCGTTCGGATTCGGCTCCGGCGATGAACGGGGAGCGCAGAATGCGGCTTGCACGTTCATATTCGATGTTGCGGCCGGCCAGCTGCAGCAGCGTCAATGCGGCGTTGACCAGCGCATACGCGGTCAGCGGCTCACCCAGCGACAGGTTGAAGGGCAGCACGCCGGGGGCGGCCTCGGGCAGGGCGTAATCAGGCGCCATCGTTGCGCTGAATACGCGTACGATCGCGGCGCGGCGCGCGGCGATGTCCGGTACGACGATGCCGATGTGCCGGCAACCTGCTTCAAGCCGCGCACGTGCCCAGGCTGCCGCAACGCGCAATTCGTGCTCGGCATCTGCACAGGTTGCACGCATCACGGTTGCCGTCACATCCACCGGACCTGCCAGCGACACCTCGCACCCTGCCTGCCGCAGTCCGTCAAGGAATTCCGCCTGCTGCGGAGTGAAACTGTCGAAGCCGTACACCATTGCCTGCCGCGGAACCGGAATGCCGCGCCTGGTGATGAGCGGTCGTACATGGTCTGCCAGTTCAACCGCGTCGATCTGCCCGTTGCGGCGCAATTCCCGTTCGTAACGCGGCAACCAGTCGAGAAAAGCCCTGGCATCTTCGTTCAGCGGGGTGCTGCGCAAGCGGTCGCGCAAGCGCCATGACACGGTCAGCTGCCAGGCCTCGTGGGCAAGTGCCGCGGCTTCGGAACCGGCCAGCAGGGGGGCGCCGGTCTCTGAATCGCGCAGCAGGGATTCCCACAGCGTGCGCGACTGCTCGGCAGCCAGCACCTGGGGCAGGTTCACGACGCCGGCATAGCGGGCATCATCGGCTGCACGCTGGATGAATCCGGACAAGGGCAGAATATCCGGGGTATCCCACAACGCGGCGCCTCCAGCGATCCGGCGCTCACCGTATTCGCGCTGCAGTACCAGCGCAAGCCGGCGATTCGGCGTCAAAAGGCAAGGCTGTTCCGCAGCCTCGGCCATCAGCCGCGCAAACACTTCATCGTGTGAAATCTGCGGATATCCGGTCACGGCCGTCATGGGCTTGCATGATAAACCCGCTGCCGCAGCCCGGCCGCCCTGTTGCGCTTCTTACCCAAAAACAAAACGGCCGCTCGCGGCGGCCGTCAGGGTATTTGCGCAAAGGCCGGCAAAACCGGTTATTTCTCCAGCAGGTGTTTCTTCTGTTTGGTCTTGGCCCACTCATCAGCGTCCGCAGGCGCATCCTTCTTTTCGATGATCGCCGGCCAAGCCTTGGCAAGCTCGGCATTCAGCGCGATGAATTCGCGCTGGTCGTCCGGAACATCGTCCTCCGCAAATATGGCCTCCACCGGACATTCCGCCACGCACAAGGTGCAATCGATGCACTCATCAGGATCGATGACCAGCATGTTCGGCCCTTCACGGAAACAGTCCACGGGGCAGACATCGACGCAGTCGGAGTACTTGCATTTGATACAGGTTTCGGTAACAACGTAAGTCATGGAAATTCCTGGCAATCGCCGCCTTGAAACGGCCGTAAAAGGCCGCATTTTAGCAGATGCTGCGCGTCAATATGCAGGGCGCCAGACACGGCTCCTGCTTCCCAAAAGTGGGGTTTTTGGATAGCATAGGACCATCCATCCCCCGCTGCGGCCCCGCAGCGCACCCCTTTTCACATACAAGGCAGGACCATACATGAGTGAGCATATTCATCACGTGACCGATGATTCTTTTGACCCCGAGGTGCTGCAATCGGCCACCCCGGTTCTGGTTGATTACTGGGCCGAGTGGTGCGGCCCTTGCAAGATGATCGCACCGATACTGGACGAAGTCGCCCGCGAGTATTCGGGCAAACTGAAAGTCGCCAAGCTCAATATCGACGACAATCAGGCAACGCCGCCGAAATACGGCATCCGCGGAATCCCGACGCTGATGCTTTTCAAGAACGGTTCGGTGGAAGCCACCAAGGTCGGCGCTCTGTCGAAATCGCAATTGACGGCATTCATTGACAGCCATATCTGAACGCTATACCCTTCCGCCGACGCCTGATCGTATAGCCGCTCCCGGCAGCGAATACCAAGAGCACGACAGGCGCCGGCGAAATTAGCAGTACCGCCGGTTTTCTTCCCCCAATCCCTGTTTTTCCTGCGATCAGCGCCCGAAGTCCATGCATTTATCCGATCTGAAAAATCTGCCCATCGGCGAACTCGTCGATATGGCCGTCAAGAATGAAATCGACGGCGCCAACCGGCTGCGCAAGCAGGAACTGATCTTCGCGCTGCTGAAAAACCAGGCCAAGAAAGGCGAGTCGATCTACGGCGGAGGCACCCTCGAGGTGCTGCCCGACGGCTTCGGCTTCCTGCGCTCCCCGGACACGTCCTACCTCGCCGGCACAGACGACATCTACGTTTCGCCTTCCCAGATCCGCCGCTTCAATCTGCACACCGGCGACACGATCGAGGGCGAGATCCGCACGCCGAAGGAAGGCGAACGCTATTTCGCCCTGGTGAAAGTCGACAAGGTCAACGACGACTCACCCGAGAATTCGAAGCACAAGATCCTGTTCGAGAACCTGACGCCTTATCACCCGACCGAACACCTCAAGCTCGAACGCGACATCAAGGCCGAGGAAAATTTCACCGGCCGCATCATCGACATCATCGCCCCCATCGGCAAGGGCCAGCGCGGCCTGATCGTGTCGCCGCCAAAAGCCGGCAAAACCGTGCTGATGCAGCACATCGCCCACGCCATTACCGCCAACCATCCCGAAGTCGTGCTGATCGTGCTGCTGATCGACGAGCGCCCGGAAGAGGTGACGGAGATGCAGCGCTCGGTGAAGGGCGAGGTGCTGTCATCGACCTTCGACGAACCGGCCAGCCGCCACGTGCAGGTGGCCGAAATGGTGATCGAAAAAGCCAAGCGCCTGATCGAACACAAGAAGGACGTCGTCATCCTGCTCGACTCCATCACCCGCCTCGCACGCGCCTACAACACCGTGGTCCCGGCTTCGGGCAAGGTGCTCACCGGCGGCGTCGACGCCAATGCGCTGCAGCGGCCAAAGCGCTTCTTCGGCGCCGCGCGCAACGTCGAGGACGGCGGCAGCCTGTCCATCCTCGCCACCGCGCTGTGCGTCACCGGCTCGCGGATGGTCGTGGGGATCT
>JBFWOE010000038.1:0-22164 GCA_050250695.1 Burkholderiales bacterium
TCCGATCTCAGGACCAGTTTTGTGATCGTCACCCACGATCCGCGCATTGCCGAACGCGCCGATCGCATCCTCGAACTCGAGGACGGCATGCTCAGGGCGTACGATGCGGGCAGGAAGTAACGGATCCTACCCGCCTGCACGCGGAACAACATGCATGACGCCGGCGCGCATCACGTCGCGATAGAAATCCTCGTTGTCCAGCGCCTGCTGCAGCAGGAAATGCGGCGCGCCGCGCTTGATCAGCCGCGGCATGATGATGCCCAGCGCGATCACCGTCAGTCCGCTCCAGATCCATCCGGTCAGTGCCAGCGCAACACCGATGCCCAGCACCGGCAGCATGAACAGCGGCAGCAGCAGCCGGCCGCTGAGAAAACGCGCCGCGGCCCTGGGGTCGAAATTGACGCTGATCGCGCCGCTGCGATAGGCGGCGACAAATTCACCGTGGGTATAACGCAGCGGGGCGGGGGTGCCAGGTGTATCCATGCAAGTATTTGATTATATTTAATATTTTTTAATACTCTACCGGTACCGGATCGAGGCTGCGCCACAGATACCAGGTCGCCACCGAGCGCCACGGCGTCCACAGCCGGCCCAGCGCGTTGATGCGCCGGTCGGATAATGCGCGGCCTTTATTGTAATGAAGGCTCAGCGCGCGCTGCAGCCCGAGATCTCCCAGCGGGAACACGTCGGGACGCGTCAGGTAAAAAATCAGGAACATCTCCGCGGTCCAGCGGCCGATGCCCTTGACCTGCGTGAGATCGGCAATCAGGGTTTCATCATCCATGTCGTGCCAGCCCGCGACATCCAGGGTGCCGTCGGCGAAACGCTCTGAAAGATCGCGCAGGTATTTCACTTTCTGCCCCGACAGGCCGCAGCCGCGCAATTGATTTTCCGAAAGGCGCAGCACGCGTTTGGGCTGCATGTCGCCGACGGCGGCGGCAAAACGTTCCCATACGCTCTGCGCGGCCTTTACCGAGATCTGCTGGCCGATGATGGAACGCGCGAGTGTCTGGAAGGCGTCGCCGCGGCTGGCCAGCGTCAGTCCCCGGTACTGCACGATCAGTTTGCCGAGCACGGGGTCGGCGGCGGCCAGCTCGCGGGTAGCGCGTTTCCAGTACGCCGGTGTTTTCGCGGTCATGGTGTACCCGTTCTTTTTTGATTGCGGCGCTGCCAGGCCAGGCGCACGTAAATACGCCAGCTGATGTCGACGGCGAAGTAACCGAGTGCTGCGAGCGTCACCGCCAGCAGCGGCAGCCCCACCGCCAGCGGCTTGCCCAGTGAAATCATCCAGTCGATCAGCGCCGGAATCCAGCTGACCAGGTCGTGGCCTTCGGTGCTGAAGGTCGCGGGCATTTTTGCGGCATCGCTCATCGTCACCAGCGCACCGTAGCGGTAAGCGACGTAATACAGCGGCACGATGGTCAGCGGATTGGTGTAAAGCGTTATCAGTGCAGCCACCGGCAGGTTGACGCGGAACATGATCGCGAGGATGACCGCGGAAATGATCTGCAGCGGACCCGGCACCAGGCCTGCAAACAGCCCGACGGCGACGCCGCCTGCCACCGAGCGCCGGTGCAGGTGCCACAGGTTGTGATGGCCGAGCCAGGGCTTGCACCAGGCGATCCAGCGGTTGTGCGTGATCGACTGGTGTGACGGCAGGTATTTGCGGAAGAATTTTCTCGGCATGGGTCGATTGCACGGTCAGACCGTCAGCGGCAGTGGAAGTGCCGCGTTAGGGATGGACCATGGTTGCCCATATTATCGCCTTCGCTGCCGGCATCTGGTGGCTGCAGCAGCAAGCGGCGTTGCCGGAGCCGGCATGGGCGGTGTGGCTGCTGCCTGGGGTGCTGCTGGCGCTGCTGTTGCGTAACGTGGCGGGGCGGGTGCGGGCGATGCGCCGGCTACTGATCCTGGTGTTGTGCGCCGCTGCCGGTTTTTTCTGGGCAACGGCCTGCGCGCAGTGGCGCATGGCCGATGCGCTGCCGCAGGAATGGGAAGGCCGCGACATCACGCTCACCGGTGTGGTGTCCGGATTGCCGCAGACCTACGAACGCAGCCTGCGCTTCGCCTTCGACGTCGAGAGTGTTGCGACGCCGGGTACACGGGTTCCGCAGCGCATCGTGCTGTCATGGTGGGGTGAGCCGCGGCGCGATGACCGGGCCCAGGAACTGCCCCGGGTATCGCCCGGCGAGCGCTGGCAGCTGGTAGTGCGGCTGAAACGTCCGCATGGTTATTCCAATCCGCATGGTTTCGATTACGAGGCATGGCTGCTCGAACGCGGCGTGCGCGCCACCGGTTACGTGCGCCCGCGCGGCGACCACCGCCGCCTGCAGGCTTTCGTGCACGCGCCGGCGGGCTGGGTGGAGGCTGCGCGCGGCCATTTGCGTGAGCGGGTTCGCGCCGTGCTGGGTGATGCGCCGGCGGCGGGCGTCATCGTCGCGCTGACCATGGGCGATCAGGCGGCGATTCCGCCGGAGCAGTGGCAGGTGTTTACGCGCACCGGGGTCAATCACCTGATGAGCATTTCGGGTCTGCATGTCACCATGCTCTCGGGCCTGGCATTTGCCCTGGTCAACCTGCTGTGGCGCCGCAGCGCGCGCCTGACGCTTGCCGTGCCCGCGGTCAGGGCGGCCGCTGTGGCGGGACTGCTGACTGCCCTGTCCTACGCGCTGCTTGCCGGATTCGCGGTGCCGGCGCAGCGCACGGTGTTCATGCTTGCCGTGGTCGCTGTCGCGCTGTGGCGCGGGCGCGCGGCCGCAGCCGGCGAAGTGCTGGCCGGGGCGCTGCTGGTGGTGCTGGTGATCGATCCCTGGGCAGTGCTGGCGCCCGGTTTCTGGCTGTCGTTCGGCGCGGTCGCGATCATCATGCTGGTTTCGGTGAACCGCCTGCAGCAGTCCGGTTGGCTGATGACCTGGGCGCGCGTGCAGTGGGCGGTGACGCTGGCGCTGGTGCCGCCGCTGCTGGCGATGTTCCAGCAGGTGTCGCTGGTGTCGCCGGCGGCCAATGCGCTGGCGATACCGCTGGTGAGCCTGGTGGTGGTGCCGCTGGCGCTGGCCGGACTGGCGCTCCCGGTCGATGCCTTGCTGCAGCTCGCGCAATGGATCATGGCGGCATGCGTGGCGGTGCTGCACTGGCTCAGTGAATTGCCGGAAGCGGCGTGGGCACAGCATGCGCCGGCGGCATGGACGGTGCCGGTGGCGATGGCAGGTGCGCTGTGGATGCTCTTTCCACGCGGATTTCCGGCGCGCTGGATCGGCGCCGCGGCGTTTTTGCCGATGCTTCTGATCGCGCCGGCGCCGCCGGCGCAGGGCGTACTGCGGCTGACGGTGCTCGATGTCGGGCAGGGGCTGGCGGTGGTGGCGCAGACGCGCAGCCACGCGCTGCTGTTCGATACCGGTCCGGCCTTCGGACCATCGGCCGACAGCGGCAACCGCATCATCGTGCCGTTCCTGCGTGCCTCCGGCATCCGCCGGCTGGATGCGCTGGTGCTCAGTCACGATGATCTTGACCATACCGGCGGCGCGCTGTCGGTGTTGCAGGCAGTACCGGTCGCGGTAATGCTGTCCTCACACAACGATTTCGATCCGCTGCGGCTGCTGGGACCGGACGAGCGGCGTTGCAGCGCCGGTCAGGCCTGGGACTGGGACGGCGTGGCTTTCGAGTTTCTCTATCCGGACACTTCGTTGCATGCCGCCCTGCGCGTGAAGAACAATGACCGCGGTTGCGTACTGAAAATATCCACGGCCGGCAGCAGCGTGCTGATCCCGGCAGACATCGAACGTCGCGGCGAACGCGCGCTGCTGGCCACGGTGCCCGGACAACTGCGCTCGGATGTGCTGATCGCGCCGCATCACGGCAGCCGGACCTCGTCGACACGGGAGTTTGTGCAGGCGGTTGCGCCGCAGGCGGTGATCTACCCGGTTGGATACCGCAACCGTTTCCGGCATCCGCATCCGGATGTGGCGGAACGCTACCGGCAGCTCGGCAGCATGCCGTTCCGCACCGATCAGGGCGGGGCGATACGAGTGGAGCTGGCGCCGGGACAGGCGCCGCGGATTGCGCGCCATCGCGAACATTACCGGCGTTACTGGCATGCGCCGGTGGAAGGCGCGGCACTCGACGGCGACCTGGCGCGGGTCTGGTAGTGCCTGTCAGGTCATCAGGCTTGCCTGAAGGCGCGGCCTGCAGGCAAAGTCCGGTTTCCTCCAATGCGACGGGATCGTGATTCATGGATTACCGCTGTCCGGCCTGCGACAAGGACCTGGGAACGCGCAAGCTGAGCCAGGCGGTGATGGCGCGCCTGGAGACGGACTGCGTGCATTGCAAAAGCCGGCTCAGGTTCAACGTGCACCGGGCGGAGTTCGCGATCGTCATGTTCAATTTTGCCGCGATCATGGTGTTTTTCGCGGGCGCCTACTGGTTTCCGACGCAGCGGCTGGCGCTGTATGCGTTTGTCGCGGCGATGGCCGGGGCGCTGATGCTGCCGCTGCTGGAACGGACCTGGCTGAGGAGCTGGCCGCGTTTCCAGGTGGCCGCCGGCAAGGCCGGGCGGCAGCCGTAACCGGCGCTGAACAAGCAGTTTGCGCGCGCATCCGTGCAAATGGCAATCGCGTCAATGGCTTAGTGGCAGTGCTGATTTTCCCGCGGCGAGCGTTGGGTGTGCTGTCAAATATCGGTAAAATACGCCGATGCAGCACCCGCAAAACCAGCATTCGATGCAGCACGGCCCGCGACCGCGGCGCTGTGCCATCCGCGCCCCCCTCTGCAGCAGATCCCGTTCATGAGTGAAGCCGAAATTCCGGTCGCCACTGAGGCGTCGGTCGCCAAGGTCTACGGCCAGCCGCTGCTGGAGATGCCGCAGGACCTCTATATCCCGCCCGATGCGCTGGAGGTATTTCTCGAGCAGTTCGAAGGTCCGCTGGACCTGCTGCTGTACCTGATCCGCAAGGAAAACATCAGCGTCCTCGATATCCCGATGGCGAAGCTGACGGCGCAGTACCTCGAATATGTCGAGATGATGCGCACCCACCAGCTGGAACTGGCCGCCGAATACCTGCTGATGGCCGCGATGATGATCGAGATCAAGTCGCGCATGCTGCTGCCGCGTCCGGCCAGCAATGACCTGGAAGAGGATCCGCGCGCCGAGCTGGTGCGCAGGCTGATGGAATACGAGCAGATGAAGCTCGCGGCGAAGGATCTCAATGAACTGCCGCAGGCCGGCCGTGACTTCACCGTGGTGCAGGTGTTGTTCGAGCGCGAGGCCTCGCTGCGCCTGCCGGACGTCGACATCGAGGACCTGAAGCTGGCCTGGCTCGGCCTGTTGCAGCGCGCCGCCGTCAACCGCCATCACAAGATCACCCGCGAACAGCTGTCGGTTCGTTCGCACATGACCCGCATCATGCGCATCCTGCAGGCCGAGGGTTACGTGGAATTCGACCGCCTGTTCACGCCTGAAGAGGGCGTGCCGGTGCTGGTGGTGTCGTTCCTCGCCATCCTCGAGCTGGCCAAGGAAATCCTGATCGAGATCAGCCAGGAACAGGCTTATTCGCCGATTTACGTCAAACTCAAGGGCGGCCCTGTGGCCGCCGTGCAATGAAGAACATGAAAGAAAACACAGCAGATACCCCGGAAGGCGCGCTGGATCTTTCCCACATCAAGCTGGTGCTGGAGACCGCGCTGCTGGTGTCCCAGGAGCCGATGTCGCTGATCGCGCTGAAAAAACTGTTTGATGAAAAAATCGACAACGACACGCTGCGCAAGGTGCTCGACGACCTGAAGAGCGACTGGGATGGCCGCGGCGTCGAACTGGTCAGCGTGGCCTCCGGCTGGCGCTTCCGCGCGCGTCCGGAATCGCAGAAATTCCTCGATCGCCTCGATCCGCAGAAGCCGCCGAAGTATTCGCGCGCCGTCCTCGAGACATTGGCAATTATCGTTTATAAACAACCAGTTACAAGGGGTGACATCGAGGAAATCCGCGGTGTCACGGTGTCGCCAGGCATCCTCAAGGCGCTGGAGGCGCGGGGCTGGATCGACGTCATCGGCCATCGCGAAGTGCCGGGCCGGCCGGAAATTTTTGCCACCACCAAGTCGTTCCTTGATGACCTCAACCTGCGTTCGCTGGAAGAACTGCCGCCGCTGACCGAACTCGGCAACCTGGTTGAGCAGTCGCAGACGCCGCCCGCGGAAATCGATCTTGCCGCGGCGCTGGCCGGAGACGGCGCAACCATGGCTGAAGGCGTGATGGACGCCGATGACGAAGGCGGGGTGCCGGAGCAGGGGGCGGCCGCGGCAGAACCGGTCGAGGTTATTGAAGGGGAAATGCCGGCGCGGGCACAGTTGCACTAGCGAAAAGGCGGGCTAGCGGATTTTCGGCAGGACGACGATGGTCAGCCAGTAGTCGCCGATGCTGCGGATGACCTTCATGAACTGGTCGAAATCCAGGGGTTTGACGATGTAGGAGCTGCAGCGCAGCTTGTACATGCCGAGAACGTCCCGGTCTTCTGCCGAGGTGGTCAAAATCACGACCGGAATATGGTTCAGGGCATCGTCCTCGACCAGTTCGGCGAGAACCTCGCGACCGCTCTTGATCGGCATGTTGAGATCCAGCAGTATGAGGTCCGGTGTCGGAGCATCAGCATGGTTTCCCTTCTTGCGCAGGAAATCCATGCAATCCTGGCCATTCTCGACATGGTGCAGATCCACCGCCAGTCTGGCGAGTTCGAAGCCGTGGCGCATCAGCACAACGTCATCTTCGTTGTCTTCGGCAAGCAGTATCCTGGCAACTTTTGCACCCTTGAGTTTGTCACTCATGATTCGCCTCCGCAGACTTCGGTAATTTGAACAGGAAGCGGCTGCCTTCGCCCGGCGCTGATTCAAGCCATATTTCCCCGCCATGACGGTGGATGACGCGACGGCATACCGCGAGGCCTATGCCGGTGCCCGGATATTCCCTCTGGGTATGCAGGCGCTGGAAGATTTCGAATATCCGCTCATGATGCCTGGCATCTATGCCGATGCCGTTGTCCTTGACGCAGATGATCCATTGTTCATCATCGTCGGTTGTTACTGATACGTGTACATGCGGGTCTTTAGTCCCGCGGTAAAGAATGCCGTTGCTGATCAGGTTCTGCAGCAGCTGGATCAGCTGGTTGCGGTCCCCGGTTACCGTCGGCAGATCCCCGCGGGTGACGGTCGCGCCGGCATCCCGGATGGCCGGTGCCAGCCACGACACGACGTCGTCGCAGATGTCGTTGAGGGAGGCGCGTTCGAAAGGGCGTGCTGCGGAGTCGACGCGCGCATATGCGAGCAGGTCGCGCACCAGTGAGTGCATGCGCTTGGTGCCCAGCACGATGCGCTCCAGCCAGTCTTCACCCTGCTGATCGAACCGTCCGGCATAGGTCCGCTGCAGCAACTGCGCGAAGCCGGAAATGTTGCGCAGCGGTGTCTGCAGGTCATGCGAAGCGACATAGGCGAACTGCTGCAGCTCCAGGTTGCTGCGTGCCAGGGCATCGCGGGCCCGGGCCAGTTCTTCTGCGCGTCCGGCCAGTTCGGCCGTGCGTTCGCTGACCCGTTGCTCAAGCAGCTCATAGGCATGGCGCAATTCATCCTGCGTCTTCTTGCGCCAGGTGATGTCGACCACCGCAGCGATGACGAAAGAGCGGTTTTCCGCCTGCAACAGACTGAGCCCGATCTCGACCGGGAACTCGCTGTCGTCCTTGCGTCTTCCGTAGAGGTCACGACCGACGCCCATCGGGCGGGATTCGGGGTTGGACTGGTAATCCATGCGCAATCGCGAGTGATTCGCGAACCTTGCCGGAACCAGTTTTTCTATGGTTTGACCAATCAGTTCGCCGCGATCGTATCCGAACAGTGCTTCAGCCTGGCGGTTGGCAAGGGCGATCATGCCGTCAGGCGCAACCAGAACTACTGCAGCGGGTAGGGAATCCGTAACAGTCGCAAAATGACCCAGTGCTTCAGGAAAGTTCGCGTCCTCTTTCATGATGGAGCGAACTGAAGTGGGAATCCAGGTTTCTTCCCCCTATCGTCGGAATCGGTGTTTGTGGACGGGTGAACCGCGAGCCACAGATTTGACTGTCCAGTCTGCCCCTTTCGAGGTGTTGTTGTCCAGCAAATCAGGCACTTTTAAATAGCCATTAGGCGCGAAGGGAATTATGCGAGATGTTTCACAAATTTTCGGTTCATGGTCCCGGAAAAATGCGGCAAGCGATTGCCCGCCTTGCAGTCGAAGGCGATGCAGAAAGGCTATACGTCCGGGCGGCGGTCTTGTGACGATGCCGCCGTGAACGCCGGCATCAACGCTGCTGCAGCGTTTTTTTCTGGAAGCGTGCGGTTAGACGAAGTGTCGCTGTTCCTCAGTAAATCCCGACCGGTTCGTCGAATCGGTCCCGGATGCTGCCGGGACGTGCCCGCAGCAGTTCCGTCATGCGCCTGCGTTCCGCGGCATGTCCGGGGTCACTCCAGAGGTTTTGCATCTCGTCGGGGTCGTTGGCGAGATCGTAGAGTTCCCCTTCGCCGGTCGTCATTTCCATGGTGAGCTTGTGCGTGCGGGAGCGCACGGTGCGCAGGTCGAGGGCAACGCCGCAACGTACCGGCAGCAGGCTCCATTCGGAATACGCCGCCTCGCGGCCACCAGCATCGCCGGCCATCAGCGGCCGCAGGCTCCTGCTTTGCGCGCCCGGCGGCAGAGCCAGGCCTGCGTAATCGCAGAAGGTGGCGGCAAGGTCCAGTGTGGACACCGGGTCAGCAACGACTTTGCCACGTGGCACGCCTGGTCCGGCCAGCACCATGCCCACCCGCAGCACACCCTCGTATGCCATTGGTCCCTTGAGATACAGGCCGTGGTCGCCCAGGAATTCGCCATGATCCGTGGTGTAGACGACCAGGGTGTTTTCCTCGATGCCCATGTCACGCACGGCGTTCATGATGCGCCCGACGTTGTGATCAATCAGCGAAATCATGCCGAAGTAGTTGGCTGTCATGTGGGTCAGTTGGGCATCGGTCTGGTTGAGGACGCGTGATACGTTTTTGCGGTGTTCCTTCAGTCTCGGGTCGGACACCTGCGGTTCGCCTTCCAGCGAAGCGCGGTGCCACCAGGGACGTTTGTCGAGGTCCAGCGTGCGATGCCGCGGCAGCGTTACGGTTTCGTGCGGGTACATCCGGCTCCAGGGTTCGGGCGGTGCGTAGGGATGGTGCGGATCGGGAAACGAAACCCACATGCAGATCGGGCGCTGCGCATCACGGTCTTTGAGCGACTGGATGGCCTGGTCCGCCACCCAGGTGCTGGTATGCCAGGCTTCGGGCAGTGCCGAATTCCAGGTGTTTGCAGCGCCGGTATCCGGTGGCAGCGCCGTCGTGTGCAGTTTCAGCGCTTCGTCTCCTTCGCCGCGCGAATAAAACCAGCGCTCGTAGTGTTGGCCAGCCGGCGGGCGTTCGGGCGGGCGCTTGCGGTGAAGGTGTCCCATGATGCAAAGGTTGACGTGATCGAAGCCCATGTAGGGACCCGTCCAGTCGGCGTCGTATTGCGACGAGCTGTGCCTGCATTCCGGGGAGCCTGTGGCCTTGAAGGTTTCGAAGGTCGAGAAATGTGCCTTGCCGATGAACGTGGTCTGGTAACCCGAGCGGCCGAGCAATCCGGCAAAACCGTCGGCTGCGATCGCCGGATCGAGATCGATGCCGTTGTCGTGGACGCCATGGGTCAGCGGCAGCATGCCGGTCAGGATGGAAGCCCGGGCCGGCTGGCAGACGATGTTGGGCGTGATGCAGGCGTCGAAGCGGGTGCCGGCGCGGGCCAGTGCCTCGACATGCGGTGATCGCACGCCGCGGCCCGCAAAAGCGCCGAAGCAGTCGGCGCGCTGCATGTCAGAGGTGATGAAGAGGATGTTCGGTTTGTTCATTCGGTTTTTTTATTTAGCAGAAGCGTTGGCCAATTTGACAACAGCTGCCCAGCGGTCGATTTCAGCTTCGAGAAACCGGCTGAATTCTTCGGGTTTGAGCGCTGCAGCATCGAGGCCGAGCGCCGCCAGCTGTTCCCTGCCTTTGCCCGTTGCCAGGGTTTTGGAAAGTTCTGCATGCAATCGATCAATGACCGGTCGCGGTGTTCCGGCCGGTGCAAGAAGTCCGATCCAGTTGACGATGTCGAAAGACGGATATCCTGATTCCGCGACGGTCGGTACGTCTGGAAGTCCTGTCGCTCGCCTGGAGCCGGTGGTGCCTATTGCGCGAACCCTGCCTGCCTTGACGAGGGGCAGCGAAGGCGCCATGCCGAGAAACATCAGACTGACCTGTCCGGCCATCAGATCCGCGGTCGCGGGGCCGCCGCCTTTGTAAGGTACGTGCAGCAGCTTGAGTCCGGTCAGGGAGGAGAACAATTCTCCCGCAAGGTGCGGCGGTGTGCCGATGCCGGACGAAGCATAAGCGATCTGACCGGGACGCGATTTGGCGAATCCTACCAGTTCCTTGACGGTCCTGACTGGCAGTGAAGGGTGCACCAGTAGGACATTCGGCGCGCTGGCCACGAGGTAAACAGGTTGGAAATGCCGGCGCGGATCGTACGGAGTGTGTTTGGACAGGCTGGGGTTGATGGCAAATGAGGGCGACACCATGATCAGCGTGTAGCCGTCAGGGTTTGCTTTTGCAGCCAGGTCGGCACCAAGGCTGCCGCCGGCTCCCGGCCGGTTGTCGACGACGAACTGTTTGCCGAGGGCGGGGGTCAACCTGGCAGCGACAATCCGTGCAACCGTGTCGATCTGTCCGCCGGGTGCAAACGGTGCGATGACGCGTACCGGCCGGTTCGGGTAGTCCTGGGCGTCGGCAGTCGTATTGCTTGCGAATGTCGCGCAGGCCACGGCGAGGGCGAGGAAGGCGGCACTGATTTTCGAAGGGGTTGAATTGCCGGCAGCGAGTGAAGGGTTGTGCATTGGGGCAGTCTCCTGACAGGAATGTGATGTGATGGCACCCAAAGGGGCTAAGCAGGGTTTCGGGCCGCACCGGCGGGACGCGAGCTGTCGCCGGAGACGATGGAGAAATTGACCGCACGGCCGAGGCCGCGGCGGAAATTCTCGACGCGCATGATCTGGCCCGGGGTCACGTTGGCTAGGTTCACGTCTGGTCCGAAGTCGTGGATCAGTTTTGCGTGCTGTTCCGGAAAGCGGTAGGGGTCGACTTCGATGACGATGCTGGAAAACCAGGGCTGGTCTGCGAGCGTTTTCATGGCGCCGGGATCATGCGCAACCATCAGGTCGATTTCACACTGCTCGACGGTCATGTGCCGGATGCCCTGTTCGCCGATGGAATGGACCAGGCCGGCCAGTTCATCCATGCCGATCGGCTGTTCCGGATTCTTGCGCCCGAATTCGTAGACGATGGCGATGCCCTGGTTCTGGAACAGGTCGATCATGCGCCTGCGTTCGTCATCCGTCAGCGTAATGTAATTCTCGGAAATTTCCAGCGCCGGGATGCCCAGCTGCCTGAGCAATCTCACCAGTTCGTCGATCTGGTTCCTTTGCCAGGCATACTCGAACAGGATCCCCCCGGCGAAAGGCTTGATCCCGGCGTCGCGATAAAGGGAGGCGACGCGTTTGACCATGGGCGCCGGAATCAGCAGGGCGTTCATGGCGAATATCTTTGCCGAATCGATGAAGTCTGCGGCGACTTCGAGCAGGTTGCGTATGCCGGTTTCGCCGCCGCTCCAGCCAAAAGTGTCCGGGCCGAAATCGATCATCGAGGTGATGCCCTGGTGGCGGGGCTTGGGCTGGCGGGTGGGCAGCGCCAGTTCGGCTGGGTCGGGCGGTATCAACGGCATTGCAGGTTCCTCCGGTCGATGGTTGTTGTCTGTCGCGCAGCGGTTCCGGTGTCATGCGGTGATCGGCAGACGAAGCGGGCTGCTGGCGGCTTATGAGCCGAGTATATGAGCCGATGTGTATGATGGGAACAATGACTCATATAGATGAGTATAAAAAACATGATTTATAAACAAGGACTTGAGTCATGACCCGCTTGCAGGATGCCAGTCCGCTAAGGATTCGCGCTGCGGCTGTGCTCAGCGACCGGCTTTATCTCCGGGTGAAAACCGCACTCACAGAAGGTCTGAGTGAAGGGCGTTGGGCATTCGGGGAATCGATACCCAGCGAGAACGCGCTGTCGCGCCAGTTTGGCGTCAGCATCGGGACTGTCCGTCATGCCATTGACGAACTGGTTACCGAAGGCATTCTCGTCCGTCAGCACGGGCGCGGGACCTTCGTGGCGAGCCATACCCGCGATTACCTGTACAACGTTTTTTTCCGGATTGTCGACCCGGATGGCGGCCGGCAGCGTGCTTCCCCGAGGCTGATTTCATTCCGCCGCGGTTATGCGGATGCGACGACGGCAACGCAGCTGCGCATCGCGAGGGGTGCGGCCATTTACCGGATCGTCAACGCCATCATGCTCGATGGAAGAGCCGTCGCGTGCGACGACATTCGCCTGCCGCAACGTCTGTTTCCTGCGTTGACGCGCGACGAGGTGGCGCAGCGTGACCGTACGGTGTACGGGGTACTCCAGCAGCACTACGGCGTGGATGCCTTGTGGGCCAAAGAACTGATTACGGCGGTCCGTGCCGGAGCGTGGGCCGGTTCGATACTCGGCCTGCGGGCCAATTCACCGGTGCTGCGCCTGCAGCGTACGGCCTATTCCTACAAGGAACTGCCGATCGATTTTCGATATCGCTACATCTCCACGAAGAGGCATAGCTATCTGAGCCTGCTGGGCAGGGCAAGCGGGATCGATTGAATGTTTGCTGCGGCTGTTTCTCAGGCCGTCAGCTTGCGGTAGATGTCCGCCACTTTCAGCGGCAGTCGCTTGACGTCATCCACCAGCGTCCAGTTTACCGGGCCGTAGAGGTGCGGCAGGTAGTCGCGGGCCTCGCTGTCAATGGTGATGCAGAAAGGTTTGACCCCCGAGCGGTGGGCTTCGAGCAGCGCCTGCCGCGTGTCCTCGATGCCGTATTCGCCGCGGTACTGGTCACTGTAGTCGTCCGGTTTTCCGTCGGACAGCGTGATCAATAACTTGGTGCGCGCATCCACTGCGTTCAGCACCCTGGTCAGGTGGCGGATGGCCGCGCCCATGCGTGTGTAATCCTGCGGTGTGATGCCGGCAATGCGCTGGCGCACAGTGTCGCCATAAGCCTCGTCGAAGCGCTTGATGCGGTAGATTTCGCAACGCTTGCGGGTGAGTCCGGAAAATCCGTAGATTGCGTAGCGGTCACCCAGCACTTCCAGCGCTTCACAGAGCATCACCAGGGATTCGCGTTCGGCTTCGTTTATCCAGCCCTTGGTCGAGCCGCTCATGTCGACCATGAACAGTGCGGCGAGATCCCGCTCGTTCCTGTGGCGGCGGGTGTGCAGGCGATCGGTCAGTTCGCGACCGTTTCTCAGATCGGCATGGCCGGCCACCAGCGCGTCGAAGTCGATGTCGTCGCCGGTGGACTGGCGCTTCAGCACTTTGTCCTCGCTGCGGAGCATTTCGAAAGTGCGTTTCAGCTGTAATACCTGCGGCCTGAATTTGCGCAGCGTGTCTTCGACGAAGCTGCCGGCAGCAGGGCTGATCTCGAGTTCGCGCAGCGCGCACCAGTTCTTGCGATAGTGCCGTCGCCTGTGATCCCACTCGTTGTAGAAATGCACGCCGACTTCGCGGTCATCCCGTACATCGGCGGCTTCTTCGCCGGGGTGGGCGTCCGGAGGGATGCCGGCGTGTTGCAGGTAATCGTCGGGGATTTCGCCCAGATCCTGCAGCACGGACTCGATCAGTTGCCGCACATGTCCAGGCGGCGTGACCGGGGCGCCGTCGAAGCGCAGTTCGAATTCGAGGCTGCCGTCGTCGCGGGCGTCCGCTGCTGCGCGGATGCTGAAGCGTTCCAGTGATTGCGCGCCGGGTTCTGCGGCAGGATCGTGTTCGCGGGCGAGTTCTGCCAGTGCAGCCGCCAGTTCGCCTTGTTCGCGCCGGATGCGCCGGTCGCGAACGCCATGCCCCCCCGGGCACAGTGTCGCATGCCAGGCATGGCGGGGCGGATCGATGATGCCGTAGAACTGCTTGAGCAATGCCAGGCTGTCCTGCACCGTTGCCCCGGGAGCAGTGAGCGCGGCGCAACGTTGATCGATGGTGCCGCCACGCAGCCGCACCAGGTCGCGGGCAATGCCCGGCAGTGCACGGGCGATGCGGGCTTCGAGCCGCAGGTTTTCGAAGTAGGCGAGCAGTGCAGTGGCGCGTTGCGGATCGGCATATTCGCTGCATGCCGCAGTGAGGTCGATGTGGAACGTGCCGTAGCGCCCTTGCGCCCAGAGCAGCGTTGTCAACACCTTGTATATACTGAAATTTCCGGAACGGGTCTGCAGTGCCGCGACCTGCGACGGCAGATAAATCGTCTCGGTATCGGTCCAGGCTTCGGCCGCGGTATCGAGTTTCAGCGGTCGTCCGGCGAGTCCGCAGACAAACAGTTCGAGGATGTGGGCGTATTCCCCGAAGTGGGCAATCTGCGCGCCGGCTGCGACCGGCGTCCATGATCCGACCTGTTTCAGCACTTCGCTGCCGCGATGCAGGCCCTCTCGGTCGTAGGCATCCATGGCCTGGATGATCCAGGCTTCGATGGCAGGCTGATCCAGTTTTGCGAATGCCGCCGGCGCTGCGGCGGTGAACTGGTAGGCCAGTTCATAGTTGCTGCGGGCAATGACTTCGATCCAGTGCAACGCGAAGTCCTGTTGCGCGCGTGGCAATCGGGTAAGCGCTTGTGCAAGTGGAGCCGCGGTGCGCCGCGAAGACAGCACCGGACCGAGCAGGTAATCGAGCTGTTTGTCCAGTTCGGCTTCGGTAAACGGCAGCGCAATCATGGCGGCTGCGCTGGCCGGTCAGAACACCGAGGAAGTGAATTCGTCCACGGCGCGCAGCATTTCCGGATCATCGGAAAGCGCTTCGGCAATTGCGCTGTGGCAGGCTGCTGCGGGCGCGATGCCGCGGGCGATCAGCTTGGCCGCGTGGACCAGCAGGCGGGTCGATGCACCTTCATCAAGGCCGTTGCCCTTGAGGTTGCGCGTCATGTGCGCCAGCCGCACCAGCGCGGCTGCGGTGGTCGCATCGGCGCCGGCTTCGCTGCGGATGATTTTTTCCTCAAGTGCGGCATCCGGATACCGGAAATCGATCGCGACGAAGCGCTGGCGCGTGCTCTGTTTCAGTTCTTTCAGCACGCTCTGGTAGCCGGGGTTGTATGACATCGCCAGCAGGAATTCCGGCGGAGCCCGCAGCAGTTCGCCGCGCTTTTCCATGGGCAGGATGCGGCGGTCGTCGGCCAGCGGGTGGATGACGACGGTGGTGTCGCGGCGCGCTTCGACCACTTCGTCGAGATAACAGATGGCGCCCGCGCGCACCGCGTGCGCCAGCGGTCCGTCGATCCACACGGTTTCGTTGCCGGTGATCAGGTAGCGGCCGACGAGGTCGGCGGCGGTGAGGTCGTCGTGGCAGGACACGGTGACCAGCGGCCGCTTGAGTTTCCACGCCATGTGTTCAATGAAGCGGGTCTTGCCGCAACCGGTGGGGCCCTTCAGCAGCACCGGCAGGGCGCTGGAGCAGGCAGCTTCGAACAGCGCGATTTCGTCGCCGCAAGGCTCGTAGTAAGGCTCGGCGTCGATGATACGGGCTTCGGTCTGCAGCGACTTGCGGGCGAGCGGGGCAATTTTGGTGGGCATGGGTCGATCCGTTAGGCGGATTACCGAAGAGTATATACCCGTCGTGCCGGCGTTACATTTTAACTATATGTTTTTATTGATTATTTTAGTTTTTCGCCATGGCGGGCACTGGCCGGATCGCGAATTCCAGGGTCTGCAGGTCGCCGAATACATAGGTCGCAGGCGCACTGACGCCGGCAACGGTGCCGGGATCGATGCGCATTGTCTCGCCGCCCTTGATGTTGGTGATGCGTTCGATGACGGCCTTGTGTTCGTGGCCGTTGCAGACCAGGTCATAATCTCCCGTCAGCGCCATGGCCCTGGCGTAATGCGGGTAATGCACCATGAAGATCCTTCGTTCGGCCAGCACCAGGCTGCCGTCCTGACCGTAGTAATGCAGGCGGTTTTTCGGTTCCTGGGCCCACTTTGACAGGAAGTAGAGATCACCAGTGTTGTTGCCGTGGATCATGTGAATGGGAAGCCCCAGCCCGACGACGGCATGCAGTGTCGAGGGTGCGATCAGATCGCCGCAATGCAGTACGGCTTGCGCGCCCAGCGCCCTGGCTTCGGCAACTGCGGCAGCGAACGGCTCGCGATGATCGTGGCTGTCGGAAACGATGCAGATTTTCAGGGTTCACCTCCGGCGCAGATTCTACATTGTGCAGCCCAAAGTATTTTCTATGACGGCATAACCTTTTTTTCGCTTGGGCCATACACCACCCGTTTAAAATCACCGCACTCTAGAGGGGGATATTGATGTTCACCAGCAATCCGTTTGCCGCACTCACGGCGTTCATTCCGCACGCGTTCATGCCGACCTTCGTGGTCGTGATGGTTCTCCTGGTTGTGGCAGGAACACTGTTCGATGTGATCCACAAGGGCAGCGCCCGGTATTTTTTCGATAACTGGCGCAAGTCGAACAGCAAGGCCAAGAAACCCGTCGGTGGCGGCGAGCTGGTGGCGATTGCAGTCAAGACCGGGGTAGTGGATGTTCTGACCTCCGGTGAATTCTGCAATCCGCGCCGGCGGATCGCCCATCTGCTGACCATGTACGGGTTCATCCTCTACGTGGTCGCCACTGCCCTGATGGTGTTCTGTTACCCGACGGCCGCAACGCCGACACCTTCCATCGTGCCGATGCTGTGGTGGATCGGCGGCCTGATGGTCTGCGTGGGCGGATACTGGTTCTGGTTCTTCATCCGCGTCGATGTCGCCGCCGAGGGCAATTCGCCTTTCCGCGTGGTGCATGCGGACCTGTTCATCCTGTCGCTGCTGGCAAGCGTGACGCTGGGCCTGGTCTGGGCCTTCCTGCAGGCGAAGGGCGGGGTCGGAGCCAACGTGTTTTTCGGCCTCTACATCATCGCCACCACCGTGCTGTTCGGGTCGGTGCCGTGGTCGAAGTTCGCGCACATGTTCTTCAAACCAGCTGCGGCTTTCGAGAAACGGATGTCCGAGGCCAATGGCACTGTCCAGAATCTGCCGACGCTGAACCGTGACGACCCCGAGCAACAGCAAAGGCATTCGATGGAGCTGTTGAAGGATGCCCCGATGGACATGGGGCTGGGCATCAAGCGCGAAGCGCCACGCCATTATTAAAAAACACCGATTTAGCGGAATACATCAAGGAGCCTGAGAATGCCTACCTTCGTCTACATGACAAGGTGTGACGGATGCGGACACTGCGTCGACATCTGCCCGTCAGACATCATGCACATCGACAAGACATACCGGCGCGCCTACAACATCGAACCGAACATGTGCTGGGAGTGCTACTCCTGCGTCAAGGCCTGTCCGCAGCATGCGATCGATGTGCGCGGCTATGCCGACTTTGCGCCGCTGGGCCACAGCGTTCGCGTCGACCGCGACGAGCAGAAAGGCACGATCGCCTGGAAGATCAAGTTCCGCAACGGCACGGAAAAGAATTTCCTGTCGCCGATCACCACCAAACCCTGGGGAACGGCGATTCCCAAGCTTGCAGAGGTTCCCGCGCCCAGCAAGGAAATGCGCGACAGCGAGCTGCTTTACAACGAACCGAAGTGGATCCGCATGGATGACGGCGGGCTGCATACGCTCAAGTCGAATGGTCTGAAGATGAAGAAAGGCGTGTACTACTAATGGCTTACGAAACGATCGTCGAAGAAGGCATCGATATTCTGGTCGTCGGTGCAGGCCTTGGCGGCACCGGTGCCGCATGGGAGGCCCGGTTCTGGGGGCAGGACAAGAAGATTGTCATTGCCGAGAAGGCCAATATCGACCGCTCCGGTGCGGTCGCCCAGGGCCTCTATGCCATCAACTGCTACATGGGCACCCGCTGGGGCGAAAACAAGCCGGAGGACCATGTACGCTACGCCCGCATCGACCTGATGGGGATGGTGCGCGAAGACCTGCTGTTCGACATGGCGCGTCACGTGGATTCCACGGTGCACCAGTTCGAGGAGTGGGGCCTGCCGATCATGAAGGATCCGAAAACCGGGCGCTATCTGCGTGAGGGGCGCTGGCAGATCATGATCCACGGCGAGTCCTACAAGCCCATCGTCGCAGAGGCCGCCAAGAAATCCGCCGACAAGGTGTTCAACCGCATCTGCGTGACCCACCTGCTGATGGACGATGCCAAGGAGAACCGGATCGCCGGTGCCGTCGGCTTCAACGTCCGCACCGGCAACTATCACGTCTTCAAGTCGAAGACCGTGATCTGCGGTGCGGGCGGTGCCTCCAACATTTTCAAGCCGCGTTCAGTGGGCGAGGGCTCCGGCCGTACCTGGTATGCACCCTGGTCGTCCGCGTCGGCCTACGGACTGATGATCAATGCCGGCGCCAAGATGACTCAGATGGAAAACCGCATCGTGCTGGCGCGGTTCAAGGACGGTTACGGCCCGGTCGGCGCCTACTTCCTGCACCTGAAGACCTATACGCAAAACAGCCTGGGCGAGGAGTACGAATCCAAGTGGTTTCCCGCGCTGCAGGAAATGGTCGGCAAGGAATATCTCGATCCGGAAGCTTCGCACCTGACGCACCGCCCGATCCCGACCTGCCTGCGCAACCATTGCATCATCAGCGAAGTGAACGCTGGTCGCGGTCCCATACACATGGTGACCATGAAGGCTTTCCAGGACCCGCATCTGGAAGAGGTGGGCTGGGAGAACTTCCTCGGCATGACCGTCGGCCAGGCGGTGCTGTGGGCGGCCACCGATGTCGATCCCAAGAACGAGAACCCGGAGCTGACGACGTCCGAACCCTACGTCATGGGCTCCCATGCGACCGGCTCGGGCGCCTGGTGTTCAGGGCCCGAGGATGTGTCCCCACCGGAGTATTTCTGGGGCTACAACCGCATGACGACGATCGAAGGCCTGTTCGGCGCCGGTGATGCCGTCGGCGGGACGCCGCACGCCTTCTCGTCCGGTTCGTTCACCGAAGGCCGTCTTGCCGCGAAGGCCGCCTGCAAATACATCGACGACGGCAAGGCTGAAGGCATCGTCGTATCCGACGAGCAGATCAACCGCCGCAAGCGCGAGATCTACAAGCCGCTGGAGCATTACCGGATCTACCGCAATGCGATCGTGGCAGGCGACGTCAACCCGCACTACATCAATCCCAAGCAGGGTCTGGACCGCCTGCAGAAGCTGATGGACGAGTATTGCGGCGGCGTCACCGTCAACTACATGACCAACGAGAAGCTCCTGAACATCGGGCTGAAGAAGCTCAAGATCATGGAGGAAGACCTGCAGAACCTGGCCGCGAAGGACATACACGAACTGCTGCGCGCCTGGGAATTGATGCACCGCCACCGCGCCGCCGAGTGCGTCACGCAGCACACGCTGTTCCGCAAGGAGACCCGCTGGCCGGGTTACTACTACCGGGGCGACGCCATGAAGGTGGACGATGCGAACTGGCATGTGCTCACCGTTTCGCGCCGTGACCCGGAAACCGGTGAATACACCATGGAGAAGGCGCCTTGTTATCACCTCGTTGGTGAAAACGAGTAGTGTCATGGCGAGCGTCATGAGTCCTGCGCAGCCGGTCTCTTCCGGTCAGCAGGAGTCCCGCGTCAACATCATCGAGAAAACCGATGAGGAGATCCTGGCCACGGCCAATCTCCTCTGGCGCGACCTCGTCAAGGCCTCGAATGAGGGCAAATACGGGGAGTTCGCCAAGAACTTTTCCAGTTCCCTGGCGCGTGCCATAGATCAGGTCGTTGCAGGCCACCAGTTCGCCAACAGTGAACTGGCGAGGAGCCTGTCCGAGGATATCGACACGCTAGGCATCATCCGCCGGGGCGAACATGTGACTGTCCTCTACCGGCAGCGCAGCACCAAAAAGCCGGGCGAGTGGCTGGGCAGGCTGGTTCTCGGCTATGAGGATGGAAAAGTCAGGATTTTCGGCGCATCCATTTTCTGAGCGTTGCTTCGGAACCGACATGAGTGAAACCATCCAGGACGGGAAGTTTGTCGAAGTCACTTACAAGGTGACCGACAGGAAATCGGGCCATGTCCTCACCCAGGTCGAGTTCCCGTTGGGTTATGTCCACGGACACAATGAAATCCTCGCGCCTTCCGTCCATATGGCGCTGGCGGGCAAGTCCCCCGGCGATGTCATTGAAGTGCCCATCGACGGCAACCAGATCTTCGGTCCCAGGGACGAATCACTGGTTTTTTCCGATCACATCGAGAACGTTCCCGAGGAGTACCGGCAGGTCGGGACCTCCATCCCCATGGAGAACGACAGGGGGCAGACCCGCAGCTTTCTGGTGACGCATCTGGATGACGAGAGGCTGACGGTAGACGGCAATAACCCGCTGTGCGGCAGGGAGGTCGTTTTCAGGCTCGAGATATTGACGGTACGCGACGCCACGGATGACGAAACCCGGGCGGGCGGGGCAGTCATCGCGGGCGCGGATATTGATCCGTCACTGATGAGACCTGTTTGAGCGGCAGTGTAGAATGACAGCGGACAACTTCCGGCTTTGTTACTGGAAATCCTGATTTCACGAAAAAGGTGACTTATGAGCGAGCAAAAACCCTCCAACACCCCGGTTCCTGACGGCCACACGCCTTTTTACACAACGCGTCAGATGGCGCCCAACGCGAAGGGGTTTGTCGGTTTCGAAACCGTCTGGAAGCCGCTGCAGAAGGAAGTCGAGTACAAGACGCCGAAAAAACCCTAGGCATCATGCTGCGGCCCGGGCAAGCCGGATCGCCCGGGGCGCCTGTGTGCGAAGTTTCTACCGGCAATAAAAAAAGCCGCCCGCGGGCGGCTTTTTTCATGGGACGGATGTTCATCCAAGCGTGGCGTAATAGGCGCGCAACACCTCGAGCACCTCGGGGCGGCTGAACTCCGACGGAACCGGGTGGCCTTCCGACAGCCATTTGCGCAACTGCGTGCCCGATACCTGCAGCTGGTCTTTTTCGTCGTGGGGGCAGGTGCGTCCCGAGGCCATGCCGGCGCAGCGGTAACACCAGAAGGTCAGTCCCAGCTTGATCGGCTGAGTCTCAAGCGCGCCGCGCGGGATCACGTCGAAGATCGCGTGTGCATCGAACGGCCCGTAATAGCTGCCGACCCCGGCATGATCTCGCCCCACGATGAGGTGTGAACAGCCGTAGTTCTGGCGGAAAACGGCGTGGAGCAGGGCTTCACGGGGGCCGGCGTAACGCATGTCCAGCGGGTAGCCCGACTGCACCACGGTTTTCTGCACGAAATAGTTCTCGATCAGCACCGAGATGGCCTCGGTGCGCACCTCGGCCGGTATATCCCCCGGTTTCAGGTTGCCGAGCAGCGAATGCACCAGCACGCCGTCGCAGACTTCAATGGCGACCTTGGCCAGGTATTCGTGGGAGCGGTGCATCGGATTGCGCGTCTGGAATGCGGCCACCGTGGCCCATCCGTTGGCGTCGAATACGGCGCGGGTCTGGGCGGGCGTCATGTACAGTCCGCCGTATTTTTCGGGAAATCCTCCCTGCGACAGTACCCGGACCGGTCCTGAAAGGTTGACGTCAGCTTGGTCCATCACCATTTTGACGCCCGGATGCGCGATGTCCGTGGTTTTGAACACGGATTGGCACTCATGGGCCTTGTCGATGACGTATTTTTCAGTGATGGTCATCGTTGCGAGTATTTCGCCGCTGTCCCTGTCGGTCAGCGCGACGTCATCGCCGGTTTTGAGGCTGTCGGCAACCGGCCGGGCGGCGGAGAGCGTGATCGGGATCGGCCAGAAAATGCCCGAAGCCAGGGTGTAATGGTCGCAAACGCTGCGCCAGTCGGCGTGGCCCATGAATCCGTCCAGCGGCGTGAAGCCGCCGATGCCCAGCATCAGCAGATCGCCTTTTTCGCGGGAACTGACCGGAATTTTCGGCAGTCCAGCCGCACGTGACAACTCGGCTCCAAGGGTGGGGCCGGAGAGCAGCAAGGGTTTCAAGCCCCCCCCGCCATGGGGTTTTACCAGTTTGGACACGGGATATTA
>JBFWOE010000039.1:0-21764 GCA_050250695.1 Burkholderiales bacterium
GCGGTGTATGGCGACACCTTGCGCAGACTCTACGGCGGCCAGCTCGGCGCTGTTGTCCCAGGCGTCCATCCCCGTGCCGCGGAGATGGCGCGGCTGGCGGCGCCGGTTTTCGCCGCGGGGCGGGGTGTTCCGGCGGAAGGCGCCGTGCCCCTTTATGTCCGTGACAAGGTTGCTCTGAAAACGGCGGAACGATGAGCGCGCAACTCGATACGTTGCCGCGGTTCAGGCGCATGCTGCACGGTGATCTGGACGCGGTGGAACGCATCGAACGCGGTGCCTATGCGCATCCGTGGACGCGCGGCAATTTTGCCGATTCGCTGGAAGCAGGTTATCACTGCTGGATCATGGAGTGCGGCGGCGTGCTGGTCGGCTACTCCGTGGTCATGGTGGCGGCGGGAGAAGCGCACCTGCTGAATCTCAGCATCGCCGCAGATCGGCAGCGCCGCGGTCTGGGCACCGCGTTGCTGCGTTTCGTCAGCAAACTCGCCGGGGATTACGGCGCGGACATGGTGTATCTGGAGGTGAGGGCATCCAATGCCGCGGGCCGTGCGCTGTATGCAAAGGACGGTTTCTCCGAAATCGGCTTGCGCCGCGATTACTATCCTGCCGCCGGCGGGCGCGAGGACGCGGTGACCATGGGGAAAAAACTGCGATGACCGCGATCAAGGATGTGCGCCGCGGGGAAATGCTGCGCGAAATGGGCATAGCTCCGTTGTGGACGCTGCGCAGTGTGGAAGCATCGCCGGATGCCGCAGTGCCTGCATCTGCGCCCGCTCCTCGGGTCAGCGAACCCGTCGCGCCGGCCACGGGTGATGCCCGGACGGGCATCGCCGGCATGGACTGGCCGGAACTGAAAACCTGCGTCGCGGCGTGCACCGCCTGCGCGTTGCATGCCAAACGCAACAAGACGGTGTTCGGGGTCGGCGACGAGCAGGCGGACTGGCTGTTCGTCGGCGAGGGGCCCGGTGCCGACGAGGACCAGCAGGGGGAACCGTTCGTCGGTCAGGCCGGCCGCCTGCTCGACAACATGCTCGCCGCAATTGATCTCAGGCGCGACAGCAACGTATACATCGCGAATATCGTGAAGTGCCGTCCTCCCGGTAACCGCAATCCGCAGCCGGAGGAGGCGCAGGCCTGTTCGGCTTACCTGCAGCGGCAGATCGAACTGGTCGAGCCGCGGCTGATAGTCGCCCTGGGCAAGGTCGCGGCGGTAAATCTGCTCGGCCGCGATGCGAGCATCGCCAGCCTGCGCGGCAGCGTGCATGAATACCGCGGCATTCCGCTGATCGTCACCTACCACCCTGCGTACCTGCTGCGCACACTGGCGGACAAGGCCAAGGCCTGGGAGGATCTGTGTTTTGCGGTGGCGACGATGGAAACACTGAAATCCGGGTCGGCATCCGCATCGCATGAAAGTGTCTGATCATTGATGGTGGCCGGTCCCCGGAGCGGGAGCAGGAACAGAGGTGCTGCCGCGCCGGGGATGATCTCAGCTGCCGATGTGCAATTGATAGCTGGCACCGTTGGAGAAGGTGCAGCTGCCGGCGCCCTGGTAAGCCGTGCTCATCTGGTAATCGCAGCGGGCAAATGTGCCGCGTGAACCGTAGGCGCTGGCAATTCCACGGCGCTCTTCGCCGGATACGCGCGTTGCTTCACCGACCAGGGACTCGCCCTGGTAGTTGAACTGGAACTGCCCTTTGCCGCTCATCATGTTGGTCACCTGGCCGCTCAATACCCCGGTCTGGTTTGCAAGGTCGTTGGCAGGATACAGCCGCACGCTGAGTACGGCCGGGGCGGGTCCTGCCGGTACGACGGCGGGTATGCCCGATCCGCTTCTGGCAGTCGCGATCGGTGCGGTCGAGTAGATGAAATTCGGCTGCCCGTCCGGTCCGGTGCCGGCTTGTGTGACATAACAGCCGGAAAGTGACAGCGCCGATCCGGCGAGCAGTATGGCCAGAGCCGGCGTTTTCCTTTGGGGTTGGATTTTTTTGTTGACTGAGCAAGCGGTTGTCATGCAGGTATTCATATGCCCTCCGTATGTGATGTGTTGTCACGTGGCGGACGGGCGGTGTTGCGAGCCTGTGGCGATTCCGACCGGGTCCGTCGCGTGACGGCAGGCATGTTCTGGAGTTGCAGGTTGCAGATCGGTTACCGCTGGCTTACTCATCGGTTACAGATAAAAAAATGTTTTAAATCAAATATTTATAATACTCCTTGTTATGTGCGCTGCATCAGCTGCGCATAGTGTTCGCGTGTTTCCTCGGCAGGCTCCGATTGCGCCAATGCGGCCAGAACCTTGCGGCAGCGTTCATAGGTTTCAGCAACATCATCACGGCGGCCGAGCTGTGCATAACACCACATCAACTGTCGATAGAGGCCTTCGGCCGCGGCATCGGCTTCGATGGCGCGTTCCAGCAGGCTTACTGATCGATCCAGGTTGCCGACGCGCTGATCATGGCGCGTGACCTGCTGCAGGGCCCGGATCAGGCGGTGCCTCAGGCGTTCGCGCGCGGCAAACATCCATGGTTCATCCGGCTCGTTGCCAAGAAACGGCCCGGCATACTGCTGGACCATGCGCTCGCACAGGTTTTGCAGTTCGTCGGCGGCGATGCGTTCCGGTGGCCGCCGCAGCAAAAGTTCAATGCGCGCCGACGTCTGCTCGAATGCCCACAGGTCGGTCCACACCAGCTGGCCGTTCAGCGAGAGCTTGCCCTCCGAGAGTTGCAGCGTGCGGTCATTCCCCATCAGCTTGCGCAACCTGTGCAGCGTCGTAGTGAAGGACCGGCGTGCGGAATCACCGTCGATGCGGGGCCACAATGATTCGGTAATGCGTTCCACGGCGATATCCTTGCCGCCGCAGGCGATCAGAACACGCAGCAAATCCAGCGGGCGACGCTGCGCCTTTCCGGTGAAAGTTACCGGCTTCTCGTCCAGCAACAGGCGAAACTGTCCCAGGGTGCGCACCCGGCAGGGCCATGGCCAGTCCGTGACTGCCGACTCGGAAGCATCCAGCACCAGGCAGCGACTGGTAATGATGTCGGAAACGAAATCGCGCTCTATGTCCGCCTCGATTGCGTGGCTGCATAATTTTGCCAGCATGTCCGGGCGCCACAGCAGAAACGAAAGATAGTTGCGCGGCTTGGCGATTTCCAGGGCGAGTCGAAGTGCGCGTAAACCTGAGCGCCGTCGTTTTCCGCTTTCGAGGGCGACGTAGGCGTACATCATCAAGCCGGTGAAATCGAGAAGGTGATTGGGAATGTTGCTTGCCGTATCGTAGACGCGCTGAAAATGCGCGAGCGCGCCGCGGATGTCGCCCGCTTCGTAGAGGACGTGGGCCGCTGCCATCCGGCACAGCGCCTCGAAATGCGGGCTGCCGAGTTCAATGGCTGCGGTGAGTGCAAGCCGTTGCTGCTGGAAGGCCGTGCTGCCGTCGTTCCTTAGCAGCGCCAGCCAGGTTGCGAACAGGTGATGCAGGCAGGCATCAAAGCGGGGCCGTGGACCTGGCAGGGCGGCGGATTCGGCCAGCATGGCTTCGGCATTTTTGATATCCCCGCCCGCGAGCGCGCCGCCGGCTCCGTGCGCCAGCAGCTGGTGCGTCATCACGCGTGCGCCGGTACTCCGCTCGATGTCGATGCCTGCGCGTGCGGCGTTCAGGCATTCGGCTGGCTGTGCCGTCAGCATGTAATACGCGGCTTCGGTCAGTCTGAGCATTCCAAGGGCGAACGGGGAGGGTTCGTGCTGTGTGGCGACCTGTTGCAGCCCCTTTATCACCTGCAGCGCTTTCGGGTAATGTCCGGCCCAGGCGATGCTCAGGGCGACACGTGTTTCGACATGCATGCGCAGGTTCGGGTCGGGCTGGCTGATCGAGGCGCGGTATGCACGATCAACCCAGTGCTCGAGGTCGGGATGATGCGGTTGGCGAACGATCATCGATGCCGACAGGCTGCTGGCAACCCTGGTTTCGAGAGCGGCTTCCAGGGATTCAGGGTGTTCCTGCAGCAGTTTTCCGGCATCGGCGATCCAGCGATCAAGCAATGAAAAATCGTCGAGTTCGTAGAGGATTGCATCCATTGCCCCGGCGCAGGTGAGCAGCATGCCCCGGGTATCCTGAACCTGTTGCTGGCGAAACAGCAGATGGGCCTGCTCGTAAAGCAAGCGGGCTTCCCGCGGCGAAATCGACGCGCGGCTCAATGCCAGCCAATAGAGCATCCAGGGATGGCGGTGCTGGATTTCCTGGGGCAGGCCGTAAACCCACTGGGCGACGGTTTCGCCCATGCCGCGGTCGAGCATGATGGCGGCATGGGTCTCGATGATTGAGACGATACGCTGCCATTCCCCGCTTTCATGCAGCAGCATGATGGCTTCGGCAGCCTGTCCTTCGGTTACCAGCAGTTCAGCCGACTTGCGTCTGAGCCGGGTTCTCTGCTCGTGGTCGAGGGAAACGTTGACGCGCGAGAGCAGGAACTCGCGCATCAGGGGGTGATATTGGTAGATCGCCTGCGGATGCGCCTGTTTGAGTGCGACGAACTGGTTGTTGCGGTGCAGTTCTTCAAGCAATTGCCTGCTGGCGGCATCCCCGGTCAGTTGTTCCACCATGCTTGCCGTCATCTGCGGGAGGTACGCCGTGGCCAGCATCAAGTCCCGGGTCCGGCCATCGGTCTTCTGGAAAATTTCTCCGGCGAGGTATTCAAAAACGAGTCCCGGTGCGGACAGGTCCGCCGGTGCGGCCAGTGCGCCCGCTGCGGGCGCCTGATCCATCATCAGTATCAATCCGGCGGCCCAGCCCTGCGTTTTCTGATACAGGTCGTCAAGCATTTCAGCTGAAAGTGAAAGTCCGCGCTGTGCAACGATGGCATCGGATTCGGCGCGGGTCAGCCGCAGTTGCTGCCAACCGATGACTTCCAGTGTCCGGTTTGCGCGCAATCGGGCCAGCAGTGCGGGCGGATCGCTGCGGCTGATGATGGCCAGGCCGCAACCGGACGGCATTTCGGACATGCCGATGCGCATGATTTCGTGGAACGGGGACTGTTGCGGTACCTCATGGTAACCGTCGAAAACCAGTGCGAATCGTTCTCCCAGCCGCAGGTACAGAGCCTGGAAAAAACGGCGCGCGAAAGTGGGCAGGCCGGCGTGATATTCAGGCGCGAGTTGCGGCAACCGCGGGGTTTTGCGCCTGGCATGCTGCGCTGTGGCGGCGTCGAGGTAGTAGAAGAATGACGCGACATCGGCGTCACTTTCATCCAGCTGGTACCAGATGGACGGGATTTTTGCGTGTTCCAGGTAGCTTGCGGCCGCCGTGGTCTTGCCGCAGCCCGGCGGGCCGGTGACCCAGATGACGGAACCAGAGCGCATGCGGTCCATCAGGCCGAACAGACGATCCCGGGAAATGATGCTGGCGACGCTGGGTCGCGTGGTCTTGGCGAACGAAACCGGTTGCATGGATATGCCCTGTTCGACACCGTCTGCGTTGGTTGGCGAAATTCTATCTCACTTTATGAACATCTCCTGATGTTGTGGTCTGGACGGCGAATATTGCTGTAAAGTTCCGCCACGAAAGAAGACGATGCCTTCAAGCAAGCATCGCGCTGCGATGCAATCTCCGGAGGGGAGTCAATGGTTCAGGCAGCACAGGCAACGATGTTCAGCTTTGCGGCAGGCGAACGATATGATTGAAGCGATCGTCGCCGGCCTGGCCGCGCTGCTGACGCCTCAGGCGCTGCTGTTCATGCTGCTCGGCGTGGTCTACGGGCTGGTGATAGGCATCCTGCCCGGCCTCGGCGGCGTGGTGGCCATGGCGCTGCTGCTGCCGTTCACCTACGGTTTCGAAACCGCCGCCACGCTGGCGCTGCTGCTCGGTGCGCACATCGCCACCATCTGGGGCGATTCGGTGACCAGCATCCTGTTCAGCGTGCCGGGTTCGGCCAAGGGACTGGCTCTGTGTTTTGACGGTTACCCGATGACCAAGCAGGGCCAGGCGAAGCGTGCTCTGGCAGCCTCTGCCACTGGCGCGCTGCTCGGCGGTGTCATCGGCGCGATATTCCTCGCACTGTGCATCCCGCTGATCCGTCCGGTGATCCTGGCGCTTGGCCCCAGCGAATACCTGATGATGGCTTTGTGGGGGCTGACAGTGATAGCCACCTTCAGCGAAGGCTCGCTGATGAAGGGGCTGACCGCCAGCGTGCTCGGCGTGCTGGTTGCGTTCATCGGCATGGACGTGGTGACGGCGACACCGCGTTTCACCTTTGGCAGCGAATTCCTGATGGACGGGATTTCCTTCCCCGTAACCATGATCGGCCTGTTCGCCGTATCCGAAATGATGAAACTCGCTATCAAGGGCACTCCCATCGTCGACCGCTCGCTGGTGAAGGAGGAAAGCAGCGTCTGGCAGGGCGTGAGGGACGGCTTGAGCCACTGGTGGCTGGTGGTGCGCTCCAGCTTGCTTGGCCTGTGGATCGGTGTGCTGCCGGGCGTCGGCGCCAGCGTCGCCGGTCTGGCGGCCTACGCGCAGGCGGTGCAGACCTCGAAGACGCCGGAGCGCTTCGGCAAGGGAGCGGTCGAGGGGGTCATTGCGCCGGATGCGACCATGGGCGCCAACGAGGGCGGCGGGCTGATGCCGACGCTGGCTTTCGGCATTCCCGGCGGGGAGAGCATGGCGATACTGCTGGTGGCCTTCATCGGGCTCGGTGTGGTGCCGGGGCCTGACATGCTGACCAAGAACCTTGACCTGGTGTTCAGCATGGTGTGGATCATTGTCATTGCCAACGTGGCAGTGACCCTGATCGGGCTCAGCATCACGCCCTGGCTGGCACGGCTGCCTTCGCTGCAGGCGAACCTGATGGTGCCCATCGTGCTTTCAGTGTGTTTTGTCGGTGCCTACGCGACGCGCGGCCACATCGAGGATGTGCTGGTGGCCGCTGCATTCGGAGTGGTCGGTTACCTGATGGACAAGTACCGCTATTCGCGTGCCAATTTCGTGATCGGCATGGTGCTGGCGGTGATGATCGAGCGCAACCTGCACATCTCGCTGACCCTTTATGGCAACGACTTCCTGCTCGAACGTCCGATTGCACTGGCGATGCTGGTTTTTGTGCTGGTTACGGCAGCGTTGCCGTTCATCCGCATCTGGCGGCGCAGAAAGAGTGCGTACGCAGCAGGCGGGGTTTCGTGATGAGTCGCCACCACCAGGAGAACCTGGCATCGCTGCTGCTGCTGGCACTGTTCACCGGCGTGATCGTGCTGTGCCAGGATTTCGGCCCGCGTGCGCGGATGATTCCGCTGCCGCTGGCGGTGTTCGGCATCCTGCTTACGCTGCTGCAGTTGGCCTGGCACAATTTCGCATCCCCGGATGACCTGCAGATGGACATGATCTCGGTGCAGACACCCGATGCGCCGGCTGCGGAGGCACCGCGGGTGCAGGAGAAAAAGGGGCCGTCATGGCTGCGCGAGGCGGGCGCCTACGGCATGGTCGGGCTGCTGCTGGTGCTGATTTTTGTCACCGGCATCATCCCGGCGGCATTCCTGTTTACCGCCGGTTATTTCATGGTGACGCGTTATTGCTCATGGTGGCGCAGCCTGGCCTATGCCGGGATACTGACGGTTTCGCTCTATCTGTTGTTCGTGGTGGCGCTGGAAATGCAGCTTTACCACGGTCTGCTCGCACCACTGTTCCAATAGGTTCCCATAACCAGTTGAGGAGGTCAGCAATGAAAACGACACGCAGGAAACTGATGTTTGCAGGCGCCATGGCGCCGGTGGCGATGGGTCTGCCGGGCCGCGTGCTGGCGCAAGCCGGCGGGTATTACAAGGACAAGGTGATCACCATAGTCGTCGCCGGCGGTCCGTCGGGGGGGCACACGCGTTATGCCCGGCTGCTCGCGCCGTACCTGCAGAAACACAGCGGTGCGCGGGAAGTGCGCGTCACCAACATGCCGGGTGGCGGAGGACTGAAGGCCGCGAACCACATCTGGCGGGTCAAGCCGAACGGCATGGAGATCTTTTTCGGCAATGTTTCCACGCTGATCCTGGCGTCACTGGCCGGCAGCCGCGGCGCGACATTTGATCCCACGAAGTTCACTTTCCTGGGACGCGCCACCAGCGAACCGCGGGTGCTGGCTGTCGGCGGAAAGTCGGCAATCAAATCCATCGAGGATGTGCGCAAGCTCAAACGGCCGTTCGTATATCCCTCGCAGGGCACCGACGAGGATTTTTACACGATGGCAGTGCTGGGCGACGCCCTGGGCTTCCAGGTCAAGGCGGTCACCGGTTATGAAGGCAATGCCGACACCGCCCTGGCCGTCATCAAGGGTGACGGTGACGGCCATATCACCGGCTGGAGCGAGTCACGGGGCCCGATACTGGCCGGCGACAAGCATCCGGTGCTGATGGTGACCTCCGGCCGTTCCCCCGATTACCCTAACATCCCGGTGGTGACCGAATACGCGCCACAGGCCAAACAGGCGACCGTGAAGGCCATGGCGACCATCCTGGAAACGCATCGCAGCTACATCGGGCCGCCCGGCATGGACCCTCGGGCGGTTGCCGCATTCCGTGCGGCGGTCACTGCGGCGATGAAGGATCCGGCATTGCTGGAGGAATCGAAAAAGGGCAACCGCCCCGTGGCGCCGCTGGATGGCGCCGTGCAGCAGAAACAGATCGCGGAACTGACCAAGGCAAGTGCAAGCCTCGCCCCGATACTGAAGGCCGCGGTCAAGTCCATTCAGTAACCGCAATGTCCAAGCGACTGGATGTGCAGCGGTGACGACGCGCGCGATCCGCACCTATACCCTTGCGGATCGCGCGGCCGGCCCCGGTTTCGGCATCCGTGACGAAAAAAGCGTCACCCGCATCGCCGAGGCCCATCGCCACGAGTATTTCCAGGTCCAGCTCAACCTGAGCGGGCAGGCCGAGCAGCACATTGCCGCGACTTCGCGACTGCTGCGCCCCGGAGGCCTGGGTTTCGTGCTGCCGTACCGGGTGCACCGCGTGACGCATCCTCCGGGATCGAAGTTCTACGTCGTCAGCTTCAACCTGCGTTTCCTGCGCCCCGAACTCGATGTCGATCCGCTGGACCTCGAGGAGGTGCCGCTGGCGCAGGCGCCGGAGCTGGCGCCTTTCCTGTTCCAGGAATACATGGATTTCCGGCTCACCGGCGCCGACCTGGCGCTGGCGCGCAACGCGTGCCGGGCCATGGCGGAGGAAAACCTGCGCCGCCGTTACTGTTCAGCCGAACTGATCCGCGGGCATCTGCTGCTGCTGCTCGGCACCGTGTGCCGCGTCCACGAACGCGGCATCGCGCGGCTCGCCGCCGGGCAGGCCCAGCGTGCGAGCCGCCGCGACGCGCTGGCGCGGGTGATGCGCCACGTGCGCGAACACCTGGGCCGGCGCCTGCAACTGGCCGATGCTGCCAGGGCGGCCGACCTGTCGCCGAGTTACCTGGCGCACCTGATCAAAAAGGAAACCGGCAAGACCTTTGTCGACCTGGTGACCGAGCGGCGCATGGAAAAGGCCGCTGAACTGCTGCGTCATACCACGCTGCGCATCGGCGAAGTTGCCGCCGCGACGGGGTTTGCCGACGAAGCCTATTTCGCCCGCCGTTTCCGCCAGCGTTTCCGCATGTCGCCGCGGCAGTTCCGCGGGCGTGCCGTGCGATAGCAGGATAATCCTCAAAAAACACCATCGCGTCACTGGTTTCGGCCGGGTCGTGCCCGTACCATGCATGTTCTTGCGCGAAGTCACGGACAGGAAAACCATGGGCGATGAATTTGTAAGGCTGGATACCGACGTGCTGGTGGTCGGCGGCGGGGTTGCAGGCAGCATGGCGGCGATCCCGGCGCTGGAGGCCGGCCTCAAGGTGGTGATCTGCGAAAAGGGCAAGGTGCTCGATCACTGCGGCAGCATAGGCTGCGGCGTTGACCATTACCTGACCATCATGGAGTCCGGGCCGGAGTGGGACACGCCGGAGTTCCTGCTCAAACACGTTCCCGAACTGACCGACGGCATCGTCGACATGGCGGTGGCGGGGCGGGTGATCAGGGAGATGCCGCGCATTTTCCGCAAGATCGAATCACTGGGTGTCGATTTCCGCGACCGCCAGACCGGAGACTATTACCGGCTGCGCTCGTTCGGACTGCCCGGAACCTATCACATCAATTTTGACGGCACCGATTTCAAGAAACACCTCGGCGAACGGGTGCGCAAGGGCAAGGCCACGGTGCTGATGCGCACGATGGTGGTGCAGTTGCTGGTGAAGGACAACCGCGCCTACGGCGCCATTGCCTTCAATTTCCGCAGCGGCGAGTGGACGGTAATCCGCGCCAAAGCCGTGGTGCTGGCTGCGGGCGACGTCAACCGCATTTCGAAAAACGCCTCCGGTCTCGCTTTCGATTCCTGGCACATCCCTTACAACACCGGCGACGCGCAGGCCATGGGTTACCACGCCGGCGCCGCGCTGGCCAACATGGAGTCGGTGGAAGCGACGCTGACGCCCAAGGGTTTTTCCTGCCAGGGCCTCAATGCGCTGGTCAGCCTCGGCGCCTATTTCGTCAACAAGGCCGGCGAGCGTTTCATGTTCAAGTACGACAAGAAGGGCGAAAACGCGCGCCGCGCAGTGATCGCCGACGGCGTCATCAACGAATACCTGCTCGGCAACGGGCCGATCTATCTTGACTGCCGCCACCTGCCGCAGGACATGCTCGACCGCATGGAGCACACGCTGCAGGTCGATCGCTACACGCTGCCGGCGTATTACCAGCAGAAGGGCGTCAATTTCCGCGAGGAGCTGGTCGAGGTGTCGGTGTCGGAGCTGAGCATCCGCCGCAGCGGCGTCTATTTCCGCGGCAGCGGCCTCGCAGTCGATACCAACGGCGAGACCGCGGTCGAGGCGCTGTTCGCCGCGGGCGACTGCGCGACCGTCAGCGGCGGCATTTCGGGCGCGGCTGTGCTCGGTCACATCGCCGGCGAGGGCGTGGTGCAACGCATCCGCGCGACGCCGGGCGCGTTGCCCGAGGTCGACCGGCGGACACTCGACGAAGTGCGGGCGCGCTCGGTTGCGCATCTGCGGCAGCCGGACGGCATGCCGTGGCAGCAGTTCGAGGACGCCACGCGGCAGACGGTCAGCGATTATGTCGGCGTGCGCCGCAACGACCGCGGGCTCAGGCTGGCACTGGACACCCTGGGTGCGCTGGCCAAACGCGAGCCCACGCTGAAAGCCGACGACCTGCACGGCCTGATGCGGGTGCACGAAGCCAAAAACATCCGCATGAACGCCGAGATGATGGCCACGGCGTCACTGGCGCGCAAGGAAACACGCACCGGTTCCTCGCACTTCCGCATGGATTATCCGCAGACCGACGACACCAACTGGCGCAAGTTCGTGATCGTCGAACGCGGCGAAAACGGTCCGGTGACACGCACGCTGCCCACCGACCAGCCGCTGTCGGCGGCGTTCAGCCGCGGCAGCACCGCGGTGGCGGCATAGGATACCCGTTATGAAAAAGGAAACCTTCAACCCCATCCGCATCAATCCCGAGACCTGCGTCAAGTGCAACCTCTGCGACTGGATCTGTCCCGGCGACCTGATCTACAAGGAAGAGGACAACCGCGAGACGCTGCCGGTCATCAAGTACCCCGATGAATGCTGGTACTGCGGCCTGTGCCAGACCATCTGCCCGACGCAGGCGATCACCGTGGTGTTCCCTGAGCAGATGGTCAACAACAAGACCGATGTCGCCACGCTGCTCGGCAAGGTTGCAGACTGACACGCGATGACGGGCGGCGGTGCATCCGGCGAGCGCACGCTGGATCAGGTCAAGGCGGAAATACTCCGTCGCGCCGGGCGCAACAGTCCGCTCGAACACATCACTGCTGAAGATGCGCAGGCCGCGGTCGCTGCGCTGACCAGCCTCGACCGCGATCACTGGGCGGCGGTGTGGTGCGAAATCGGCCTGCGCCATGAAGCCGGGGGTGATGCGCTGCTGCGGCAGGGGGGCGATGACAAAGACATCCATGACGCCTGGTTCCTTGCTTACGCCAATTGCCGCACCGGACGTTATCCGGTGGCCAGCACGCCGGGAAAACAGGAGGCGCATCGTCATTCGCTGCGCTGTTTCCGCAAGGCTGCGCGTTATTTTGATCCGCCGCTGCAGGTCGTCGAAATCCCGTTCGAAGGCAGAACGCTGACCGGTTATCTGCAGGTACCGGCCGGCGTGTCGCGGCCGCCGGTGGTGATCCACTGGGGCGGCGTCGACGGCTGGAAGGAGGATCGCCAGCGCAACAGCGGCATCCTGCACCGCCACGGACTGGCGACGTTCACGATGGACATGCCAGGCGCCGGCGACAATCCGGTGAAATACCTGGAGCCCGATGCGGAACGCACGTTTTCCGCGGCCATCGACCACCTGCAGCAGCGCGACGAAGTCGACGGCGCGCGCATCGGCGTCTGGGGCGGCAGCTTCGGGGGTTACTGGGCGGCCAAACTTGCGCACGTCGAACATGCACGGATCAGGGCGGCTGTCACCCAGGGCGGCAACGTGCACTACGGTTTTCAGCGCGAATGGCTGGAGCCGGCGCTGACCCGCACGGCATCGACCTACCTGCTCGGGCCCGCGAGCCTGCTCGATGCGCGCAGCTGGGCGCTGGGCGCACGCAACCTGGAAGAAGTCCTGGCGCTGGCGCCGCGACTGTCGCTGAAGGAGCAGGGGTTGCTCGACGGCCCGTGCGCGCCGCTGCTCGCGGTAAACGGAAAACTCGACGACCAGGCGCCGGTTGCCGATGTCCATCTGCTGCTGGAACACGGAGTGCCGAAGACCGCGCGGATTTATCCCGAGGGCGGACACATGGGACGCACCCCCGGCATGAAGGAATCGGCGATTGCCGAAATGATCGCGCGCTGGCTGCAGGACAGGTTGCGGCAGTAACCGCGTCCCCGTTGTTCTGCTTCATGTGCGGAATTGCCTTGTCCCGGCACCGCCCTGTCTGCTAAATGCTGTCAGATGCCGGTCGTTTCTGATGCGGTGCATTGCATGGAGTCATGGACAGGATGAAGTTTTCAAAACCGGATTTTTCTGTCGTGCTGATGGCTGTTTTTCTCTCGGTTGCAGCCATGAATGTCGTTGCGCAGGCGCCGGCTATGGAGCGCACCGAACACCAATGGAAGAGTGCGAGTGCATCATCGACATTCGACGTATTGTGGTCGGGCAAGGATATGAAAATGATCCGAGAGGAACTGCAGGCAGCCGACGGCTTTAGAGTGAAGAACGAGTACATGTTCAACCAGGGGACGCTGCTGCACTACAAGCAGGATCGTTATCCCGCGGAGGGCAAAAGCGGACCGGCAGAGGCGACCATGGCAAGTTTCGACAAGACCGGGAAACCGGTGATTTCGATACGCAGGGTCGACGGCAATGCCGCGGGTCCCGCCAGTACTGCGGCAATCGCGGCGGCGAAAAAACATCTGGCCGAACTGCTGGCCATCACCGGCCAGGTCAAACGCTGACGGTGTGACGGCCGGGCGTCATGTGCCAGGGTCAGACCGTCAAATAAGGGGTCCGAACCGTTCTGTTCGCCGTTGAAGGCGACTTTGCGCCCGTGTATGCTGGTTTCGGGCGTACCGCATCCAAGAGAAAGCGGTGTCCGAGGCATCAATTTCCGGCACCGGCTGCCCGGTGCCGTCAGCGCAGTCCCTTGCGGAGGTTCGCAATGACCCTGGTGTTCACGATGCTTGCCGCTTTCGCGGTGGCGTGGTTCCTGGCCTACCACCGCATGCCCGCTGCCGTCTGGGCCGGAGTATTTGCTGCCATGCTGTGGGGTTATGGCCATTTTTCAATGTGGCCGTCATCGCTGCTCACCGCCGCCTGGGTGCTGCTGATCGTCGCATCGCTGGTCGCAATTCCTTCGCCTTTTCGCCGTCATCTGGTCGGCGCGCGCTTCCTCGCGATATTCCGCCGCATCCTGCCGCCGGTATCACAGACCGAGCGCGAAGCGCTGGAAGCCGGCACGGTGTGGTGGGACGGCGATCTCTTCAGCGGCAATCCCGACTGGAACAAGCTGCTGGCCTATCCGAAGCCGCGACTGACCGCCGAAGAGCAGGCCTTCATCGACGGCCCGCTGCGCGAATTGTGCGAGATGCTCAGCGACTGGGAAGTCACCTATGAAATGACCGACATGCCGCCGCAGGTCTGGCAGTTCATCAAGGACCACGGTTTCCTCGGCATGATCATTCCCAAGGAGTATGGCGGCAAGGGTTTCTCCGCGCTGGCGCATTCGCAGGTGGTGATGCAGCTGACCACCAGGAGCGGCACCGCTGCGGTGTCGGTGATGGTGCCCAATTCGCTGGGGCCTGCCGAACTGCTGCTGCACTACGGTACGAAGGAGCAGAAGGATTATTACCTGCCGCGTCTTGCCAAGGGTCTGGAGATGCCCTGTTTCGCGCTGACCAGTCCCGAGGCCGGATCGGATGCGGGCGGCATCCCGGATTTCGGCATCGTCTGCAAGGGTGAATGGCAGGGCAAGCCTGACGTGCTGGGCATACGCCTGACATGGGAGAAGCGCTACATCACGCTGGGGCCGATTGCGACGCTGCTCGGCCTCGCCTTCCGGCTCTACGATCCCGGGCACCTGCTCGGCAAGCAGGACGACGTCGGCATCACGCTGGCGCTGGTGCCTACCGACACGCCGGGCGTGCACATCGGCCGGCGGCATCGCGCGATGACCGCGACCTTCATGAACGGCCCGAACTGGGGCAAGGACGTGTTCATCCCGATGGATTACATCATCGGCGGCGTCGAACAGGTCGGCGAGGGCTGGAAAATGCTGATGAACTGCCTCGCCGCCGGGCGTTCGATTTCGCTGCCCGCCAACGGCGTGGGCATTTCCAAGCTGTCAGCATTGACCACCGGTGCTTACGGTCGCGTGCGCCAGCAGTTCAAGCTGCCGGTCGGCCGTTTCGAAGGTGTCGAGGAGGCTATGGCGCGCATCGCCGGCAATGTCTACGTGATGGATGCGGCGCGTGTGATGACGGCCGGCGCCGTAGATCTCGGCGAAAAACCCTCGGTGGTGTCGGCCATCGTCAAGTACCACCTCACCGAGCGGGGTCGGCAGGTGATCAACGACGCGATGGACGTGCACGGCGGCAAGGGCATCTGCATGGGGCCGAGCAATTACCTCGCCAGTGCCTACATGCAGACTCCGATCGCGATCACCGTCGAAGGCGCCAACATCCTGACCCGCACCATGATCATTTTCGGGCAGGGCGCGATCCGCGGCCATCCGTATGTGCTGAAGGAAATCGAGGCCACGCGCGAAGAAAATCCGGAAAAGGCGCTGCGCGATTTCGACGGCGCGTTTTTCGGGCACATGGCGTTCACGCTGTCCAACGTCGCACGCGTGTTGTGGATGGGCATGACCGGTGCGCGGCTGACCGCGGTGCCGGGCGCGCCGGAACTGCGCCGGTATTACCAGCAGCTGACGCGCCTCTCCAGCGGTTTTGCGCTGACTGCGGACATGGCAATGTTCCTCTGCGGCGGCACGCTGAAACGGCGCGAGCGGCTGTCGGCGCGGCTCGGCGACGTGCTCTCCCAGCTCTATCTGGCCTCGGCGGTGCTGAAACGCTACGAAGACGACGGCCGGCCGCAGGAGGACCTGCCGCTGGTGCGCTGGGGCCTGCTCGACTGTCTCTACCGCATCGAGGATGCGTTTTATTCGATATTCGAGAACCTGCCGTGGCCGGTCGTGTCCTGGCTGCTGCGCAGCCTGATTTTCCCGCTGCTGATGCCGTACGGTCGCGAATTCGCGCCACCGCGCGATCCGCTGGGGCACGACGTGGTCGGCCTGATGATGACGCCGGGGCCGGCGCGGCAGCGGCTGACCCGCGGCGTGTTCGTCTCCGCCGATGAAAACGATCCGGTGCGCACGCTGGAATCAGCGCTGGCTGCGGCGATCGCCGCGGAACCGGTCGAGGCAAAATTGCGCAGGGCGCAGCAGGAAGGGCGCATCGCGCGGCGTTACGCCGACCAGATTGCTGCGGAGGGCCTCAGGCACGGCGTGATCACGCAGGAAGAACACGACCTGCTGAAACGCGCCGCCGAACTGCGGCGCAAGGTGATCATGGTCGATGATTTCCCGCGCGACTTCGGCAAGTCGGAGCTCTACCAGACCACGCAGCCGGTGACTTTCGAGGCGCTGGCGCGCAAGGCATGAGCGCCGCCGTTCTTCACGCCATCAATGACGGCGTGGCGACCATCACCTTCAACCGTCCGCAGGCGATGAACGCGCTGGATGCGGAGATGATCCGCGGTTTTCGCGCCGCTGCCGAGCGGGTATCCGCGGATGCCGCGGTGCGCGTGATCGTGCTGCGCGGCGCAGGTCCGGCATTCGTGGCGGGTGGTGACGTAGCGATGTTCAGGGAGCATCTGGCATCGATGGCAACGCTGGTTCCGGAACTCGCCGGAGAACTTCACGGCGGCATACTCGCGTTGCGCCGCGCTGCGCAGCCGGTGATCGCCGTCGTGCACGGCGCCGTTGCCGGCGCGGGTTTCAGCGTCATGCTGGCCTGCGACCTGGTGCTTGCGGCGGACGATACGCAGTTTTCGCTGGCCTACAGCCGCATCGGCGCGAGTCCCGACGGCGGGGCGACCTGGTTCCTGCCGCGGCTGGCGGGTTACCAGAAAGCACTGGAATTGATGCTTCTCGCCGATGGCGTCGATGCTGCGACGCTGCACAATCTCGGAGTGGTCAACCGCGTGTTTCCCCCGGAACAGCTTGCCGCCGAAGCGGACAAACTCGCACGGCGCCTCGCTGCAGGCCCGTTGCACGCCTATGCGGAAACCAAGGCGCTGGCCAACCGTGCGCTGAACGAAGGTCTCCCGGCGCAGCTGGATGCCGAGGCGCAGGCTTTCGCGCGTTGCGCTGCCACCGGCGATTTTGCGGAAGGAGTCACCGCCTTTGTCGAAAAACGTAAACCGTCATTCACCGGAAAATAAGGAAATGCATCCATGCCGGCGCTGAAAGGCAAGATCCTGTTCATCACCGGCGCCAGCCGCGGCATCGGCCGCGCGATCGCGTTGCGCTGCGCGCGCGAAGGCGCCGGCATCGTGGTCACTGCGAAGACCGCGGTGCCTCACCCCAGGCTGCCGGGAACCATCCACGAGGTTGCGCGCGAAGTGGAGGCGGCCGGCGGCAAGGCGCTGGCGATCCAGCTCGACGTGCGCGACGATGCCGCGGTGGCGGCAGCAGCGGAGCAGGCAGCCGCGCATTTCGGCGGCATCGACATCCTGGTCAACAATGCCAGCGCGATCCAGATGACCGGCACACTGGAGACACCGGCGAAACGTTTCGACCTGATGTTCGGCGTCAACGTGCGCGCCACGTTCCTCTGTTCGCAGGCCTGCCTGCCGTTCCTGGCGAAATCGGAAAATCCGCATATCCTCAACCTTGCGCCGCCGCTGGACATGCGGGCGAAATGGTTCAGGGATCATGCCGCCTACACCATTTCCAAGTACGGCATGAGCATGTGCGCGCTGGGCATGGCGGAAGAATTCCGCGGGCAGGGCATTGCGGTGAATTCGCTGTGGCCGCGAACGACGATTGCCACTGCTGCAATCGCGGTCAATTTCCCGCAGGCGATTCTTGATGCCAGCCGCAAACCGGATATCATGGCCGACGCGGCCTGCGCGATATTCAAACGCGACAGCCGCTCGGCGACGGGCAACTTCTACATAGACGAGGACGTGCTGCGCGCCGAGGGCGTGACCGATCTGGAGGCTTATGCGGTCACTCCGGGAGCGCGGCTCTATACCGATCTGTTCCTCGATTAGCATCTTTGGTCTGGAGGGGAATCATGAATAAAAACAATGACGTATCGCATGTCATTCCAATGAGTGCCGCAGGCACCCTCGACGGCCTGTTCCGCGAGCGGGTGCGGCGCACGCCGGATCTCGTGGCCTACCGCGCTTACAACGAGCAGCACGGCGACTGGCGCGATTACACCTGGGCGCAGACCGATCGCCAGGTTGCGCGCTGGCAGGCGGCGCTGGCAAAAGACGGCCTGCAGCCGGGCGACCGCGTTGCGGTGATGCTGCGCAACAGCCCGGAATGGGTGATCTACGACCAGGCCGCGCTGGGCCTGGGACTGGTGGTGGTGCCGCTGTATACCCAGGATCGCGCCGACAACGTCGCCTACATCCTCAACAACGCGGACTGCAAGGTGTTGCTGATCGAAGGCCAGGAACACTGGCAGGCGCTGCAGGACGTGATCGGCGAGCTGCGCGGCGTGGTGCGTTTCCTGACCGTCGGCGCGCTGCCCGCGGAGGGCAGCGACCCGCGTCTGAAGTGGATAGGCGACTGGCTGCCGGACGACGGCGGCGAAACCCGCCACGCGGCGCGCGACGGCAATTCGCTGGCGACCATCGTCTACACCTCGGGCACCACCGGCCGGCCCAAGGGCGTGATGCTGTCGCACAACAACATCCTGTCCAACACCGAGTCCGCGCTGAGCGTGCTCGCCACCGGACACGACGACGTGTTCCTGTCGTTCCTGCCGCTGTCGCACACCTTTGAACGCACCTGCGGCTATTACCTGACCATCATGTCCGGATCGACGGTGGCATACTCCCGCGGCATACCGCAGCTGGCGGAGGACCTGCAGGCGATCAGGCCGACCATGCTGATCTCGGTGCCGCGGATCTATGAGCGCATCTGGGGCGCCATCCGCGCCAAGCTTGACGAGGGTCCGCCGCTGCGCAAGAAACTGTTCCTGTTCGCCGCCGAAACCGGTTACGCGCGTTTCGTACATGTGCAGGGCCGCGGCCCGTGGAAGCCGTCATTCCTGCTGTGGCCGCTGCTGAACAAGCTGGTGGCGTCCAAGGTGCTGGCGCGCCTCGGCGGGCGATTGCAATACGCGCTGTCCGGCGGCGCCGCGCTGCCGGAAGGCATATCGCGCATATTCATCGGCCTCGGATTGCCGATCCTCCAGGGTTACGGCCTCACCGAAACCAGTCCCATCGCAACGGCGAATTGTCCCGGCAACAACATTCCGTCCAGCGTCGGCCAGCCGATACCCGGCGTGCAGGTCAGGATCGGCGACAACGGCGCGGTGATGATCAAGGGGCCCAACGTCATGCTCGGCTACTGGAACAACGAGGAAGCGACCCGGGGGATGATCCAGCCTGACGGCTGGCTCAACTCCGGCGACACCGGCCGCATCGGCGACCAGGGCCACCTGTTCATCACCGGGCGGCTGAAGGACATCATCGTGCTCTCCAACGGCGAGAAGATTCCGCCCGGCGACATGGAGGCGGCGATCGCGCGCGACCCGCTGTTCGAACAGGTGATGATCCTCGGCGAAGGCAAGCCGTACCTCAGCGTGATGACGGTGCTGAATGCCGATCACTGGAAAAAAATGGCGTCCGCGGCGGGCATCAATCCCGACGCTTACGAGTCCGAACAGGCGGAACAGGCGCTGCTTGCGCGCATCGCGACGCAGATCACCGAATTCCCGGGTTATGCGCAGGTGCGCCGTGCGACGGCGACGCTGGAACCCTGGACGGTGGAAAGCGGGCTGCTGACGCCGACCATGAAACTGAAGCGCGCCAAGGTCATGGAAAAATTCAATGCCGAGATCGACCGCATGTACGCCGGACACTGAGGATTGGGTTTGTGGAACGGGAGATGAGGGGCGATGAGTAGCAGGGAGACGACGACGCTGCCCGAGGGCAAGGAACCCGCGCTGCGGGTGATCCCGATGCCGTCGGACGCCAGTCATACCGGCGACATATTCGGCGGCTGGATCATGTCACAGGTCGATCTGGCCGGCAGCATACCGGCGGTGCGTCTCGCGCAGGGGCGCGTTGCCACGGTCGCCGTCAATTCATTTGTATTCCGGCAACCGGTATTCGTCGGTGATGTGGTCAGTTTTTATGCCGATGTCGTCAAAGTCGGACGCACGTCGATTACCGTCGACGTGACGGTGTATGCGCAGCGGCGGCCGGAGCGTGCCGAATGCGTCAAGGTCACCGAAGCGGTGCTGACCTATGTCGCCGTCGACAACAACCGCAAACCGCGTGTGGTAGGACCGCCACAGGTGCCTTGACCGCAGACGATTTTGCTTGAATTCGACGATTGGCCCGGTAACATCGTGGAAAGACGATTGCGGCGACGACTGTATCGCCGCAACTGAAGCCGCATTCACCAGGAGAGAGAGATGAAATATTCAAATAAAATCATAAGGTTATCTGTTTCAGCGGCACTGGCTGCCATGTCTGCGTCGGCACTGGCCGGCGGTTTCGGCATCGGCACCCAGAGCGGCAGCGGCACCGGCAACGCCTTTGCCGGGGGTGCAGCCGCGGCAGACGATTCCAGTGTGGCCTGGTACAACCCGGCGGCGATGACCCTGCTGCCGTCGAACCGGCAGATCACTGCGGCCCTGCACCTGGTCAAACCCTCGTTCAAATTCACCAACGCCGGTTCGACCGGCGTTTTCGCCGCGCCGGGCACCGGAGAGGGCGGCGACGGCGGAGACTGGGCGGCGATTCCCAACGGTTTTTACACGATGTCTATCAATCCGCGGCTGAAGTTCGGCATCGCGGTCAACGCCCCCTTCGGGCTGGCGACCGAGTATGACCCGGGCTGGCGTGGCCGCTTCACCGCCGTCGAGTCGTCGCTGCAGGCGCTCAACATCAATCCCTCGCTGGGTTACAAGGTCAATGACAACTTTTCGATCGGCGGCGGTATCAGCGTGCAGCACCTGAAGGCCACGCTGTCCGGCGCCAGTGCCGCCGGGCTGGTCACCAACAAGGGTGACGACATCGGCTTCGGCTACAACTTCGGGCTCATCGCGCAGTTGTCGCCGACGACAAGGCTCGGTGCCACCTACCGCTCTGCGATTGATTATTCACTCGAGGGCTCGGTGACGGTGTCCGGCCTGGGGGCGGCCAACGGCAGCATCAAGGCCGACATCGAAGTGCCGGATTCGGCCTCGATCAGCCTGTTCAGCATGGTGAGCCCCAAATGGGAGCTGATGGCCGACATCACCTGGACCGGCTGGAGCAGCATCCAGCGGCTCGACATCATTCGTACCACGGCTTCGGTCGCCGGCGGCGTTGGCAGCACGGTATCCTCGCTGCTGTTCAACTGGAAGGACACCGTGCGCGTCGGTGTCGGCGCCAACTACAGGCTCAACGAGCAGACCAAGCTGCGTTTCGGCGTGGCAGTCGACCCGACTCCCACCAACGATATCGACCGTACGCCGCGGCTGCCGGACCAGGATCGCACCTGGGTCGCGGTCGGCGTGCAGTACAAGCCGACGAAGCAGGACATTGTCGAAGTCGGCTACGCCCACGAGTTCGTCAAGGATGCCCGGATCAGTACCACTGTGCCCGCTGCCGGAACGCTGAATGGCAGCTTCAGCAACAAGGCGGACATCATTTCCGTCCAGTACTCGCACTCCTTCTGATCCTGACTGCAGCACAGGTTACCGGGTGGCCCAGGTCGCCCGGTTTTCTTTTGTGGCCCCGGGCCGCGTAGAATGGCGTTTAACAGTCTTCCATCGCTTCCTCCCGAGGTTGCCATGTCCGGAAATTCCCCTCTGCTGGTGCGCAAGGTTGCCGTGCTGGGCGCCGGCGTCATGGGCGCGCAGATCGCCGCGCACCTGGTCAATGCCCGGGTCCCGGTGGTGCTCTACGAACTGGCCGCCATGGAGGGTGACCCCAACGGCAACGTGCTGAAGGCGATCGCCATCCTGAAAAAGCTCGAGCCCAGCCCGCTGGCGACCA
>JBFWOE010000040.1:0-21593 GCA_050250695.1 Burkholderiales bacterium
GCGGCGTGCGCAACCTCGCCGGCATGTTCCTCGGTTACCGCATCCCCAAGGGCGCCAAGACCACAAACTGGGCGGCTCCGCAGCTGACACCGGCGCAGATCGCCTACGCGGCGACCGACGCCTGGGTCTGCCGCGAACTTTATTTGCAGTTCAAAAAAGCCGGCCTGATCCCATAACGTCCGACGCTCATGACGTGGACCGTGTACCGCAGCCGCGCCTGATTTGCGTTAGAGTGCTCCGCAGCACAAGAAAAAACAGGCTCAGCGCCACCGGCAGTGGAGGAACATCCGATGAAGCACCGTCATACGCCCTCACCCCTGGCGCAGTTCATGGCCTGCGCCGCCGTCGCCCTGCTGGCCGTTTCTCCGGCACAGGCGCGCGTCACCCGCATCGTCATCGACCAGACCGTATCTCCCGCGTTCTGCAAGGGCGATGCCTGCCCGCAGTACGGCGCCGCGGGCCGCTATGAACAGATAGCCGGACGCGCCTTTGGCGAACTAGACCCCGCCGATCCGCTGAACAGCCTGATCCAGGACATCGGGCTGGCGAAAGATCCCGACGGCAAAGTGCGCTACGTAGCGACCTTTGTCATCACCAGGCCAGTCGACATGGACAAGGCCAGCGGCCTGCTATGGCACGAGGTGCCCAACCGCGGTCGCCCGGTGCTGCTCTACGCCAACGAGCGCGAACGGGGCGACATCGGCCTTGCCAGCGCCTGGCAGGGCGACAACGCAAGCATGCGCAAAGGGCTAGGCACGGCCAACCGCTCAACCATGGGCACCACCGAAAACCACTGGCTGAAATTGCCCGTGCTCAAGAACCGCGACGGTTCGCCGATCACCGGCCCGGTGTTCGCGCGCATCATCAATCGCAGCGGCGCAAAAGCGCAGCCGCTGATCGTGCAGACCAACCCGGTGCCGTACCTGCCGGCCACACTCGACACCGCGCAGGCAAGGCTCGTATCGCGCGACCACGAAACGCTGGACGGCAAAGTGAGCGGCGAGACCGAAATCGCGGCTGAGGACTGGAAATTCTGCGGTGGCGGCACGTTTGACGAACCGCTGCCACTGACGAAACTGCCAGTGCAGATCTGCCTCAAAGGCGGGTTCGACTCGGCAAAACTCTACCAGGTGGTCTACACCGCCAGGGATCCGTACCCGCTGGGCATCGGTTTCGCCGCATGGCGCGACATCGGTTCGTTCTTCAAATACGAAAAGCAGGATGATGCCGGCACACCAAATCCGCTCGCCGGACGCATCACCCACAGTATCGCGCGCGGCCGCTCGCAATCCGGCAACTACCTGCGCGGCTGGCTGCACCTGGGCTTCAACCAGGACGAAACGAAACGCCAGGTGCATGACGGCATGTGGCCGGTGATCGCCGGTCGCCGCATCGCACTCAACTTCAGGTGGGCGCAGCCCGATGGCGTGCTCGAGCTCTACCAGGCAGGCAGCGAAGGCCCGCAGTGGTGGCAGCCGTGGCCAGATCCCGTGCGCAACCTGCCCGCGCGCAGCATCCAGGACCGCTGCATGGCGACGAAGACATGCCCGAAAATCATCGAGCATTTCGGCGCCGCAGAGATCTGGGCGCTGAAGCTCGGTCCCGAATGGGTCGGCACCGACGCGAAGCAGGACATCCCGCTGCCCGAAAACGTGCGCCGCTATTACATCCCAAGCACCACGCACGGCGGCGGCCGCGGCGGCATCAATTCACACCTCGCCGAATTCCACAAAACCGCGAAACCCGTGAACTGCCCCGGCAACAACTGGGGCACCGGCGTGCTGCCCGCCAACCCGGTATCACACACCGAAGCCTGGCACGCGATCAGCGCGCATTTCCGCGACTGGGTGATGAAGGGCACCACGCCCCCGCCCAGCCGCTATCCGACGATACGCGAAGGCCAGCTGGTCGCGGCGAACAAGTCGGCGATGGGCTTTCCGACGCTGCCCGGGCTGCGCGCCACCGCGCCGGAACCCGACCTGATCAATCCCTTCCTTGATTATGACTGGGGCCCGCAGTTTGATCCCAACGACGCGTCCGGCATACCGACGAACGCCCCGCCGAAAATCCGCCAGCGAATTGAAATGCTGGTACCGAAGGTCAATGCCGACGGCAACGAAATCGGCGGCGTGCCGGTGGTTCTGCTCGAGGCACCCTTGGGCACCTACATGGGATGGAACATCACCCGAGGCGGCGCCAGGCCGTTCCACAAGGACCAGTTGTGCAATTACGCCGGCGGCATGATTCCGTTCGCGAAAACGAAAGCCGAGCGTGAAGCCGCCAACGACCCGCGGCCATCACTCGAAGAACGCTACGGCAATCACGCGGGATTCGTCGCAGCGGTGCGCAAGGCCGTTGAAAAAGTGATGGCCGCGGGTTTCCTGCTGCCGAAAGACGCCGCGGCACTGATCAAAGAGGCCGAAGCCAGCAACGTGCTGAAGTAGCGCGGCCTCAGCGTTGCGTGGCGGCCTGACCCGCATGGACTGCCGCCTCGAGGCCGCGGATCATGCGGTGCAGGCGTTCACCGGTGATCAGTTCGATGTCGATGCGGTTTTCGGTGACGAACCTGCGCGCCTCGTCGGTGAACGACCCGGAAGTCACCACGAACACGCCGGCAGCGCCTTCGGCCGCGGCGACGTTGCAGATCTCGCGCACCACGGCGACGCCGACTCGCTGCACGCGCCAGTGCTTGCACTGCACCAGGTAACGGTCGTCGCCGATGCGCGCCACCAGGTCGACGCCGCCGTCGGGCCGGCGCCCGCTGCGGTGCTCGACGTTGAACCCCTTGCGCCGGAAATATTCGCCAACCAGCTGTTCGAACTCGCGCCAAGACAGCATCTCCAGCGCATCCTGGCCGCGCTCACCGGCGACATTGGCGTAATTGCGGTACTGCCGGTAATGCACCCAGGCTGAAATCGCCGCCGCCGCGAACAGCAGCGACGGCAGCATGTACTGGAAAGCGGCGGCCAACCCGCGCAGCACGCCGTCGATGGCGGTCTCCGCCTCGATCAGCGCCAGCCGCTGAAACCCGAGCCAGGCTACGAACGCCAGCGCAACGCCCGCCCACCACGGCATGCGGGCGATGGCATCTATGATGTTTCCGGGCAGGTCGCTGCCTTTGCGCGCCATGAACACTCCTTTGCGCGGAATTCTGTAGGCATCGCCGGCAGAGCACCAGTGCAATACCGCACACCGGCGTCAATCCGTGGCATGACACGGGAGGATATTACATAAGTATTTGTTTTTATTAAATATTTTACAGGCACTGCCGCAGCCAGTTGAAGGAGCCCACACCGATCAGCCTGCGGTGCGCCCCGAACACGAACACCACCCACACCACCAGCGTCGACAACACGCTGCTGCCGGCGGAATGCACCGTGCCGGCCGCACGATCACGCCTGCGCGCCGTGATGAAACTGACGATGCGCAGCGAATGTGGAACCTGAAACAGGACCCGACCAAGGATCGGGTACCCAAGGGCCGCCATTAAAGGGATTCGGGAAGTTGCCGTATATGGGCACCATAGATCAGCTCGGCGGTGACATCGCTTTTTCAGAAAAATCAAATGAAATCAAACTGTTGAATAAAAGGTCACGCGGACCCCCGGCCCGGAACCGGCGCAATGAAAAACACCGGGGCAACATAAATGCATCGCCGAATCCGCGAAATCACAGACCAGCAGGGAAGGACGGCGACAGTGCGACGGCACGACCTACAACCACGATTGCAGACAGGCATCGCCATGCGGTCACAGAGGAGGGAAAAAACAACCGAACGCGCGGCCAAACCGGCCCGCGGCAAGGTCGCGGCCGTGCGCGCCGCCGCCGCGGTCACCCGCTTCCGCTCGTCATTCGACCAGATCGCCGTCGGCATCGCGCACACCACCATTGACGGCAGGATCATCGAAGCCAACCGCAAGCTGTGCGAGATGCTCGGCTATTCCGCGGCCGAACTGATGGACAAGACCACGCGCGAACTCACGCACCCGGACGACCGCGACAGGCAGGACGACATGCGGCTGGAACTGGTCGAGGGCCGGCGCAGCCACTTTTCCGGGGACAAGCGTTTCCTGCGCAGGGACGGCAGCGAATTCTGGATCAACCGCACGGTGACTCTGGTGCGTGACACGGCCGGCAGCGAGCCTTACCTGATCCAGACCATAGACGACATCGACGACCGCAAGCGCGCCGAAGCCACACTGTTGCGGCTGGCCCGCGCGCGGCGGGTGATGGCGGAATGCAACCACATCCTGATCCACGCCACCGACGTGACTGCAATGCTCAACAGCATGTGCCGCGTCGTCGTCGAATCCGGCGGCTACAACCAGGCATGGATCGGAATGCCCACCGGCGACGATGCACGCCCCGTGCATGCCGTCGCATACGCGGGTTACGGCGACGACTCGCCGATGCGCACCCCGGACACCGCGACCGCCCGCAGCCAGTACCCGTGGACGAAGGGTGGCCGGTACCGCGGTACCGCAGCGATGACCATCGCCACCGGAAAAATGCACATCGTGCGCGACATCCTCAACGATCCGAAGCTGGAACACATCCGCTTTCGCGCGCGCCAGCTGGGTTACCAGTGCTCGATCTCACTGCCGCTGAAAGGCGACGGCAGAACGCTAGGCGTGCTGGTGCTGCATGCCGCCGAACGCGACGCCTTCGACGAAGAGGAAATCGGCCTGCTGTGCGACCTCTCGGCCGACATCGGCTTCGGCATCGCCAGCCTGCAGGCACGCACCGCGCACGCCGAGGCTGAACAGCGTTTCCGCGACATCTTCGAGCAGGCGGCCGTAGGCATCACCCGGGTCAACCTCGAGGGCGTGCTGATCGACTGCAACCAGAAATTCAGCGACATGCTGGGTTATGCCCGCAAAGAACTGCTGGGAAGAACCGTAAAGGAGATCACCCACCCGGATGACTACGGGCTCGGCGCACAGTTCCGCGAACAACTCGAGTCCGGCACCGAGAAATCGCGGTCGAACGAAAAACGCTTCCTCAAGAAAGACGGCGGATTCGTGTGGACGCGGCGCACCGTGTCCGCAACCTATGACGCGGCGGGCAATCCGCAGTACGTCATCAGCATCATCGAGGACATCAGCGACCGCAAGCAACTCGAACAGCACTATCGCGAAACCTTCGACCAGGCGGCGGTCGGCATCGTCCACACTTCGGTGGACGGGCGCTACCTGCGCGTCAACCGCAGGTTCTGCGAAATGCTGGGTTACAGCGAAGAGGAACTGCTGGGAATCCAGGCCTCCAACCTGAGCCGGCCCGAGGACCACGGCAAGGACTCGCGGACCCGGCGGCTGATGTGGGAAGGAAAACTCGACCACTTCTCCGAGGAAAAACAGTACATGCGCAAGGACGGCACCACCGTCTGGACCAACCGGACAGTGTCGCTGGCGCGTGATGCTTCCGGAAATCCGCTGTACTTCATCCGCGTCATCGAGGACATCACCGCGCGCAAGGAAGCCGACGCGCGTTACCGCGCAACCTTCGACAACGCGCCGATCGGCATCATGCATACCGCCATCGATTCGTACCGCATCCTCCATGTCAACCCGAAATTGTGCGCGATGCTCGGCTACAGCGAAGCCGAACTGCTGACGATGACCAGCACCGATGTCGTCCACCCCGACTTCCGGTTCACGGACGGCCCCAAGTACCAGAAAACGATCATGGAAGGCGCAGCGCCTGCTTATGCGTCGGAGAGAAAATTCCTGCGCAAGGACGGCTCCAGCTTCTGGGTCAACCGCACCGTATCAATGGCCCGCGACATTTCCGGCAATCCGCTGTATTACATCCGCATCATCGAAGACATCAACGAGCGCAAACAGGCTGAAGAACTGATCGCGCGGGAACGCGTTCTGCTGCGAACCATCATCGATGCAATTCCGGACCACATCTACGCCAAGGACAAGACCGGTCACTTCATACTCGCCAACAGGAGCTGGCTCGATGCGCGTGGCGTCAAAGATGAAAACATTGCCGGCAAGACCACGCATGATTTCTTCCGCCCGAAACTGGCCGAAAGCCTCGCCGCCCAGGACCGTGAAATCATCCGCACCGGAAAACCAATCCCCGAATTCGAACACAAACTGATGATCCAGCACCGGGACGGCGTGCCGGACAAATTGCGCTGGGGATCCACGATCAAGGTTCCGTTGCGCACGCACGCTGGTGAAATCATCGGCACAGTGGGCATCAGCCATGACATTACCGAAGAAAAAGCGGCGGAAATCCGACGGGAAATGTCGCACGCGGTGACACAGGTGCTCGCCGAAGCCGTCACGCTGGCTGAGGCAATGTCGAAAATCCTGCAGGCAATATGCCGGCTGATGGGATGGGCCTACGGTGCAAGATGGGTGCCGGATGAAGCCCGACAGTCGCTGCGGCGCGAGGAATACTGGTGCGCCGTCGAGCCGGATTTCGACGCCGCAGACCGCGAACTTTGGTCGAAGATGGACGACCCCGGCTCAGGCCGCTTCCTGCGCCGCGCCTGGATCGAAAAAACCGAAAGCTGGATCACCAACCTGCATGACGACACGCCGTTCCGCCGCAAGGCAAGCGTGCTCAAACTGGGCTGGCGCAACGCGTACGCATTTCCGGTGCTGATCGACAACAACATCATCAGCGTGCTGGAATTCTTCGGACCGGACATTCGCGAGCCTGACCCGGCCCTGCTCAAGACCACCTCTGCGATCAGCAGCCAGCTCAGCCAGTTCATCCAGCGCAAGCAGGCCGAAGACAGGGTGGCTTTCCTCGCCCAGTTCGACATCGTCACCAGCCTGCCCAACCGTTTCATGTTCACCGACCGCCTGGCCCAGGTGCTGCACCATGCGCGGCACAACGATACGCTGACCGGCATCCTGTTTGTCGACCTCGACCACTTCAAGGCGGTCAACGACACCTACGGCCATGCCGCCGGCGACAGCCTGCTGAGCCAGGCGGCGACGCGGATGAAGGAATGCGTGCGCAGCGGGGATACTGTCGGACGCCTCAGCGGCGACGAATTCGCCGTCATCCTGACCAACCTGGCACGGGACGAAGACGCCGGGCTGGTCGCCCAGAAAATCGTCGACACCCTGTCAGCGCCTTTCAGCGTCGAGGGCCACCACGTCTACGTCTCGGCTAGCATCGGCATCGCGCTCTACCCCGCCGACGGCGACAATGCAGGAGCCCTGCTGAAAAACGCCGACACGGCAATGTACCGCGCCAAGGAACAGGGGCGCAACGGCTACCAGTTCTACCTGCCGCAGATGAACGAGCGGCTGATCGAGCGCAAGCGCCTCGAAGCGCAGCTGCTCGGCGCACTCGACCGCAATGAATTCCTGCTGTACTACCAGCCCAAGGTGAGCCTCGCCACCGGGGCCATCACCGGCTTTGAAGCCCTGCTGCGCTGGAGGCACCGCGACAAGCTGGTGCCCCCCGCCGATTTCATCGGCATCCTCGAAGACACCGGCCTGGTCGTCGCCGTCGGCGAATGGGTGCTCAACAGCGTCTGCCGGCAGATCAAGCAATGGGAAGCCGATGGCATCAAGCCGCTGCCGATCGCGGTCAATCTCTCGGCGCGCCAGTTCCAGGTCAGGAACCTGGCGGAGGTGGTGGGCCGCGCGCTGCACAACAGCGGCGTCGACGCGACGCTGCTCAAGCTGGAACTGACCGAATCGCTGCTGATGAGCGACGCGAAGGAATCCATCGAAACGCTGCACCAGCTCAAACTGCTCGGCGTCGAACTGTCGGTGGACGATTTCGGAACCGGTTATTCCAGCCTTGCCTACCTCAAGCGTTTCCCGCTTGACGAACTGAAGATCGACCGCGAATTCATCCGCGAAGCCGCCAGCGACTCCGACGACGCCGCGATCGTGGTCGCCATCATCAACCTCGCGCACAGCCTGAAACTGACCGTGGTCGGCGAAGGCGTCGAGACCGATGAACAGCTCAATTTCCTGCGCCTGCACGGCTGCGACGTGATCCAGGGATATTATTTCTCGCCGCCGCTGCCGGCAGCGGAATGTGCACTCATGACCGCCGAAGACCGGCGCCTGCCGCAGCCCGCGCAGTAAAACCGGCTACGCCGGTTTCGCCGGCCCGCGCGCCCACATCCAGTAGCCGAGTCCGAGCACCAGCATCAGGGCGCCGCCGGCGAGCATCAGCAGCGCTTCGTCGAGCATGGTATCGGTCCAGTGGCTCTCGCGGCGCGGCGGCTGGGCCGCCTGGGGAAGCGGCGCCTGCACCACCGGAAGCGGCAGCGCGGGCGCAGGCGCGGGTTTTTCCAGGGCAGCCTGCAGCTGCTTCACCATCTGCTCCATCGCCGCGACGCGCTCGAGCATGCCGGCCAGCGTCTGCGTGTTCGCGCTCAACTGGTCTTCCATCTGCTGCAGCTGCTTCGCATCGGCGGCAGAGGCAGCAGGCGCGGCCGGGGCCGCAACCGCTGCTTTCACTCCGCGCGCAGCCGCCGCCTTCGGCGCCACCGCGGGAACCGGAGCAGGCACTGCGGCCGGGACCAGCACCGGTGCATATTCGGCGACCGCCGGACCGTAGCCGTAGGGATTGAGCAGCACGGTGTAACCGCGCAGCATGCGCATACCGCCCCGCTCGAGTTCGACCAGCAGGTAGACGACCGGCTCGTCGATGTGCTGCGCGGAAACGATCTCGACGTAGTTGCGGCCATTGGCGTGGCGGCGCAGGTCCAGTTGCGCGCCGCTGAACGCCGCGTCGTAGCGGAAGCCGACCATCCGGTAGAGTTCGGGCGCAGCGAGGCGCACCAGCGGAGCGCCCGATCCATCCTCGTACGACAGCAGGTCGATTTCAGCGCGGAAAGGCTCCCCCAGCGCCGACTGCACGGCGAGTGTGCCCAGGCCGGCAGCGCCTGCCGTCGATGCCGCCGACAGCCACAACACCGCCAATAACCCGCGCCATGTCAGGATGGATCGAACGATGCCCCCTCCCGGCTCGAAGATACGGGCGAAAGTTACTCCCTTACTCTCAGAGATGCAAGTAACCCTTTAAATGTATTAGGAAATTTGGGTTATTCGGGTAGCCATGCCCCGGATTACGCATCGCTGCATCCGGGCCGCAGGTTGGGGTGTAGCCGGTGTATGAAGCGACGCATGACCGGATAGCGGACTCGCTCAAGAATCATCGCGCCGCGCGCTTTCAGCACTAGCCATGCCCGCGGTTTCGTATTACTTTCCAGCATACGCCGCGTGTTACAGACCGCATTGCGGACAATGCGGATTTTGCAGCCTTCAGCATCCTTTAACACCCTGCAGCACCGGCACTCGTTACACTGGACACCGATACCGGCGCCCCGCACCTGCCCTTATTTGACGCAAGGACCCCCGATGAGCGACGACCTGAAGGCCTACAACATTTTCGACCTGCGCAAGATCGCGATGAAACGCGTGCCGCGCGGCTTTTTCGAATTCGTCGACCGCGGCACCGAGGACGAAGTCGCGTTGCGCAACAACCGCGAAGTGTTCGACCGCATCCGTTTCCGCACCCGCACTTTCGTCGACGTCTCCAAGCGCAACCAGGACACCGAGATCTTCGGCGTCAAATACAGGATGCCGATGGTGATCGCCCCCACCGGCGTCGCCGGCCTGCTGTGGCACGAAGGCGAGATCAAGCTGGCGAAAGCCGCGCGCGCCGCGGGCATCCCCTTCACGCTCGCCACAGGCTCGATCACTTCGATGGAACGCGTCGCCGACGAAGCCGGCGGCGAACTGTGGTTCCAGCTCTACCTGTGGCCCGACCGCTCGATGTCGCACGAACTGGTCAACCGTGCCAAGGCCGCCGGCTACAAGACACTGATCGTCACCGTCGACGGCGTGTCCTCCGGCAACCGCGAATACAACCTGCGTAACGGTTTCACGCTGCCGTTCAGCCTGAACGCACACAACACCTGGGACATGGTGACCCACCCGCGCTGGCTGATGAGCGTGATGGGCCGCTACCTGATGACCACCGGCATGCCGATGTATGCCAACTACCCCGCCGCCGCCAAGGCCAAAATGACCAAGGGCCCGCCGGGACGCTCCAGCCTGCGCACCGACTCGATCAGCTGGGCCGACCTCGACGCGCTGCGCAAGATCTGGCCGGGCAAACTCATCGTCAAGGGCATCCTCGACCCGCAGGATGCGATCAGCGCGGTGGACCACGGGGCGGACGGCATCGGCGTGTCGAACCACGGCGGACGCAACCTCGACGGCATCGTGTCACCCATCGAAGTGCTGCCGGAAATCGTCGATGCGGTGGGCAAACGCGCGACCATCTTCATGGACAGCGGCATCCGCCGCGGCAGCGACGTGGTGAAGGCGCTGGCGCTGGGCGCGAACGCGGTGATGGTCGGCCGTTCCACGCTGTACGGTGTCGCCGCAGGCGGCGAAGCCGGCGCGGCGCGCGCGCTGCAGATCTACCGCGACGAAATCCACCGCAACATGGCGCTGCTCGGCTGCAACACCATCGCCGACATCGGCCCGCAATGCCTGCTGTTTGCCGACAAACACGAACTGCGCGCGCCGAAGGAAAAACCCGCGCTGCGCGTGGTCGAGGGCAAGGCGGCGGAGTCGTAGGTAGCAACCCCACCTCCCGCATGCCCTTTGTCCGGTCGCCTGACATCTGAAAAATTGACTGAAAAGCCTTTCCGGACTACGGACCGACACAACGCAACATCCAGCGGAGCTTTCGAATGAACCAGCCTTCAACGCCGCTTTACCGGATCACGGACTCGCGTCCACACTTTCCCGGTGCTGAACGCTGGACCTACCTCGACCTCGGCGGAAGAGGCCTGCTCTCAAATGAAGTCCGCGCCGCCATCGATGCGCAACTCGATGACAACATGTACAACGGTGGCAACAAGGATCTAATGTTCCAGCGGACGCGCGAAACGAGGGAACGGTTCGCCGAACTGATCCACGCCGCACCGGGCGACATCGCCTACACCAAGAACATTTCCGACGGCCTCAACATGGTTGCGGCCGCGCTCGACTGGTCACCCGGCGACAACGTCATCGTCTGCGCCGACCTCGAACACCCCAGCAACCTATACCCCTGGTTGAACCAGCAGCGACGCGGGCTCACCGTCAAGATGATCAAACACCGCGATGGCCATATGCCGGTCGACGACATGATCGCCGCCATCGACGACAAGACCCGCGTGCTGACCACTTCGACCGTCAGCTTCTCGCCGGGATTCCGAACCGACATCGACCGGTTGGGCAAAGCCTGCCGAGACCGCGGCGTACTGTTCCTCGTTGATGCCGCGCAATCCGCCGGAGTCGTTGACATCGACGTGGTCAAATCACAGGTTGATGCGCTTTCCGTATCGACCCAGAAAGGCCTGCTCGGCCTTTACGGCATGGGTTTCCTGTACTTGCGCAAAGAATGGGCGGATCGCATGCAGCCCGCCTACCTTGCCCGATTCGGCGTCGACCTGGGCGATGCCCACGAATCCGAAGGCGGAGACGGACGCTATTCACTGATGCCGGGCGCACATCGTTTCGATCTCGGCAACTACAACTATGTCGCCATCGCAGCTGCACATGCTTCGCTCGGATTCCTGCTGCGTGCCGGCGTGCGCAACATCGAAACGCACACGGCAGCACTGGGACACTCCCTGGCCAACGGTCTGCTCGACCTCGGCCTTCCGGTATGTGGTGGCCGGCCCGATGCCCGCATTGTTCATACCGTCACCGTAGGCGACTTCGGTTCGGGGAGCGACAAATACACCAGCAACGAAACCATCAACGGCCTGTACCAGCATCTCGTCGATAACAAAGTCAAACTGTCAATGCGGCGCGGCGTCATGCGCTTTTCATTTCATGTGTACAACAACGCCGCCGATGTCGAGCGTGTAATCGATCTCAGCCGTGACTTTCTGAAAATACCCTGAACGCCAGGGTCAAGTAACCAGCGCGCGGTCACATCGGGGCGGTCGGCAGGCTCAATCCTTCCGCGATTTGAGCCGCATTCACTGCCTTGCGTGAACCGTCCCAGATTCTGGACGGAATGCAGATTTTCCCTTCAAAGAGTTTACGGCAAGTGCGCAGAAGGCTGGCTTCCTCCACAACGACTTCACCACCTGCCTCCCGCAGCTTCACGCCCACATCGATCAACCCACCCGGGTGTTCGATGCTCACAACGTCGTCAGCTGCAGGTAATCTCGCATACCGGTTCGCAACCGTACCGTTAATTCTGCTCGCGACAGAAAGCGCGATTGATCCCGTGACCGAATACGTGGCATGGCAGTTGAACGGAACAAAATCTCGTGAGGCGATGTCGCCTGCACCAGCAGGCGCTGCAACCAGAACCGGCTTCGGAACCACCAGCGAACTGCAATCGCCCACGCCCATACGATGACCCGCTTCCACGCGAATCCGGTCAAGGCGCGTGATCAGGGTGTTATCCGCATCCAATTCCGCTTTCGATTCATGACCTGTCCTGCCCAGAGTCACGGCCGGCACGATCACCATTGGAACCGCCATATCGATGCAGCTCACCTCAATGCCGTCGATCATCTCCGCCCTGTGCCCGGTCGGGAACAGTTTTCCAGTCTTGCTGCCCACCGCAGCCGCAAAGTTCTGCCGCACCGGTGCTGCCGTCCCCGGCACGCCGTCAATGACTGCCGCACCCTCGTAAGTGACTTCACCGCCCGGGGTCTGCAGGATGACCTCGATCACACTGTCGGTATTGATGTTGTAGATGCGCACGCATGTATCCGCCACTCCAGGGGACACCAACCCCATCTCCACCGCAAAGGGACCCACGGCACTCAGCATGTTTCCGCAGTTCGAAGAGTAATCGACGATGTCTGACTCAGGATTGACCTGGATGAACAGGTAATCGAGGTCCGCATCCGTACGAGCGGATTTCGACACCACCGCGATCTTGCTGGTCAGCGTCTCGGCGCCACCGATACCGTCGACCTGGCGCTGGTGCGGAGAACCCATCGCCGCAAGCATCACGCTGTCGAGCACCCGTCGTTCCGCCGGCAAGTGCTCTGCGAGTATCAAGGGTCCCTTTGAAGTTCCACCACGATACAGATACGCCGGGATGCGTGTGATCACGTCATGCCGCCTGTCCAGTCATCTAGTGTCGCTTCATGTCAGCAGGCTCACAGCTTGATTTTTGCGTGCTTGATCGCCCGCGCCCACTGACTTACATCATCTGCGAGAAATTTGCCAAAGGACTGCGGCGTGGGACTGGATTTGGGTTCCAGGCCGGCACCGGCAAGTCTCTTGCGCACATCGGCAAGCTGCGTCACCTTGCCAAGTTCTCCATGCAGCTTGCTGATCACCGGCTGCGGCGTTCCGGACGGCGCAAGAATGCCGTACCAGTTTGCAGCCACGAAATTCGGCACACCCGCCTCTTTCATGTTGGGCAAATCCGGAAACAGCGATGAACGCTCCGGGCTGGCCACGGCCAGCGCCCGCACCCGGTTGCCCTGCATCAGCGGAATGACCGGAGGTGCGGTCGAAAACATCAGGTCGATCTGTCCGCTGCCGAGATCAACTGCCGCCGGACCGCTGCCCTTGTAAGGCACATGCGTGATCTTGGCACCGGTCTGCAATTGGAACAGTTCAAGCGCCAGATGCACGCTGCCGCCGGTGCCGCCGGAGCCACCGGTCAGCGCACCCGGTTTGCTCTTTGCCATTGCGATCAGTTCCTTCATGCTTTTGGCCGGCACCGATGGATGCACCACGCAGACGATCGGCGTCACGGCAACCAGCGAGATCGGCGCGAAATCTCTGATCGGGTGATAACCGAGTTTGCTGTAAAGGCTGATCCCGGTCGAAAAGCCGGTATCGGCGAGGAGCAGTGTGTAGCCATCGGGGGAAGTACGCGCCGCAGTCGCCGTGCCGATGTTGCCTGCAGCACCTGCGCGGTTATCAATGACTATTTGCTGGCCCAAAGATTCCGCCAGCTTCGCGCTGATGATGCGCCCCGTCGTATCCGAGCCACCGCCCGGCGCCCAAGGCACAATCATCCGGATAGGTTTCTCAGGATAACCGGCGGCGGAAGCCGGTAAACCCGCAGATAAAAAACAAAAGCTCATTAACCCCGTCCAAAGCAGTTTGCGCATCATGACGCCCTCCCCTGTAATTGTGAGTTGCATGAACTAACCCGAAAAATTATGGCATAGAATAAAACTCGTCACCCACCGAATCCTCATCATTGCAAAGTCCATCCCTTATGAATACCGACAACCCCGCCGAACGCCTCGCGCAGGCCCGCATCCTGTTCCCGGGTGTGAAAGACAAGATCTACCTCGAAACTTCGGCCCGCGGTCTGCTCCCGAAAAGTGCACTCGATGCTGCGATGCACTATTATGAAGCTGCCGTGCGCGGAGATGCCAAGGAGAACGGCGGTGTCTATCTTGCAGCCGAGCGCGTCCGCGAAAAATTCGCCCGCCTGATCAGCGCCGCTGCAAACGAAGTCACCTATACCCGCAACGTCTCTGAAGGCCTCAACATGATCGTGGCGTCACTGCCCTGGCAGCGCGGCGACAACGCGATCGTCTGCCGTGACATCGAGCACCCCAACGGCGTCTATTCACTCTACAACATGCGCGACCGCCACGGCATTGTGGTGCGCATTGCCGAATCCACACCGGACCTCGCAATGCCGGTGGACACCGTCGCACAACTGATCGACGACCGCACCCGGCTGGTAATCATGTCATCGGTCACTTTTGCCACCGGTGCCCGCACAGAACTTGCGCGAATGGGCCGCATCTGCCGCGAACGCGGCGTCACCCTGCTGGTCGATGGCGCACAATCGGTAGGCGCACTGGACATCGACGTGCACGCGACCCAGGTCGATGCCATGGCCGTCGGCGCATCCAAATATCTCTGCGGCCCTTACGGACTCGGATTCCTGTTTGTGCGCCGCGCGTTCGCTGAAACCCTGCGCCCGACCTACCTCGGCCGTTTCAGCATCGACCTTGGCAACGCCCACGAAGGCGTACAAGGCAGCGACCAGTACCAGCTGATGCCCGGAGCGCAACGCTTCGATCTTGGCAGCGCCAATTACCCTGCATCAAACGCCATCGATGCGTCACTCGATATCCTGCAATCGGTCGGCGTGCCGCTCATCGAACAGCACGTGACCCGGCTCGCCAGACGCCTGGATGCAGGCTTGCGCGAACTTGGCACCCCATTGATCAGCGGCAGCGTCGATCTGCACCGCGCGCACATCGTTGTTGCCGGATGGGAGAATCCACCGCCTGACGGCGCCCGGCTGATCGCCGACCTGTCGGGGCATTTTGCAAAGCGCCGCATTCGCGTATCGGAACGGCTTGGCCGGCTGCGCTTTTCTTTCCACCTCTACAACACCGACGACGAGGTGGAAGCGGTGCTGGATGCCGCGCGACAGTGGGTGCGGTTGCGCGAACTGGCCGCCCTGCGCGGCTGATTAGTTCCCGGATCTAGTTTGTTGCGGGGCGCAATCCGCTGTCGATGATAATCCGATGCGCTCGCGAAGAGCGCAGAAACTCCAACACCGCACGCGCCCTCGCCGGTTCCGGTGACGACGCAGCCACACCACCCGAAAACAGAGTGGTTTTCTGTGCCTCCGGCGGCAACGGGATTACATGGGCAATGCCGGGCACTGGCAAGAGTTCGCTTACCTGCTCGAACCCGATATCAGCTTCCCCTCTGGCCACCACGGCGCCGATGCGCTCATCACCGATGCACCGCGACTTGGGCAATACAGCTTCGGCAACACCCATGCGCGGCCAGAGCTCCGTTGCAAGATACTGCCCGCTCACGCTGGCTGAATACGCGATTGAGGCCGCATCGAGCAGCACGCGTTTCAACGCTTCCATGGTGGCAATGTCCGGCCGGGCGGAGCCAGCGCGCACCGCCATCCCCACCTCCGAATACACCAGCGGCACCCGACTGCCGGCAATAACTAGGCCTTCGGCCATGCACTGCCGCAGCAAGTCATCCGCCACGATCACGATATCGGCAACCTCGCCACGGCGCAGGCGATTGGGAATATGGGTTTCGCCCACACCGACCGAACGCGACAACAGAACCACCGGACAGCCCACCAACTGCCCCAGCGCCGGCCGCAACGCCAGCAGCGCCGCCGTCGAGGCACCGGAGGTCATTACACCAAACACATCAGGTTCCGCCATTAATGTTTTGTAAATGCATTCACTCCGGATTGATAAAACCGACCAAACAAATCTTCCGTGAAGAGGGCATATCGAGGATGTAAACCGCTGATCCGGCTACGAAGTCGTAAAAGTTCGCAAACTCCGAATGACAGCATGCAGCCATCCCCAGTGAGAATTCCCTTGGGGCGTATCCAGACCAAGGACGACTGAAAACCACGCAGGAAGGATGTCCCTGCAACCGTCAGGCCGGCCTGAACACCGCCATGCACTTCGAGGCGTTGAAGGTCCAGGTCTCCACCCAGTCGAGGATTTCCGACCTGTAATCGAGTTCGTGCATCGCGCCGGCGAGGCAGGTCCAGTTGAGCACCTCGTGCTGACCTGCCGCCTCCATCTGCGCCAGCGGCACGTCGCGCCACGCGGCGTAATTGTTGCTGCGCAGCTGATCGAGCAGCGCGCGGTCGGCATCCAGGTCGGGATACATCCAGTGGTTCTTCTCGGTCAGGAATCCGTGCGACCAGCTCGATGAGGCCATGATCACCACGCGCCACGGACTGTCGCGCAGGATGCGCGCGGTCGCCCGCCCCATCTCGAAACAGCGGCGCGGCGACGGCGCAGGCGGATCCGGCTCGTCGGCATGCACCTCGTATCCGCCCTGGAAGCGGATCACCGAACTGCCGTAACAGTTGACCGCCACCGGCAGCACCGGGACGCCGAAACCCTTGCGGTCGTGATCAAGATAAAGCAGCGTGTTGGCGAAGGCGTGCCCCAGGCCGTCCTCGCGCAGCGGCTTGTAGGCGTACGACATGTCGATGCCCGCCTCCAGCAGTCCGCGCGCCAGGTGTTTGCCCGCCTTGTGATGCCCGGGGTGGTTGAACACCTTGTCGGCCGGCTCGCCCCAGATGTTGGGCTTGCCGCGCAGGAACGTGTAGGGCTTGAAGCTGAGCTGTTCATACGCCAGCACGCAGAACGGCGGGATGATGTCCTCCCGGAAATTTTCGTACTGGTCGTCGCCCCACATCAGGATGAAATCGGGTTTGAAGGCGTCGATCTCCGCGCGGACCTTGCGGAATGCATCAAACACCCGCGGCATGTGCGTTTTGTACGAAGTGACGCCTTCGTCATCCCCCCACTCCCGGCGCATCGGCTCCGGCCAGTTGGCCGGATCACGCATGTGCTCCGGTATGCGCTGGTCGGTCTTCAGCATCCGCACCAGCGGCCACGGCTTGAGTTCACCGGGAACCAGCCCCGGCGGCGTATGCGTCACGCCGATGCCCAGAATTTCTGCCATGTGTCTTCCCTCATTCCGGCCCTGCAGCGCCCGGAACCTGAACTACAGCTTGATGTTCGCGGTCTTGACCACTTTTTTCCATTTCGCGATGTCGCTGGCGATGATGTCGCGCAGTTGCGCGGGCGTGCCGCCGACCAGTTCCAGGCCGATGGTGTCCATGCGCGCCTTCACATCGGGCATTTGCAGGATGCGGTTCAGATCCCTGTTCAGGCGCGCGACGACCGGCCCGGGTGTGCCCTTGGGCGCGAGGATGGCCGACCAGCTGACCGAGACGTAGCCGGGAACGGTCTCGCCAACAGTCGGCATGTCAGGCACCGCCGGATTGCGCTTCGCACTGGTCACCGCGATGCCCTGCACGCGTTTGGCATTGTGGTGCGCGATCATCCCCGTGATGCCGCTGAAGATGAGCTGGATCTGGCCGTTGACCAGGTCCGCCACGCCTGCCGTGGAACCCTTGTACGGCACATGCGTCATGCGGATGCCGGTCATCTGGGCGAACTCTTCTGTCGAGAGGTGGTTGCCGCTGCCGGTCCCGCCTGAGGCATAGTTGATCTTGCCGGGATTCGCCTTGGCGTACGCGACCAGAGCATTGACGCTCTTGAAGGGGCTGGACGGATGTACCGTCACCATGTTGGCGATCTCGCCGATCATCACCACCGGCGCGATATCCCTGACCGGGTCATATTTCAGCTTGTAGAGCGCCACATTGGCCGCGTAACTGGTTGAAATCTGGATGACGGTGTAACCGTCGGGATTCGAATTCAACGCGATGTCGACGCCGATGCTGCCCGCCGCGCCGGGCCGGTTGTCGACGACGACCTGCTGTCCGACAACCTCGGCAAGCTTCAGCCCCACCATACGCGCCACCACGTCGGTCTGGCCGCCGGCCGGGAACGGCACGATCAGGCGTATCGGTTTGTAGGGATAGGCCTGGGCAAAAACACCGCCCGCGACAAACGCAAACAGCATGGCCGAAAAGGCCGTGATCAGGCTGCGGATTTTCATGTACTCCTCCATGGGTCCGTGACCGGGAAACAGCATTGTTGTTGGTTGGCCTGCCTTGCACCGGCGGGCTCCCCGGCAATCTATGCCAATGTCCGGAGGGCCGCAACCTTCCGCGACGCCGGCGCGGGGCGGCCCCGGCAACCGCAGCGCAGCAATCGTTTGCCGGGCGCTTGCTTTCAGCCGCGGCCGGGACTACGCTCCCTCGCGTTGAAGTCCCAGTGCCTTACAGGAGCCAGCCCATGGACCAAGTCACCAAGACCGCCACCCCGAAACCCGCCACGCGCCCGAGCCCGGTACGTGTGAAAAAACTGGGCCACATCGTGCTCCAGGTGCGCAACCTCGAAGAATCGGTGAAGTTCTACACCGAGGTGCTCAACTTCCGCGTCTCCGACAACGCCACCGTCGGCGGCATTTTCCTCACCGGCATCGGTGACCATCACACCATCGGCCTGTTCCCCTCCGACGGCGACAAGGCGGAGTTTCCGTCCGAAGGCGCGGTGCGGCTGCACCACTTCGCGTTCCAGGTCGACAGCATGGACGAACTGTTCGAGATCCGCGCCTACCTGCAGGAACGCGGCATCCCGCTGGTGTGGGAAGGCCGGCGCGCGATGGGCGGGCACACCAGCGTCGAATTCCTCGACCCCAACGGCTACCACGTCGAACTCTATTGCGACATGGACCAGTTGAAACCCGGACAACCCTCGCGCCCGCGCAACCCCAACGCGAAATACGACTCGCTGGAAAAATCGCGTGACAACCCGAAACCGCCGACCTGGTAACGCAGCGCCGCAATAAAAAAACGCCGCGGAACCCCGCGGCGTTTTTGCGTACTGCGCGGTGTGGCCGCGCCGGATTCAGCAGTATCCGCCCACTTTTTAATCACTTCAGCGTCGCCGCAATTTTGCGGATCTCCCCGGGCGAACGCTCCCCCGCCAGCGGCTCGCGCGGCTGCAGGTGGCGGCCCATCGCCAGGCCGCCGATCAGCACCGGCACGAAACCGACGTCGCGGATCAGGCCCGAGGCGATCTCGATCGCCTGTTTGTCGTCCCCCGCGATCGGCATGCCGACCTTGCCCGGATCCTGGTGCACCGAACCCATGCGCGCCGCACCGATGGCGTTGAAGGCGCGCACGATGCGCGCACCGGGCAGCAGTTCCTGCGAGGCGAGGCCCGCGCCCTTCTTGCGCGCCCAGATGCCGACCTCGCCGTCGCGATGCTCGAAGGGATTGCAGGCGTCGATGACGATCTTGTTTTTCAGCAGATCGCCGAGATCCTTGCCCACCTGCGGCAGCGCGAAGTACGGCACCGCCATCAGCAGCACGTCACCGAAGGCCGCGGCCTCGCGCGAAGTGCCGGCGCGCGCATTGGCCCCGACACGCGCGGCGAGCGCCTTGTCGTGCTCGATGTCGAGCGAGGAGAACATCACCGTGTGCCCGGCTTTCGCCCACACCGTGCCGATGTTGCCGCCGACATTGCCGGAACCGATGACGCCGATTTTCATTTTGGCGCCGGCAGCGGCGGCAACTGCACCCAGCGGCAGGCTGCCCAGGGCCAATGTGGCCGCAACGGCCTGGAGGAAATCGCGGCGGGAGTGATTGCGGGGACGACGTGGATGCATGGCGGATCTCCTGAGGTTTCAAGGCCAAGGTTCGGTGGCGCGCGGCATTGCAGAAAAAACCGCAACCGATGCAGCAAAACCGCGCGTCACAGCGGCAAACACGCTAACCCGGCGCCCTGTTCCCGGCAATCGGCATGCGACATGCAACCGAGACATCATCATAAGTACTTGTTTTTATTTGATTTTCAAGCTGTGCCCGGAACCACATGGGTTCGGCGCCCGCCGCCTCGATCAAAACAACCTCGCGTCACCGCGCATCCGGGCCGGCTTTTTTCCCCGGATGAGGCAGCAGGAAGCATGGCTGCAATCAATAATTCCGTTTTACTCGGCAGTCAGCGGACCAGATAATCAACTCCCTGAAGGCATATCCAGTGCCCCGGAGCATGACCGGAGCGCACACATCGCAACCCGAGGAAACCGCATGATCCACTTGTTCCGCACACTGAAGCCCGCCCTGCTGCTTGCACCGCTGGCCGCCCTGCTCACCGCCCCGCTGCCCATGGCATCCGCGCATGCGGCCGCCTATCCCGAGCGCCCGGTGCGCATCGTGGTTCCGGTATCCGCCGGCGGCGGCGTCGACAGCATCGCGCGCATCGTCGCCCAGCACTACAACGCGGTGTGGGGCCAGTCCTTCATTGTCGACAACCGGCCCGGCGCCGGCGGCAGCCTCGGCGCCGAAATCGCCGCGCGCGCGACACCTGACGGCCACACGCTGATGGTGAGCAGCAGCAGCTACATCACCAACGCCGCGATCCGCAAGGTGCGCTACCACCCGATCAACGACTTCAGGCCCATCACCAAGCTCACCACCAATCCGTACATCATCGTGGTGACACCTGCACTGCCGGTGAAATCGGTGCCCGACCTGATCGCGCTGGCCAAGGCCAAACCCAACACCATCACTTATGCCTCATCGGGCACCGGCGGCATCCTGCACATGGGCGCTGAACTGCTCACCGTGCTCGCCAACATCAAGATGACCCACGTGCCGTACAAGGGCGTCGCCGACGGCTACCCTGCGGTGATGTCGGGCACGGTGAACTGGATGCTCGGCAGCCCGATCTCCGCGCAGCCGCTGATGAAGGCCGGTCGCCTGCGCGGCATCGCGGTCACCGGCGCGAAACGCCTGAAGGCGCTGCCCGACCTGCCCGCCATCGCCGAGACGCTGCCCGGCTATGAAGTCAGCGCCTGGTTCGCGCTGTTCGCGCCGGCCGGCACGCCGGCGGCGATCGTCGAACAGCTCTACCGCGAAGGCGCAAAAGCGGTGAACGAACCGACGCTGTCCGCGCGCATGGAAGCCGGCGGCACCGAAACCGTGGGCAATCCGCCCCGGGAATTCGCACAGCAGACACGCGACGAATTCGCCAAATGGCAGAACCTCGTCAAGAAGACCGGATTAAAACTCGAATAGGCCGCCGCAGATGACAACACTCGCCACCTTCGCCACCGCGCTCGTCGCACTGTCGCTCGCCACCGGCGCCGCCGCGCAGCAGAACTACCCCTCCAAACCCATACGCTGGATCGTGCCGTCGTCGGCCGGCGGCGGCAATGA
>JBFWOE010000041.1:0-21427 GCA_050250695.1 Burkholderiales bacterium
GCGCCGTTCCGCGGGACCGCGACGCGCTGGAAGCACTGCCGGGTGTGGGCCGCAAAACCGCAAATGTCGTGCTCAACATCGCCTTCGGCGAACCGACCATTGCCGTCGATACGCACATTTTCCGCATCGCCAACCGTACCGGCCTGGCGCCGGGCAAGGATCCGCTGGCAGTCGAGCAGAAGCTGCTGAAAACGACCCCCGAAGAATTCAGGCTGCACGCACACCACTGGCTGATCCTGCATGGCCGCTACGTCTGCGTGGCACGCAAGCCGCGCTGCGGCGAGTGCCTGATCCGGGATCTGTGCGAATTTCGCGGCAAGACATGACGGATGCCGCCGCATGAAAAAACCGCGCCGGAAATCCGGCGCGGTTTAATGGACCTGCCGCCGCCCCAGTCCGTCTCAGTATTTGTAACGGAGCCCAGTCTGGCGGGAATAATAGGCTGCCAGATCTTCGATATCGCGCTTGGACAGGTTTGCAGCCTGCGGAGCCATGATTGCATTCTTGCGTTCCCCCGCCTTGTAATCCGCCAGCGCCTTGACCAGGTAATCCTGGTTCTGGCCTGCAAGACGCGGAAAATCGGGTGAGGGGCTGTTGCCGTCGGGTCCGTGGCATGCCGCGCAGACCTTGGATTTTTCCTTGCCGGCCTCAGGATTGGCGGCCTGCGCCGTGCCGCCGGCGATCAGCGCCGCACAACCGGCAATCAAAAGCAGTTTTTTCATCGTTATCCCCTGACTCCGGTTATTTCGACGCCGACTGCACTGCAGTCGATGCGTAGTATGCCGCCAGATCGGCCATGTCCTGGTCGGTCAGCCCCGCTGCGATCGCGCGCATCGAGGGATGCGTGCGATCACCGTTCTTGTAGCCCTGCAACGCCTTGACGATGTAGGCCGCATGCTGGCCGCCAAGCCTGGGGACGCTGTAGGTCACGGGAAACGCGGTCTTGTAACCGGGTATGCCGTGACAGCCAGCGCACATCGATGTCTTGTCCTTGCCGGCGGCCGGATTGCCTTCGGCGGCCTGCGCCGCACCGGCCAGCATTCCAAGGACGCCGATCCAGACGCACACTGCAGTTAAACGTTTCATGAGAACGCTCTTTCCTGTTTGGGATACACAGGACGCGGATTATAGCCCAAAAAATTCTCTGATCGCCCGCCAAACAGACATGATTGCCCCATGGCGCCGCTATGGCCGATAATGAAAACCGTCGCCCGGGGAGCCCCTTGAAGTTTTCATTAAGCCTTACGCCAGCCCAGCTGATGCATCACGCAGGCCGGGTTTTTCCGTTTCTGCAATGGTGGCCGATGGTCAACCGGCAGACTCTGCGTGCGGACGCCATGGCCGGGCTGACCGGTGCCGTGGTAGTGCTGCCGCAGGGCGTGGCATTCGCCGCAATCGCGGGACTGCCCCCCGAATACGGGCTGTATGCAGCCATGGTGCCGGCGATCATCGCCGCGCTGTTCGGCTCCAGCTGGCACCTCGTGTCAGGGCCGACGACCGCAATTTCCATCGTCATCTACGCCACGATGAGCGGCATCGCCGAACCCGGCACGCCGGATTACATCAGGCTGGTGCTGATGATGACCTTCCTCACCGGCATCTTCCAGCTTGCGATGGGGCTTGCCCGCATGGGTGCACTGGTGAATTTCATCTCGCACACCGTGGTCCTCGGTTTTACTGCCGGCGCCGGCCTGCTGATCATCAGCACCCAGCTGACCCACTTTTTCGGCATCCCGATGCCGCGCGGCATCTCCTTCGCCGAAACGCTGAGGCAGACGGTCTACGGCCTGAACGAGATCAACTGGTACGTCACCTCCGTCGGCATGATCACCCTGCTGGTCGGGATACTGGTCAAACGGCGCTACCCCAGGCTTCCGTACATGATTTTCGCGATGATCGCCGGCAGTGCTTATGCCGCCGTGCTCGGCCTTATCCCGCAACTCGATGCCCGCGACCAGATTTCGATGGTCAAGGCGCTGTCCGGCATATTCCCCCACTTCTCCGCCCCGGATTTCTCGCTGGAGGCGCTGCGCAAGACTGCCTCCATCGCCGTCGCAGTGACCATGCTCGGCCTGACCGAGGCGGTGTCGATATCGCGCGCCATCGCCGTGCGCTCTGAGCAGCGCATCGACGGCAACCAGGAATTCATCGGCCAGGGACTGTCCAACATCGTCGGCAGTTTCTTTTCAGCCTACGCTTCCAGCGGCTCGTTCAACCGCAGTGGCGTCAACTACGAGGCAGGAGCGCGCACCCCCCTCGCCGCGGTGCTCTCTGCGGTCTTCCTGCTGCTGATCGTGCTGCTGGTGGCACCGCTGGTCCAGTTCCTGCCGGTCCCGACCATGGCCGGAATCCTGTTCATGGTGGCATGGGGGCTGATCGACATCCCGCAGATCCGCAACATCATCCGCACCAGCCTGTCGGAGAGCACCATACTGGCGGTGACGCTGCTGGCGACGCTCTTCGTGCAGCTCGAGTTCGCCATTTACACGGGGATACTGCTGTCGCTGATGCTGTATCTCAAACGCACCTCGCATCCGGTGATCCTCGACGTCAAACCGGATCCCGCCGAAGGCAGCTACCATTACTCCGCCGACACCGGGCTCCCCGACTGCCCGCAGGTCAAGTGCGTACGCATCAACGGTTCGATCTTCTTCGGCGCCGTCGATCACGCGCAGCAGCTGCTGCACCAGATCGGCGAACGCACCCCGCAGAAACATGTGCTGGTTGCGGCGAGCGGCATCAATTTCGTCGATGTCGCAGGCGCCGAACTGCTGGCACACGAAGCCAAACGCCGCCGGCGTTTTGGCGGCGGCCTGTATTTTTACCGCCTCAAGGACGAAGTCGTGCGCCTGCTCCGGCGCGGCGGTTACATGCACGACATCGGCGAGGAAAACATTTTCCCGGTCAAGGCAAATCCGATCGGCGTGATTTACCGGAAGCTCGATACGGCTATCTGCCGTGAATGCAAGCTGCGCATCTTCCGCGAATGCCAGACCACCCTGCCTGACGGCACGACGCGGCCACCGGCGAGCGCCTGACCGGTTTTACCTGACCACGATGACCGGCCGCGTGCAGCGCGTCAACACTTCCATGGTCTCGCTGCCGAGCAGCACCGCGGTCAGCCCCTTGCGCCCGCGTGACGGCATCACTATGGCATCACAGTTGCGTGACCTGGCGGTGGCGATGATTTCCTTGTAGGGCCGGTCGGCGGAGGCCATGCGGGTACTGCAGGCCACGCCGGACTTTGCCGCCTGCACTTCCGCGCGCGCCAGGTACGCCTTGGCGTTTTCGCGAGCCGAACTTTCGTAACCGTCCATCCAGTCCGGTTCCGGAACATAACCTTCGGCGAATATCATCGGATCGAGCCGCGGCAGCACGTAGAGCAGCGATACGCGCCCCCTGGACAGTTTGGCGAGCTTGATGCCCGTCACCAGCGCCTTGCGCGACAGTTTGGAACCATCGGTGTAAATCAGGATGTGCTTGAACATGCCGAACCTCCTGTTCGCCGGTTCTTCGACAGTGGGCGTTTTCGTTCCGAGGTTATCACGGCATGCCATGCGCTGCACCGCCGCGCATATAATGTGCGGGAAATGAAACCGCATGTCACATGGCAAACCGGCTCTCAAGGATAGTCACCCGCACCGGCGACGACGGCACCACCGGCCTCGCATCGGGGGCCCGTCTCGCCAAGGATGAGCCCCGCGTGGAGGCGCTGGGTGACGTTGATGAACTGAACAGCAGCATCGGCTTGCTGCTGGCCGAGGCGCTGCCGGATGAAATCCGCGAGGCGCTTGCCGGCGTGCAACACGATCTTTTCGATCTCGGCGGTGAACTGAGCCTGCCGGGACACACCATGATCGCGGAAACCCATCTCGCGCGCATCGACCGGCTGATCGAACAGTTCAATGCCGGCTTGCCGCCGCTGAAGGAATTCGTGCTGCCGGGTGGTGCGCGCGCCGCCGCGCTTGCACATGTATCTCGCACGATATGCCGCCGCGCGGAACGCACCCTGGTTGCGCTGTCCGGCGCAGAACCCGTGCCGCCGCTTACCGGCCGCTATCTCAACCGGCTCTCCGACCTGCTGTTCGTGCTGGCGCGCGTCCTCAACCAGTCCGCCGCCGGCGACGTACTCTGGCAGCAGGGCCGCAACCGTGGTTGAGAAGTCCGCTCAGCGCCGCGCCCTGCGGACTTCTTCGAGATGCGCGCAGACCCTGCGCGCGCCTTCCATCAGGCGCGGCGTCGGCCGCTGGATCAGATCGGGCGGTATGTGAAAGGCATGGATGGAGTCCAGCGGCGGCACCTGTGCCGCCCAGCGCGCGGCAAATCCCTGCGCGCTGTCGGCGGATCCTCCGCCCAGCGCGACTTCGGGGCGTGCCACCAGCAGCGCCTCGCGTGAAACCTCCGGGGTCAGCACCTCCAGGCTGCCGAAGATGTTGATACCGCCGCACAACCCGATCACGTCACTGATGATGTGAGCGCGGTTGACCGTCATCAGCGGCCGCGGCCATATCTCGTAGAACACGCGAACCGGCGCACCCCGATACTTGCGGCTGCGCAATGCCTGCAGTTCATCCTCGAACGCGGCCCGCGCTGCGGCGCTTTCCGGCAACGTATCGGCCAGCGTTGCGATTGCATCGAGGTTGCGTGTTATGTCGTCCAGCCGTGCGGCACCGGACACGAATACCGGCAGGCCCAGGCGCTCCAGCCGGTTCACCGCGTCAGGCGGTGTTCCGCTTTGCCACGCCAGCACCAGATCGGGTTTCAGTGCCAGGATGCGCTCGAGGTCGAACTGTCCGGCATCGCTGATGACCGGCAGCCGCTTCGCCGCAGCCGGATAATCGCTGAACCGTGCCACGCCAGCCAGCCGCGCGCCGGCACCCGCGGCAAACACCAGTTCGGTCAGATGCGGGGTCAGTGCAATTATGCGGCGCGCCGGCTGTTCCAGACGGATCTCGTGGCCGCGGGCATCGCGCAACACCACCGGCGCAGCCCAGGCGCTGCCGCAGAAAACGAACAAACACGCTGCCAGGCAGCGGATCATGCAGTCCGCCATCGCGGAAGCGGCACGACTAGCGGTTCTCGTCCATCATCCGCAGCAAGCGGCTGCTGGTCTGCCGCAGGCGCAGCGAAAGCATGGTGACCATCTTGACGAGGATTTTCGCCCCCAGGCTGGGGTGATCAAGGATGATTTTCGCCATGTTGTCGCGCGTCAGCACGGCAAAGGTGGTGGGCTGTGAGGCCATGCAGGTGGCGAAACGCGGTTCGCCGTCGATCATCGACATCTCGCCGAGCGTCATGCCGGGCCCGGCACTGGTCATGTGCTGCTGCTCCGCGCGGTGCCCCTTCTTGAGGATGTCGATCTCGCCTTCGACGATCAGCACCATGAAATCGCCCTCGTCACGCTCGCGGATGATGATTTCGCCCGGCTGTGCGCGATAGACCTCCATGTAGCCGGCCAGTATCGAGATGTCTTCCTGCGAGAATTCGGCAAAAAACTGCGACTTGCCGACCAGTCCGAAAATCTCGTCGGTAATGGCGGTGCCGGCGCCCACCCGCTCCAATTTCTCGAGGTTGCCCCGATCAGTTGCTTTGCCCAGACTTTCTTCGGCCATGATCGCGCGCGGGTTAACCGTCAGTTTATTCGCATCGTTGGCCGCCCGTTCAATCCTTGGCGACCGCCTTGAGCCGGCGTTTGCGCACACTGTCGGCCAGCGTGTCCAGAAGCTTGCGACTTTCTTCCCAGCCTATGCAACCATCGGTGATGCTGACGCCGTAGGTGAGCGGCTTGCCCGGCACCAGATCCTGCCGTCCAGCCTTGAGGTGGCTTTCGACCATCACACCGAAAATGCGGTCGTCGCCGCCGGCAACCTGGCCGGCCACGTCCTGCCCGACATCCACCTGCCGTTCCGGCTTCTTGCTGCTGTTGCTGTGACTGAAGTCGATCATGATGCGTGCCGGGATGCCGGCCTCGGCAAGCCCGCGTCCTGCGGCATCGACGCTGGCGGCGTCATAATTGGGCTGCTTGCCGCCGCGCAGGATCAAGTGGCAATCCTCGTTACCGGTGGTCGATACGATCGCGGAGTGGCCGCCCTTGGTGACCGACAGGAAATGGTGGGGGGCCTGCGCCGCGCGGATGGCATCGATGGCGATCTTGATGTTGCCGTCGGTGCCGTTCTTGAACCCGACCGGGCACGACAGCCCGGAAGCCAGTTCGCGGTGGATCTGCGATTCGGTGGTGCGTGCGCCGATTGCGCCCCACGACACCAGGTCGGCGATGTACTGCGGCGTGATCATGTCAAGGAATTCGCAGCCCACCGGCATGCCGCTTTCGTTCAGTTCCAGCAGCAGTTCGCGCGCGATGCGCAGGCCTTCGTTGATGCGGAAGCTGCCGTCGAGATTGGGATCGTTGATCAGTCCTTTCCAGCCCACCGTGGTGCGCGGCTTTTCGAAGTAGACGCGCATGACCACCAGCAGGTCATCCGCCAGCGCGCGTTTGGCCTCGAGCAGCTTCGCGGCGTATTCCTTGGCAGCCTTCACGTCATGGACCGAACAGGGCCCCATGACCACCAGCAGCCGGTCATCGGCACCGTGCAGGATGCGATGGATCGCCTGGCGCGCCTCGTAGGTGGTGTCTGCGGCCTTTTCGCTCAGAGCCTGTTCTCGCAGCAAGTGCGCCGGAGGGGCAAGTTCCTTGATTTCCTTGATCCGCAGATCGTCAGTACGGTGCAACATTTCGTTTCTCGACTTTCTCAACTATCCATAAAATCAATGCATTATAGCGGATTCCGGACCAACCCTAAACCGTGCCGCCGACCGTCAGTCCGTCGATGCGCAGGGTCGGCTGGCCCACCCCCACCGGCACGCTCTGACCTTCCTTGCCGCAGGTGCCGACGCCGGTATCGAGCTTCATGTCGTTGCCGATCATCGATACGCGGGTCAGCGCATCCGGTCCGTTGCCGATCAGCGTCGCGCCCCTTACCGGATAAGTCAGCTTGCCGTTTTCGATCATCCAGGCCTCGGATGCGGAAAACACGAACTTGCCACTGGTGATGTCGACCTGTCCGCCGCCGAAATTCACCGCGTACAGGCCGCGGTCGACCGACGCGATGATCTCGGCCGGATCGCGGTCACCGTTGAGCATGTAGGTATTGGTCATGCGCGGCATCGGCACGTGCGCGTATGACTCGCGCCGGCCGTTGCCGGTGACCGGTACGCCCATCAGCCGCGCATTCAGCGCATCCTGAAGATAACCGCGCAGCACGCCATCCTCGATCAGCACATTGTGCTGCGTCGGATTGCCCTCGTCATCGACATTCAGCGAGCCGCGACGGCGCTCCAGCGTACCGTCATCGACCACGGTCACGCCGGGTGCAGCCACGCGCTCCCCGATGCGGCCGCTGAAAGCCGAAGTGCCCTTGCGGTTGAAATCGCCCTCCAGGCCGTGGCCGACCGCCTCGTGCAGCAGCACGCCCGGCCAGCCCGGCCCCAGCACCACTGTCATGGTGCCGGCAGGCGCCGGCCGCGCATCCAGATTGGTCAGCGCCTGGTGCACGGCTTTCTGCGCGTAATCGGCAATCACCCCGTCGCTGAAGTAACCATAGTCGAATCGCCCCCCGCCACCGGCGCTGCCCTGCTCGCGCCGGCCGTCGGACTCGACGATCACCTGCAACGAAAGCCGCACCAGCGGACGGATGTCCGCGGCCTGCATGCCGTCGCTGCGCGCCACCAGCACCACCTCGTATTCGCCGGCGAGCGAAGCCATCACCTGCGTCACCCGCGGATCGAGGCGGCGTGCCGCTTGCTCCAGCCGTTCCAGCAAGGCCACCTTGGCCCGGGCATCGAGACTGGCCAGTGGATCCTGCGGAGCATACAGCGCGCGCAGAGCACCCTGTCGCGCGATGGCGGTGCTGCCCGCCGCGCCCTGGCTGGCGATGGCGCGGGTGGCCTGCGCCGCTGATTGCAGCGCATTGAAGCTGATGTCGTCGGAATAGGCGAACGCGGTTTTTTCACCGCTGACCGCGCGCACGCCAACACCCTGATCGATGTTGAAGCTCCCGGATTTGACGATGCCCTCCTCCAGGCTCCAGGACTCGCTGCGCGAATATTGGAAATAGAGGTCGGCATAATCCACGCGGTGCGCCATGATTTCGCCAAATACGCGCTGCAGGCGGTTCTCGTCCAGCGCATGGGGTGCCAGCAACACGGCGCAGGCGGTCTCGAAAGTATTCGCGGGTTTCATTAATTTATCAATAAAATCAAATACTTATAAAAATGTTAACGCTGCAGCGTGCGGTGTGTCAGCGCCGGCAGACTCTGGCGCAGGCGTTGTATATGGGAACGGTTCATGCCGGCGACGACCACGCCTGAACCGCGTGGCAGGCGATCGAGTATGACACCCCAGGGATCGACGATCATCGAATCGCCATGGGTCTCGCGTCCGTTGACATGATACCCGCCCTGCGCCGGGGCCAGCACGTAAGCCAGATTTTCGATAGCACGGGCACGGATCAGCGTCTCCCAGTGCGCCTTGCCGGTGGTTTCGGTAAATGCCGAAGGCACCAGGATGAGATCGACTTCGCCCATCGCACGGTACAGTTCCGGAAACCGCAGGTCGTAGCAGATCGAAAGCCCAATGCGCCCGAACGGCGTGTCGACGGTCACCACCCTGCTGCCGTGCTCTATGGTGCGTTCCTCGGAATATTTCTCCGCGCCCATCTCGAAACCGAAGAGGTGGATCTTGTCATAGCGCGCGACGCAGCGCCCCAGGTCGTCGTAGACCAGGCAAGTGTTGAGTACCTTGTCCGGCGTCGACGCCACCAGCGGCACCGACCCGCCGACGATCCAGATGCCGTGCTTGCGCGCGCTGGCCGCCAGGAACTCCTGGATCGGCCCGTCGCCGAATGCCTCGCGAACCGCAACCTTGTCGGTGTCCTTCATGCCCATGATGCCGAAATATTCGGGCAATGCCGCCAGGCGCGCCCCCTGCGCAGCGGCGATGTCTATCAGGCGCGCCGCCTCCCGCAGGTTGGCGTCCACACGCGGGCCCGAAGCCATCTGCAGTGCAGCGATCCGCGTGGCACCGGCGTCGGCAACACCCGTTCCCGCACGTTGCTCCAGCGTCGATATCAACCGTGTGCTCATGCCATTCCGTTCATTTCAGAGTCTCCATGCTGATCGTCCCGGCAGCAGGATCGGCACGCAAAAATACGCGTGCGCTGTCGATGGCCAGAGCGACCAGCCACGCCCGCAGTTCTTCGGCCTGCGCCGCCTGGCGCGGGCCGTGAACAATCATGATCCGTGCCGCGGTATCGCCGTGATAGGCCGCAACGGCCTGGCGGATCGCAGACGATGCCATCACGGTCTGTGCCGACCGCGGACGATCCCACAGTTCGGGGGGAATTTCCGCCGCCGGTGAGGACACCGGCAACATGACTGTCGCCGCAACCAGCATCAACCTGTTCATGGATTGCTTCCGCTATCCCCCGCCGGGGGCTCGACCTTGGCCACCTGCGGATCGGTCCAGCTTCCGGTCACGTCATATTCATAGGCCGCAATCTGGTCCAGTGGATCCTTGAGCAGTTTCTGCGCAATGAATGCCGCAACACCGGCAACCGGCCCGCCGATCAGCGCCCCCGCCACCGAAACGGAGTCGGACAGCTGCGGATTGACCTTGACGCGCAGTTTCTGGGTTTCCCGCGCGAGATCCACCTGGCCGCTCATGTTGATGCGCGCCGCAGGCCCGGTGATGCGCAGGTTATCGGTCGTCGCGACTCCCTTGCCGACCTTGATGGCACCGACGATCTCGTCGAACGCCAGTCCTTCGCTGAATATATCGCGAAAATCCAGCGTGATCCGCCGCGGCAGCGACTGCAGGCTGAGAATGCCCAGCAGCTTGCCGATGCCGGGCTCCAGTTTGATGAACTGCCCCTTGCCGGCATCAAGCACGAAATTCCCCGACAGTGTGGGATAGTCGATGCGCTGCGGGCTGCCGGCCCACGCCAGATTTCCCTCGACCTTGGCAACGCCGCGCCGCACCCCCTCGGGATATCCCAGACGGGTCAGAAACTTGCCGATATCACTGACCTCCAGCCGCACGTTCACCTGCGTACCCGGCCGGGTCAGCCAGGACTGCCAGATGCCATCCAGGTTAAGCACGCTTTCAGGATTGCTCAGGCGCAGCCGTTCAATGCGCCAGTCACTCTGCTGCGGCGTTGCCTGCAGTTCCAGGCGACCCAAGGCAAGATCGGCAAGCCGGAATTCATCGATGACCACGTCCAGCGCCGGCAGATCCGGGGATCGCGTATCCGGCGCCTCCGCAGGCGCCGCAGCCACGGCCGCGGCATCCTTTGCCGGCAACGCAAGGCGGCGCAGGCGCGCAGTCAGGCGCCCCTTGCCCTGTGACTGCCAGGATACGGCACCGTCCACATCACGTCCCTTGACATTGATCTGCAGTGCACCCGGCTGCTGCACGGCAGTCAACGTCAGCGGCGCAAAACGCCGGTCGAACCATTCCACTTCGCCGATCCGCAGATCCATGCCCGCCACCTGCATCCCGCCGCCGCCACCTTCACCAAGCATCGCCAGCCAGCCATCGAGATCGATCACAGGGATCACGCCCGATACGGAGACGCCCGATTTGTCGGGCTCGACCTCCGCGCCTTCGCCGAAAAGCACGGCGCCGCGCTCGATGCGCGAGCCCCCGCCTTCGCTGCGGCGATACAGCAGGGCATTCACGAGTTTTCCGGCAGTCAATGAAATGCGCTCCTGCCGCGGACCGGTAAACCTCCGCTCCACCCGCAATGGCAGTTCCTCGGCGGCCGTCTTGGTGAACGGAGCCGGCAGATTGACCGCCAGTCCCCGCAGTGTCGAATCGGCAGTGACATCGACCCTCTTGTTGCGCACGACCAGCGTACCGCGCCAGTCGGTCGAACCGCGCATGTACCGTGCCCATTCCACCCCGCCGGCACGACGCGCCGCATCAGCATTGATGCGCCCCTGGAAACGGATGTTGACCGCGGCATCGCGCTGACTGCCGGCCGTGATGGTCAGCGGCCCGCCAAGAAAAAACGCCGTCGCATTGGGTACACGCACAGCAGCCTCGGTGAACTCCAGGCGGCCGTTGACCTGCTCCAGCGGCGGCATGCCTTCGGCCGGCGACAGTTGGTTGTCGATGAACTGGAAGCTGCCGCTGACCTTGCTTTTCGCAATGGCTTGCAGCGGCAAGGTCAGCTTGAGGCCCAGCCTGCCCCGTCCCCTGGCGCTCATCCCCTCGGTGAAATCGTTGATCATCGCGCGCACCGGGCTCTGGTCGATGAAAGCGAGGAAATCCGCGGTGGCTCCTTCCGCTTCTCCGCTGATCTGCAGCACTTCATCGGTGTACACCAGATCGGGAATGAGCGCCCTGATCTTGCCCAGCCGGACGTTGCCGATGGCCGCCTCGCGGGCATTCATTTCCAGGCGTTTGCCGCGAAACAGGAAGTCGCCCTCGATGCCCGTGATCCTCGGCCAGCCGTTTCCGTAATTCAGCTCGCCGCCGCTGACCTTGGCTGCCACTTCGAAAATGCCGCGGCGTTCGTCGGCAAACGGAAAATCCGCGAGATCTCCCTTGAGCCGGAACTTCACGTCATTGGACGTGCCGGCGACAAAGGCCCTGTCCAGCCATCCCCGCGAAGTCTTCGCCACTGTCAGCGGCAGGTATGCCGTCACCCGACTGGCCACCCCGCGGGTCAGGTGTCCGGTCAGGTCGGCCATCCCCGGGCCATCCGCGGCCACGCGGAAGGTACCGAACAAAGTACCGGCAAGATCGGCATTGGCATAGGCAAAGTTGCTGAGCCGCAGTTCGATGCCCTGCGCCGTGTTCGACCATGACATCTGGCCGGTCAGCGTGTCGAAACGCAGTCGCTCGCGGAACAGCTTCGGCATGCTCAGTGCCGCCTTCTGCGTCACCACATGCAGCGTGCCGCCCTTTTCGGTGCCATCGATGTTGCCGCTGAAGCCGGAAAAACCTGGCATGGCATCCTGCTGCGCCAGCGACAGCTCGTGGAAACGTCCTCGCAGCACATAGGTGGCCGGTCGCGGCCAGGCGCCGTTCCAGCGCAGCGACAGGTCGTAGACACTGCCGGCAGGCGAGAAATCCGCAAGCGACTTGCGCAAGCCCGGGGCCAGCGGCAGCCGGTCCGCCAGTTGTACCAGCGGCGCCAGTTCCAGCGCGTTGGCCTGCAGTTCACCGCGCACATATCCGTTGCTGCCCGCACCTCCCAGCTGCAGCCGCAGGTCGACCGGCGGCAGGTTCAGCCGATCGCCCGTGGTGAATGCAAGCTTGCGTGTCGTTACTTCGAATCCGTCGGCTATCCGTTTCCACGTAAAACGGCCACCGAGCTGCGGCATGTCGAGGTCCGGCAGGTCGGCGCCGAGCCGGGCGCGGACATGGTTCAATTGCACGTCTGCGATGACAGACTCAAGTTCGCTGCGGTCGAAAGTAAACCACGAACGCAACGCGCCGGCGCCCTGCGGAAAATGCACCGGAAAATCGAACCACTGCCGCCAGCCGGGGATGTCGACATGGTCGACATGCACATAAAGCCGGCCCGTCAGAGCCTCGGCCATCGACCGGAAACTTTCACCCGTCAGATCGGCACGCACGTCCAGCGGCGAGGCCAGCCCTGCCGGCGGCACCGCACGCAAGGCCAGGCGGTGCCGGTGGCCGCTGTTGACGATCCGCAACTGCAGCTGCTCCAGGGCAAGCACCGGGGCGCCGCGCATTTCATCATTCCAGATCAGGCGTGCATCGTGGATCTCGATGTCGCGCTGGCCGAGCAGCCAGCGGGAAAATCCGCCGCCACCCTGCACCCCCGCATTCATCGGAATGCCGGCCACGGTGATGGCGCCATTGTTGTCGCGACGGACCGTCAATACCGGCCGGTGGATATCCAGTGAATGGAAATTGACCTGCAGCAGGGCTGCTGATCGCCATGACAGCGTGGCGTCGATGCGCGGCAGCTCCAGCGCGGGCTGCCCCCCCGCGTCGTGCACCACCACTTGCGCCAGTGCCAGCTGCGGGCGCAAGCCGTCCCAGTTCGCACTGATGCCGCCGATGGTGATGCGTTGCTGCGCGGCGCGGCTCAGTGTCTGGGCAATATCATCCCGATACACTGCGATATCGGGCAATATCCAGTAGCGCAGCACCAGCACAGCCGCGGCGAACGCCAGCCCTGCCGCCAGCACGCTCCATGTGAGCAGGCGATAAATCCACAATGAGCTCCTCTGGATCCGGCTGCGGACTGCGGCTAGGCTCATTTGGCGTCGAAAAAATATAAGAATGTAAAATGCGGAAACGAAACAAAGGCTTAGCCATTCTAACGCGAACCGGCCATGGAATCGAATAACGCACAGGCTGTCGCCGGCGACGACCACGACATCCGTGCCGCGGCACGTTACAGCCGTTATCTGCAGCGGCTGCTCACCGCCAATCCCGCGATCATTACGACAGCCGAATTGGCGTTGCCGTTCACCGTGGCCGACATGCAGGCCGAACTCGCCGCATCAAACATCGTCGATGACGCCAGCCTCGGGCGCGCCCTGCGGCTGTTGCGCCAGCGGGTCATGGCCAGGGTGATCGCGCGCGACCTCAGCGGACGTTCGGGTCTGGATGAAACCGTGGCCACCGTGACCGCGCTCGCTGAAATCGCCATCCGCACAGCCGTGGACCGGTTGCACAACGACCTCGCCGTCACACACGGCGAACCGCGCGGCTCGACCGACGCCGCAGCGCAACAATTGCACGTGGTCGGCATGGGGAAGCTGGGCGGCGCCGAACTCAATGCCTCATCCGACATCGACCTGGTGCTGATCTACCCCGAGGAAGGTGAAACCGACGGCGCGCGACCGCTGAGCAACCACGAGTTCTTCACCCGGCTCGCGCGCCGCCTGATCACCGCCCTCAATGAATGGACCGAGGACGGCTTCGTGTTCCGCGTAGATACCCGGTTGCGACCCTACGGCGACAGCGGCCCGCTGGTGGTGGGATTCGACATGCTCGAAAACTACCTGATTACCCAGGGCCGTGCCTGGGAGCGTTACGCCTGGATCAAGGGCCGCCCGCTGACCGGCGACCGGCAGGCGGCGCTGATCGCCCTGGTGCGGCCTTTCGTATTCCGCCGCCACCTTGACTACGGCGCTTTTGCCGCGATGCGCAGCCTGCACAGCCAGGTCCGCCACGAAGTCCGCCGCCAGGACCGCCTGGACGACATCAAACTGGGACCCGGGGGCATCCGTGAAATCGAATTCACCGCACAGGTATTCCAGCTGATTCGCGGCGGGCACGAACGCGCGCTGCAGCAGCAGTCCACGCTCCCCGTGCTCGCAGCGCTCGGCCAGGGCGGATTCATCAGCCTCGAGGCTGCGACCGAACTGCGGGATGCCTATGTGTTCCTGCGCAATCTCGAGCACCGCCTGCAATACCGCGACGACCAGCAGACCCAGGCACTGCCCGCGGACCCCGCCGAACGGAAACTGCTCGCCGCCAGCATGGATTTTGCCGACGAACCGGCGTTTGCCGCGGTGCTGGCGCGGCATCGCGATGCGGTGTCACGGCATTTCGAAGCCATCTTCGGTGAAAACGATACCGCGGCCCATCCCCTCGCGGAACTCTGGCATCCTCATGTCGCCGAATCATCTCCCGCCGTGCGAAAACTTGCGGAAATCGGCTTCGCGCAGCCCTCTGAAATCGCCCGACGGCTGGCGTTGCTGCGCAACGGCAACCGCTATCAGCAGATGCCGGCCTCGAGTCAGCGGCGCCTCGACCGGCTGGTTCCCTCGGCCATAGCCGCAGCCGCCGCGCACCGTGATCCGGATGCCACGCTGCAGCGGCTGCTCGAACTGTTCGAAGCCATCAGCCGCCGCGAAGCCTATCTCGCCCTGCTGCACGAATACCCGCACGCACTAGAACGCGTCGCGGACCTGATGGGAGCCAGCCCCTGGGTGGCGCAATACATCACCCAGCACCCGATCCTGCTCGACGAGCTGCTGGACACGCGCAACCTGCTTGCTGCGCCGGACTACGCCGCCCTGCGCGCGGCGCTGCATGCCGACCTGGCGGCGGCGGAAGGGGATGTCGAACGGCAGATGGACCTGCTGCGGCATTTCAAGAACACGCAGACCCTGCATTGCGTCGCCCAGGATCTCGCAGGCACCCTGCCGTTGGAAACGCTGAGCGACAGGCTGTCCGACCTGGCATCGACCATCCTCGAGGAAGTGCTGGACCTGTCCTGGCAAGGGTTGCGTCACCGCCACCGCGACAAACCGCTGTTTGCCATCATCGGTTACGGCAAACTCGGCGGCAAGGAGCTCGGTTACGCGTCGGACCTCGACATCGTGTTCGTGTATGACGATGCCGATCCAGAGGCCGCGGAAACCTATGCACGCTTGGCCCAGCGCATCAACAACTGGCTGACCAGCGTCACCGCGGCCGGCCTGCTCTACGAGACCGATCTGCGCCTGCGCCCCGACGGCGCCAGCGGCCTGCTGGTCACCCCGCTGGAGAGCATGCGCAGCTACCAGCTGCAGGATGCTTGGCTGTGGGAACACCAGGCGCTGACCCGTGCGCGCAGCGTCGCCGGCGACTCCGCCATCGGTCGTGAATTCGAGGCACTGCGCATCAGGGTGCTGCGCACCCCGCGGGAACCCGTAGTCCTGCGCGCAGGCATACTCGAAATGCGCCGGAAGATGCACGACGCGCATCCGAACACCAGCCCACTGTTCGACATCAAGCACGACCATGGTGGCATCATCGACGTCGAGTTCATGGTGCAGTACCTGGTGCTGGGTCATGCCCATGCCCATCCGCAGCTGACCGCCAATTCCGGCAATCTCGCACTGCTGAAAACCGCGGCCGCACTGGCACTGGTCGACCGCGGGCAGGCCAATGCCGTGCACGACGCTTACCGGCGCTTTCGTGAACTGCAACACCAACTGAGGCTTGCCGGGGACCGTTATGCCCGGATCGATCCGCACAGCGTGGAAAAGGAAGTCGGGGCCGTGAAGGCGCTGTGGGAGGCGCTGTTCGGCGAAACAGCAGCTACACCGTGACTTCGCGCAGGTGGGGCGCAAGATCGATCAGACGGTAAACGTCGATATTGCCCTTGCCCCGTGCCGTGATCGTGATGGGCCCTTCGAATTCGAACTGCGACTTCGAGCGGCGATAGGTCATGGCATCGACGAAGATCATCCCCGCCTTGGCCTCGCCGGTGACCCGGCTTGCGGTATTGACCGTGTCACCCCACAGGTCATAGATGAACTTGCGGGTGCCGATCACCCCGGCCACCACCGGACCCGAGCAGATCCCGACATGGATGCCCAGCGGCATGCCCTTCTTCTCGGACAGTTCCGCCATGTAGCGGCGCATTTCCAGTGCCAAACGCAGCATCGCAGCGCTATAGTCACGCGCATCCACTGCAAAATCAACGCCGTCATGTTCAATCAAGCCGCCGGCCACCATGTAAGCGTCGCCGATGGTCTTGATCTTTTCGAGGCGATAAAAATCAGCCATCGAATCAAATTTTGAGAATACTTCGTTGAGCAACTCCACCATGGCCTTGGGCGGCACCGTCTCGGCAAGGCTGGTGAAATTGATGATATCGGCGAACATCACGGTGACATCCGCGAACCCGTCCGCAATGATGCCCTGCTGGTCCTTCAGTCGGCGAGCGATCGGTGCAGGCAGGATGTTCAGCAGCAGGTTTTCGGATTTTTCCTGCTCGATGAGCAGCAGCTGGTTCTGCTGGGTGACCGCGGCCTCGAGCTTGTCACGCTGGCGCACGAAAAAACTGATCAGCAGGTACATGATCGTCGACATTGCGGCAAAATTCAGAGTGAAAAAAACCGCGATGCTTTGCATGGTCACCCCGGATTCGACGCCGGAAGTGAGCCAGAAGTCGAAAAAGCCCGACACCGCCGTCAGGACGATGTATGCGGCAAACCAGGGCAGCGACTGGCGTGCGCCCTGGAAAATCATCACCCCCACCGGCGCCAGCAGCGCCCAAAGGGCGACTCCGGAAGAACTGACGTAGCTGCCGATGCTCCATTGCATGATGAACGGCATGAACAGGAACAGACTGACCTGCAGGGTGCGGAATACCGCGAAATTCAGCGTGTAGACGTAATACGCCAGCGAAACCGCCGATATCGTCAGGTAGGCCAGCGGCACGGTCGTTGAGAACTTGATGCCCATCGCCCAGTACAGCGCGAGCCACAGGACAGAACCGAACCCCATCAGCCCGCAGGCGAAAATCAGCAGGGTTTTGTTGAGTTTGTCCTGCTCGGAATCCTGCTCGGTGATGACGCGATCGCTCAGACCATTGAGCCATGCGCGCAGCTTTACCAGCATCTTCTCTCCCACGTTGATTCGCCGGATGACAGCGGAATCCGCATTCAAGACCCCTGTTATATCCGCCATTGTACCCGGTTAATGCGCCGACTTCGATAAACGGCGGCGCACGCATCGGCAATGCCTGGCAAATCGGCTAAAATGCCGGTTCTCGGTGCCCCCAGGACGCATAGCCGCAGTCCGGCACGGTAATCCAAACCACTGAAAATCGGAGAATACTGGCATGTCGATGGCAGACCGCGACGGGCAGATCTGGTACGACGGGAAACTGGTGCCTTGGCGCAACGCAAACACCCACGTCCTGACCCATTCGCTGCACTACGGTCTTGCCGTGTTCGAAGGCCTGCGGGCTTACAAGACCGGCTCGGGCACGGCAATTTTCCGCCTCAGGGAACACACCGACCGGCTCTACAACTCGGCACACATCTACATGATGAAGATCCCCTTTTCGCGCGAGGTGCTGATGGAAGCGCACAAGGAAGTTGTCCGCGCCAACAAGCTGGAATCCTGCTACATCCGCCCGATCGCCTTTTTCGGATCTGAAAAAATGGGGGTGTCACCCAAAGGTGCCAGCGTGCACGTGGCCATCGCGGCATGGCCCTGGGGCGCCTACCTGGGCGCGGAAGCCCTCGAAAAAGGCATCCGCGTCAAGACTTCGTCCTATGCACGTCATCACGTCAATGTCTCCATGTGCCGCGCCAAGTATTCCGGCACCTACGCCAACTCGATACTGGCCAACCTCGAGGCCACGGAACACGGTTACGATGAAGGCCTGCTGCTTGACGTCGACGGCTTCGTCGCCGAGGGCTCGGGTGAAAACCTGTTCATGGTCAAAGACGGGAAAATCTACGAACCGGAACTGACCAGTGCGCTGATCGGCATCACCCGCGGCTCCATCATCACGCTCGCCGAGGAAATGGGCTACTCGGTCTCAGCGCGGCGCATCACCCGCGACGACCTCTACATCGCCGACGAAGCCTTCTTCACCGGCACCGCGGCCGAGGTCACACCGATCCGTGAAGTCGACGGCCGCACCATCGGCAACGGCAAACGCGGGCCGGTGACCGAACGCCTGCAGGCCATGTTCTTTGACTGTGTCAACGGCAAGGCCGCCGCCCACCGCGACTGGCTGACGCCGGTGGCCGCCTGAAAACCATGAGCGAACCTGCCGCCAACACTTCGCGCCGCATCGAAGTCACGGCCGAAGACCTGCCCCTGCACTGCCCGATGCCCTCGATGCTGCTGTGGAACTCGCATCCCCGCGTCTTCCTGCCGATCGAGAACACCGGCGAAGCCCTGTGCCCGTACTGCGGCACGCGCTACGCGTTGAAGGGCGGCGCGGCAGCCGGCCACCACTGAGCGCGCGTGCAGTCCGGGCCTGCACTGCGCGGGACTGCACAACGGTCATGAATATTCTCGTTGTCGGCCCGTCCTGGGTCGGCGATACCGTCCTCTCCCAACCCATGTTGCGCCTGCTCGCGCAGCGCCACCCCGGCGCGGCCATCGATTACCTCGCACCGCCGTGGACGCTGCCACTGCTCGCGCGCATGCCCGAAGTACGCCGCGGCCTCGCCAATCCCTTCGGCCACGGCGCGCTGCAACTGGGTGCGCGCCGCCGGCTCGGCCGGGAACTGGGTGCCGCGGGCTACAGCCTCGCCGTGGTGCTGCCAAATTCGTGGAAGTCCGCGCTGGTTCCGTGGTTCGCCGGCATCCCGTCGCGCACCGGTTTCCGCGGTGAAGCACGCTGGGGCCTGCTCAACGACCTGCGCACGCTCGACGAACGCGCTCTGCCGCAGATGGCGCAGCGTTTTGCCGCACTGGCGCTGCCGCCCGGCATCCTGCTCCCGGGAGCATTGCCCAACCCGGTCCTGCAATCTACCGCGGAACAGCGGCAGCGCCTGCTGGCGCGTCTCGGGCTCGACTCCGCCAGGCCGGCAGTCGCATTCTGTCCGGGTGCTGAATACGGTCCGGCCAAGCGCTGGCCCGAACGGCATTTCGCTGCGCTCGCGCGGCTGCTCGCCGCACGCGGCTACGCCGTCTGGCTGGTGGGTTCACCGAAGGACCATGCCATTGCCGAAACCATCGCGCAGGATGCCCCCGGCTGCTGCAGCAACCTGTGCGGGAAAACCGGCATCGACGAGGCCGCGGATCTGCTCGCCGCCGCGCGCCTGACCATCACCAACGACTCCGGCCTGATGCACGTCGCCGCCGCAGTCGGCCGTCCGGTGGTCGCGCTCTACGGTTCGAGTTCGCCGCGATTCACCCCACCACTCAGTGCCGAAGCCCGCATCCTGTTCCTGAAAATGGAATGCAGCCCGTGCTTTGAACGTGTCTGCCCGCTGGGTCACTTCAAATGCCTCAACGACCTCCTTCCCGAGCACGTATTTGCCGCCATCGATTTTGCTAGAATCGATCCCTGATTTCGCGCACGAATGAGGAGTCGTCGTGAAAAAAACGCTGTTCGCCACGCCGCAGGATGCCGAAGCAGCGTTCTACGACGCGCTGGTCAGGCGCGACCTCGAAGCCATGATGGAAGTCTGGTCCGATGACGATGAGGTCTATTGCGTGCATCCCGGCGGCGCACGCATTTCCGGAGTCGACCGCATCCGCGAATCCTGGGACCGGATATTTTCCGGCGGCCAGCAATTGCGCTTCAGCCTGCGCGACCAGCAGCTGATCCACACCATGATGCTTGCAGTGCACAGCGTCTATGAACACATTTCCGTCGCCGGTCAGCCGCGCACCAGCCAGCCGATGATCGCCACCAACGTCTACCAGCGCACCAGCCACGGCTGGCGCATGGTCGCGCACCATGCCGCGCCGGCCCCGGCATCGGCGAAAGACGCCCCGGAAGAACCGGTGGCCAAGACCCTGCACTGAACAGCGCCGCGAGCTTCCGCAATTACTGACCACATCGTGAATTCCTGCGCGATTCCGTGCAGGCCTTCCGCTATACTCAGCCAGTCCGTTTGGTGGACCATTTGGAAACACGCACCGGTTCGCGGCACAACGCGGCCCGCTGTATTGCGTGTTTCATTTCAATCCTGAATTGCAATGACCGACACCCCGATCATGACCACACCTGCCGCTGAACTGTCATTGCCGCCGCGCACCCCAAAACCACGCCGCCGCGGCATCACCTCGATGATCGACTTCGGCCCCGACACCTTCGGCTGGTCGGGCGGGGAAAACGGCATTCGCGACCTGCTCAGCGTCGCCGCCGAATACATCGACTACGCCAAGATCTACGCGATGAACGCGCTGCTGATCCCGGCAGGCACCGTCAAGCGCACGACGCAGCTCTACCTCGATGCCGGCGTAATGCCTTTCGCCGGCGGCATCCTCTTCGAATACGCTTGGCACCGCAACGAAATCGACGGCCTGGTCGCCCTGCTCAAACGCCTCGCCATTCCGGGACTGGAGATTTCCGAGAATTACGTGACGCTCAGCGAAGACGACCGCAAGCGCATGATCGGGCGCTTCCAGAAGGAAAACATCAAGGTGGTCTACGAATTCGGCCGCAAGAATCCGGAAGATGCGCTGAGCCTCGAATACCTCGAGGGCATCGTGCGTTCGGTTGCGGCGCAGGGCATCCACCACGTCACCGTAGAACAATGCGAAATGGATCTGCTCGCCAAGGACGCGCCGCAGAGCCTGAAGGCGCTGTGCGCGCAGGACTGGTTCGACCACGTGGTGATCGAGGCAGACCCCTACCGCTTTCCACAGCAGCACGTGCAGATGCTTCGTGACTTCGGCCGTGACGTGAACCTCGCCAACATCGCACCGGGCCAGGTGCTTCGCCTCGAGGGTTTCCGCCAGGGCGTGGGCCGCGCGGTGAACTATTCCCTGCTGTCGGGTGACGATTCACGCCCGGCGGGCATAGACCGCTGATACGCAGGCACCTGTTTTTTTCAAAATTTCAAGAGAAAACTGATGAGCACTTCGATATTCGGCTCCCCTGATGTCATCGTCGTCGGCGCCGGCAATGCCGCCGCCTGCGCCGCCCACGCCGCACGCGAGTCCGGCGGCCGCGTAATCATGCTG
>JBFWOE010000042.1:0-20083 GCA_050250695.1 Burkholderiales bacterium
GTGCGACGACGGTCCGCGGTATCTGGGCAGCAGCGTCGGGTGATACTGGATGGTGCCCAGCCGCGGCAGGTGTACGAACGAGTCCGGGGCGAACTGCAGCACATAGGCCATCACGCCGATGTCCACGTTAAGCGACTTCAGCGCGTCATGCGCTTCGGGCACCCGCAGCGACGGGAACTGGAATACCTTGAGGCCGCGTTCTTCGGCTGCGGTACGCAGCGGATCGGCTTTTGCGCCCGGTTTTTCGGGCGCGCAGAACACGCCCGCAACCTCGTCCTTGCGGGCGAGAAATGCCTCGAGAACCTCTTTGCCGAAGTCCTGTTGTCCAATGATGGCGATTTTCATGATGAATCCTCTGCAGATTGCGGGACTGGCTGAATTATTTTTTCCTGGGCGGAGCACTGAACGCGCCCGCCGATTTGAGCTTGCCGATCTGCTCGTCCCCGTAACCCAGGACTTCCTTCAGCACCTCGTCGGTGTGCTCGCCCAGCAGCGGGGAGCGCTTGATCACGGCGGGCGAAGCCGAGAGCTTGATCGGCATGCCAACGTTGTACCACTTGCCGCGCTGGGGGTGATCGAGTTCGACATACATGTCCCGTCCGCGGATATGCTCGTCGTTGGCGAGGTCTTCCGTCGACATGATCGGGCCGCAGGGCACATCCAGCGGATTGAGGATGGCCATGAATTCGCGCTTGGTGAATTTCTCCGCGAACTTGTTGATCAGCGTCCACATCAGCTGCTGGTTTTTGCGGCGCTCGCCGATCGTGGCAAAGCGCGGATCGGCAGCAAGGTCAGGCATGCCGAGATCGGGGCCGATGCGTTTGGCCAGCGCATCCCAGACTGCCTCCTGCACCACGATATACAGCCAGTCGTTGGCGCCGTGCGGTTTGCAATGAATCGCGTTACCGAGCTGGCCGCCGCCCGAATCGTTGCCGGCGCGCGGCGTCTCGCCCATGCCTTTGTATGTCGGCACCGAATATTCCGGCAGGTCGCCTCGCGTCAGCCGCTGGTGGTCGCGGAACTTGACGCGGCACAGGTTCATCACCCCGTCCATCATTGCAACTTCGACATACTGGCCCTGTCCGGTGCGGTTGGCATGATGCAGCGCCGCCAGCAGGCCGATGGCGAGATGCAGCCCGGTACCTGAATCACCGATCTGCGCGCCAGTGACGAACGGCGGGCCATCCGGAACGCCGGTGGTGCTCATCGCGCCACCCATGGCCTGCGCCACGTTCTCATAGGCCTTGAAATCGGCATAAGGCCCGGTAGATCCGAAACCCTTGATCGACCCGACCACGATCTTCGGATTGATTTCGTGGATTTTCTCCCATGTGAATCCGAGACGCTCCAGCACACCCGGGCCGAAATTCTCCATCATGATGTCGCACCTTTTGAGAAGATCGACAAAAACCGTCTTGCCCTCGGCGCTTTTCATGTTGACCGTAATCGAGCGCTTGTTGCAGTTGAGCATGGTGAAATAGAGGCTGTCGGCGTTCGGCACGTCGCGCAACTGCCCCCGGGTCGCATCCCCCTGCGGCGGCTCGAACTTGATCACGTCTGCACCCATCCATGCCAGCAGCTGGGAACATGTCGGACCCGCCTGAACATGGGTCATGTCGAGAATTCGAACACCCTTTAGAGCTTCCATTCCGGTCTCCAGTCAATCTGCGGCAGATGAGCCGCCGGCGCGTTGCATGGGCGCATGGGTTCCGGCGGGAACACCATTCGCAATATCCGGGGACGGCAGCGCCGTCCCGGTAATCCGCCACTCCGGCGAGAGGGCAAAACTATAGGTTAATGGCAGTCGCCGCGGCCTTGACCAGAGTCAAGATTCCACTCCAAAAACCAGCCTGATAAACATATAGTTATACAATCCGATTCCCTGGTTTTTCCAGCCCGCGGCCATGACCCAGCTCGCACTGCATCCCCAATTCAAAATCATCCGCCTGCAATTGCGGCAAAACATGGTTTTGCAGAACCTCGGCGCGGCGCAGTGGCAGGAGTTCGAGCCGCTGCTGGAAATCACCGACTACGCCAAGGGCGAAACCCTGGAACACCAGGGCACCCATTCCATGGAACAGTATTTTGTCATCGACGGGGTCCTCAAACGCGTGGTTTCCAACGCCCAGGGCAAGGAAATGATCCTGCGTTTTGCCGCCGAAAGCGACATCGATACCAGCTATGCAGCGTGGCGGCTGAAAACACCGATGCCCTATTCAATACGCGCGGTTACCCGCGTGCGCGCGGCCAAGCTGTCGATGCTGCAGTGGGCGGCGTTTCTCGAGCGGCACGCCAGGATCAAGAGCGAGTTCGAGCTGGAAGTAATGAAACTGATGAGCGAAGTCATGGCGCACACCATCACGCTGCACCTGCTCGATGCCCCGGGACGGGTGCAGCGCTTCATGCGCAAACATGCCGGTCTCGCCGAACGCCTGCCGAAAAAGGAACTGGCCTCCTACCTGAACCTGTCGCCGGAAACGCTGAGCCGCCTGAAGCGGCGAGGCAAAATCTGAATCCCTCCTGTCCCGCCCACGCTGACCGCAGCGGCGTGTTTGATGCATCGCAATACCGGGGGAAATTCCTGTGCAAACCGGGGCAAAATTGACCGGGGTCAAGAGTGCACGCACGTGCATCACACTATGATACGCCCGGACTAACCATGGTCACCGGATCACTGTCCCTCCGGGCGACGTGGGTTCGCCGTGTATCGACGCATCTCGGCCTTGGGCAATTCGGCTTTTTTATTCTCCACGGCGGATTTAACCGAGAAAAACACCCGTTCAATCGACGGCAAGAACGCGAGGCACCCCAACATGAACGCGAAGCACCCCGGCATGACGACCGACGCGCAATCCGAGGAACAGATAGACGGTTTCCATCTGGTCATCAATGCCCTCAAGATCAACGGCATCGACACCATCTTCGGCCTGCCCGGCATACCGATCACCGATCTCACCCGCAAGGCACAGGCCGCGGGCATGCGCATGATTTCGTTCCGCCATGAACAGAACGCCGGCAACGCCGCCGCCATCGCAGGTTTCATGACGCAGAAGCCCGGCATCTGTCTGACGGTGTCCGCTCCCGGCTTCCTCAACGGCCTGACTGCGCTGTCCAACGCCACCACCAACTGCTTCCCGATGATCCTGATCAGCGGCTCAAGCGAGCGCGAAATCGTCGACCTGCAGCAGGGCGACTACGAGGAAATGGACCAGCTGGCCATCGCCAAGCCGCTGTGCAAGGCCGCTTTCCGCGTGCTGCATGCCGAAGACATCGGCATCGGCATTGCGCGTGCCATCCGCGCCGCCGTCTCAGGCCGCCCGGGCGGCGTCTATCTCGATCTGCCGGCCAAGCTGTTCGCGCAAACCATGCCTGCTGAAGCGGGCAGAAATTCCCTGATCAAGGTCGTCGATCCCGCCCCGCGCCAGATCCCGGCCCCGGATGCGGTGCAACGCGCCCTCGACCTGCTGAAAAACGCCAAACGCCCGCTGATCGTTCTCGGCAAAGGTGCCGCATACGCCCAGGCCGATGCCGACATCCGCGCCCTGGTCGAAAAGACCGGCATTCCCTACCTGCCGATGTCGATGGCCAAGGGACTGCTGCCCGACACTCATCCCCAGTCCGCCGCCGCCGCCCGTTCCTACGTACTGCCCGAGGCTGACGTGGTGATGCTGATCGGCGCACGGCTCAACTGGCTGCTGTCGCACGGCAAGGGCAAGACCTGGGGTGGCAAGGATCACAAGGCCTGGGGTGGCCAGAAGTTCGTGCAGATCGACATTTCACCCCAGGAAGCCGACAGCAACGTGCGCATCGACGCGCCGGTGGTCGGCGACATCGGCTCCTGCGTGGCGGCAATGCTGGGCGGAATCAACGCCATGGGTGCCGGCTGGCCCAAGCCGTCGGCGGACTGGCTGGGCGCCATCGCCGAACGCAAGGACAAGAATATCGGCAAGATGGCCGAAACACTGGCGAAAAACCCTTCGCCGATGAATTTCCACAGCGCGCTGAACGTGATGCGCGACATGATCAAGGCCAACCCCGACGCCTACCTGGTCAACGAAGGCGCCAATGCGCTGGACTTCACCCGCAGCATCGTCGACATGTACAAGCCGCGCAAGCGCCTGGACGTCGGTACCTGGGGCGTGATGGGTATCGGCATGGGATTTGCCGTGGCAGCCGCAGTGGCCGGCGACGGCAGCCCGGTCATTGCGGTGGAAGGCGACAGCGCCTTCGGTTTCTCGGGCATGGAAGTCGAGACCATCTGCCGCTACAACCTGCCGGTGTGCGTGGTGGTCATGAACAACAACGGCGTCTACAAGGGCACCGACGTCAACCCTGCGGGCGGCCCTGACGTGGCGCCGACCGTGTTCGTCAAGGGCGCGCGTTACGACAAGCTGATGGAAGCCTTCGGCGGCGTCGGCGTGCATGCCACGACGCCGGCGGAACTCCGCAAGGCAGTGGAAGAAGCCGTGCGTACGCGCAAGCCGACGCTGATCAATGCCGTGATCGACGAGACTGCCGGCACCGAAAGCGGCCGTATCACCAGCCTGAATCCGAGCAGCGCGAAAAAGAAATAACCGTTCCGGCCGCTCCGGCAAACGGATGCTGCAACGAGTCCTCCGCTGACTCAAAAAACAAGGGGCACCGAGTCCGGTGCCCCTTTTCTTTGCTTCGGTAAACCGTCGCCGGGAACCGGTCCCGGAGTCGCAGCGCCTTCAGCCCGCGCCCTTGCGAATCCGCGCCACCATTTTCGCCAGCAACGGCCAGAACAGCATCAGCAAACCGAGGATCATGATGCTGCTGACCAGGGCATTGGAGAAGAATATGCGCACGTCACCCTGTGATATCAGCATGGCCTGGCGGAAAGCGCTCTCGGCCTGATCGCCGAGCACCAGGGCCAGCACCAGCGGCGCCAGCGGGTAGGACAGTTTCTTGAATGCGTAACCCGCGACACCGAACAGCAGCATCAGCCAGATATCGAGCATCGCGTTGTGCACGGTATAGGCACCGACGGCGCAGATAACAATGATCACCGGCGCGATGATCGAAAACGGCACGCGCAGGATCGCCGCAAACAGCGGCACGCAGGTCAGCACGATGATCAGGCCGGCAATGTTGCCCAGGTACATGCTGGCGATCAGTCCCCACACGAAATCCTTCTGCTCGACGAACAGCAGCGGGCCGGGCTGCAGGCCCCAGATCAGCAGGCCGCCCAGCAGCACCGCCGCCGTCGGAGACCCAGGAATGCCCAGTGAAATCATCGGCAGCAGCGCCGCCGTGCCCGCGGCATGTGCAGCCGTCTCCGGCGCCACCACGCCCTCCTGGACTCCGGTGCCGAATTTCGCGCCGTCAGGCGACATGCGTTTGGCGATGCCGTAACTCATGAACGAGGCCGGCGTCGCACCACCCGGGGTAATGCCCATCCAGCAGCCGATGACGCAGCTGCGCAGCGATGTCAGCCAGTACTGCGGCAGTTTTTTCCAGGTCGCGACGACGATGCGCGGGTCGATCTTCGCGCTGCGCCCGGAGAAGGACAGCCCCTCCTCCATCGACAGCAGTATCTCGCCGATGCCGAACAGGCCGATGACCGCAATCAGGAAATCGAAGCCGCGCATCAGTTCGTGCCAGCCGAAAATCAGCCGCAACTGGCCGGTTACCGTGTCAATGCCCACCGCGGCCAGCGCAAACCCGAGCATCATCGCGGCAACGATCTTGAACGGCGGTTCCTTGCCCATGCCGATGAAACTGCAGAAGGTCAGGAAAAACACCGCAAAAAATTCCGGGGGGCCGAACTGCAGGGCAAACTTTGCCACCAGCGGTGCCAGGAAGGTGATCATGATCACCGCAAACAGCGCGCCGATGAAAGATGACGTGAACGCCGTCGTCAGCGCTTCGCCCGCCCTGCCCTGCTGTGCCATCGGATAACCGTCAAACGTGGTCGCAACCGACCAGGGCTCGCCGGGAATGTTGAAGAGGATCGACGTGATCGCCCCTCCGAACAGTGCGCCCCAGTAGATGCAGGACAGCATGATGACTGCCGACGTCGGTTCCATCGAAAAGGTCAGCGGCAGCAGGATCGCGATGCCGTTGGCGCCGCCCAGGCCCGGAAGCACGCCGATCAGCACGCCCAGCGTTACCCCGACGAACATCAAAAGCAGGTTGAACGGGGTCAGCGCAACCGAGAACCCGTGAAAAAGAGCGTTGATTTCTTCCAAGTTGCCAGCTCCTCTAAGTCAGCGCAACCGCTCAATAGCCCAGGAAACCCAGGGGGTTATACGCGCCCTTGAACAGGGGCACCTTGAACCAAACCTCGAACATCATGAACATCACTGCGCTGACCGCGATTCCGAGCAATGCGCCCTTGATCCAGTTGTATTTGCCCAGCCAGACCATGAACACCGCGATATAGGCGGCAGCCGCGACATAGATGCCGATCAGCTGGATGCCGAGCACGAAAAACCCGGCCGGCACCAGGACCGAAAACACCAGCTTGAGTTGCGGCCACTCGACAAACACGCCGCTTTTTTTCTTGCCGAACAACGCCTGGCCCAGGGTAACCGCACTGGACACGCAGATGAATGCGCCGATGTAAAACGGGAAGTAACCGGCTTCGGGACCGTCGCCGACCCAGCGGTAACCCAGGCGGACGCTGTCGTACACCACCATCCCGCCGAGACCGAAAAGAATCAGCGCAACTGCGATCTCCATCGCCCTGACCGAAATACCGGCGCCAGCCGCGCCGTCAGAAACCTGTTTGTCATTCATGGGGAAAGATAAAACGTCGTCTGCGGAAAACTGCGGAAAACTGCCTGGATCCGGTCGCAACCCGCCGGGCGGATCCAGCCGGATCCGCCCGGGGTGTACCGGCAATGGTTACTTCTTGGCGAGGAACCCGGAATCCTTCATCAGGCCGTAGTGCAGTTTTTCAGCCTGGGCCACCCAGTCGGCATATTCCTTGCCGGTCAGGGCGGTCTGGTTGAACGCGCCGTCTTCCATGAATTTCTTCCACTCGGGTGTTGCGCGAATCTTGGCAAACAGATCGACGTAGAACTTGACCACATCCGGCGATACTCCGGCCGGCATGAAAATGCCGCGCAGCATCACGTAGTCCGTCGGAATTCCGGCTTCCCTGCAGGTCGGAATGTCACCCCAGGCCTGGGTTTTGGTGACCTTGTTCTTGTACGGCAGGCGCTGGGAGTCAAACACGCACAGGGCGCGCAGCTTGTCGGCACGCCATTGCGCCACCGCCTCGATCGGATTGTTGACGCTCGAGTTGATGTGTTTGCCCACCAGCTGGGTCGCCACCGCACCGCCACCCTTGAACGGGATGTAGGTGAATTTCACGCCGGCAGCCTTTTCGATCGCCGCGGTGACAATCTGGTCCTCCTGCTTGGAGCCGGTGCCGCCCATCTTGTACTTGTTGGGTCCGGCCTTTTTCACTGCATCCAGATACTCCTTGGCCGACTTGTAGGGATCCTCGGCATTCACCCAGAGGATGAACTGGTCCAGAGCCAGCATCGAAACCGGGGTCAGGTCCTTCCAGCTGAAAGGCACACCGGTGGCCATCGGAGTCGTGAACAGGTTGGACAGCGTGATGATGATCTTGTGCGGATCGCCCTTTGCGCCCTTCACCTCGAGGAAACCTTCCGCACCCGCACCACCCGACTTGTTGACGGGTATCAGTGCCTGCTTCATCAGGTTGTGTTTGGCGACGATGCCCTGCATCAGGCGCGCCATCTGGTCGGCGCCACCGCCGGTACCTGCAGGAATGACGAACTCGACCGGCTTGGTCGGTTCCCAGGCCGCGACCGGCGCTGCCGCGGTCAGCAGTCCGAATGCTGCAACCAGCGGCAGCAAACCACGTGACAATACTCGTTGGATAGCCATGTGACTCCTCCTATTTAATTGAACGACGGGTGCTGAGTTTTTTTGCGGCAGAAGCCGCAGCCCAACCTTGTTAGAACGTCGTGAACGTTCATTCTTTCGCATTTGCAGCCGTGAAAGAATTGACCGGAATCAAGATTCGAGTATATCCCTCGCCTCCAGGAGTGTCGCGGCAAGCTGCGCCGGATGCGTCCGCAGAGCGGATGCCGCAGGCATCATCTTGGCCTGCGTGCCACCCGCCCAGCCCCGCTGGCAGTGCGGGAGCAGGCGCCAGCGCGTGGATAAAACAAATTTAAAAACAGATACTTATATAATTTCCCGGCACATCGGCTTGCCCCGCCGACAGGGTCCGGATGCTTAACGGTGCACCAGCACCGGGACAGTGGCTCCGGCGATGACTTTCTGCGTTTCGCTGCCGAGCAGCATGCGCGCGAGGCCGCGGCGGCTGTGGGAGGAAATAAAAATCAGGTCGCACTTTTCCTTCCTCGCCGTCGCCAGTATCACATCGGCCGGGAAGTCGCTGGTGACATGCACCAGCTTGTACTTCACCCGCGCGGCTTTGGCCGCCTTTTCGGCAACGCCGAGATAACGCTGGACGGCTTTTTTGATCACGGCCGCATGTTCGCCAGGAGTGACATAACCCACCGGCAGCAGGTTTTCGTAAACCAGCGGCGTTGCCGGAGGCGCGGCGTAAACCGCGGTCACCCTGGCACCCGTGGTTTTGGCGAGCTTGACGGCTGCGGCAATCGCGGCACGCGACCTTGCGGAGCCGTCGGTCGGAATCAGTATGTTTTTATACATGTTCATCACCTCATTTCACGTAGGGCAGCACCCAGATCAGCATGCCGAGGATATAACAGACAACGGAACAAACCACGGTGAAAGGCACGCTCCAGGCCAGAAATTCGCGCAGTGACACCTTGCGGCCTTCTTCCTTTTCGCCGAGGCTCAGCGCCACATACAGTGCCGGCGCGCCAGCCACTGTCAGGTTGCTGCCCAGAGTGCCCGACCACAGCAGCATCCAGTACAGCGGCCACGGTTCGATCCCCGCCGTCCCCATGTCCTTGATGGTGCGCAGGAAGGTCAGGATGTAGGCGTCGTGCTCGACGATGCCGACGATGGGCACGGTAACCCAGTAGAGAAGAGTTGCGCCCAGGGCATAGTTTTCCAGGAAGATCGGCTTGAGCTGGTCGGCCAACATGTCCAGGATATGGCTTTTCTCGAGGCCGCCGACCAGTGCAAACAAGGCGACATAGAAAAAGATGGCTCGCCAGTCGAGTTCCTGCACGCTTTCCTCGAAACTGTCGGCCTGCTTGACGCGGTCGCCGAGCAGCGCCAGCACCAGTACCAGCGAAATCGCGCCGGTCATGGCGATGAAACCGAGCTGCACGCCGATGTATTCGCGCATCGACATCGCCACCACGGTGCCGATGAACCAGACCACGACAACGCCGGCGAACAGCGGGTTTTCGATCCTGGCTTCGATGCCGAGGCTGCCCAGGTCGGCGATGCGTTTATGGCCCCGGAAACCGTAGAACCACATCGCGGCCAGGGTAATCACGAACGTCACCACCAGTATCGGAAACGATGAAGGCTTGCCGTGCTGCCAGAAAAAGTCCCAGAACTCGGCACCGGCGACGCTGTGCAGCATCTGCGGCGGCAGGTCGCCGATCAGCAACGCAGTGCCCATGAAATTGGCACCGAAGCCGATCATCAGGATCACAGGCACCGGCGACAGCTTCATCGCCCGAGCCAGCGGCAGCGCCACCGGCGCCATCATCAGGATGGTCACCACGTTGTCGACGAACATCGAAATCACGCCGGCGAGGAAAGTCAGGATCATCACCAGAAAACCGGGGCGGCCACCCGACAGCTTGAGGGCCTGTATCGAAAGCCAGCTCGGCACGCCGGACTTGCCGAAATGCCCGGCGATGATCCAGATGCCGACCAGGATCGCCATCACGTTCCAGTCGACAAACTTGAAGGCCTCGGTCTCGGTCATGATGCCCAGCCAGCACATCAGGGCCACGCCGATCAGGGCCGCCAGTGTGGCATCTATGACATTGGTTATCACCACTATGATCGTCAAGGCAAAGACGATCAGCGTCAGCCATTGCATCGTTTCCATGCACAATCCCCTTTTTTTATGCTTCTATGGTCGGCGCCCGGCGCCACCCGCTCCCGGCAGGTTGATGCCGGCCGGTTCCACCGGCGCAGCATCGGCACCACGCACCATATTCATTTCACTGCATTCCGCATCCGCGATATGGCGGCGGCTGCGGGCAAATCCGGGCATAAAAAAAGACCTTGCCCGGCCGGGCAAAGGTCTCGCGTGCAATGTCTGACATTGCCGGCATGGCCGGGGATGCAGAATCCGCATCCCGTGATGACGACCATGCCGCGGCAGCATCGTGAATGCTGCCGTGGCTACTCCCCTTTGAAACAACGCACTCCAAAAAACCACTGCAGCGCGCACCGCTTTCTATCATGCGGGTTCCGAATGCGTCAACAACGGACACCAGATGACTGGCGCGCGATACATCCGGCTCCACGGGTCTCAGAACAGGCCAACCACTTTACCTTCGTCCGTGAGATCGATTTTCTCGGCCGAGGCAATCTTCGGCAGGCCCGGCATGGTCATAATGTCGCCGCAGACCATGACGATGAACTCGGCGCCGGCTGACAGCCGTACTTCGCGGATGTTGACCATGTGCCCGGACGGCGCACCGCGCAAACCGGCATCGGTCGAGAACGAATACTGGGTCTTCGCCACGCACACAGGATAGTCGCCGTAACCGTCTTCCTGCAGCTTCCTGATCTGGCCGCGCACCTTGTTGTCCGCCGAAATGTCTGCCGCGCCATAAATCTTGGTGGCGATGGTTTTCATCTTGTCCCACAGCGGCATTTTCTCGTCGTAGACGAACTTGAACTGGTTTTCGCCCTGGTCGATCAGCTCGACCACCTTCTTCGCCACTTCGGTCGCACCCGCGCCGCCGTCGGCCCAGTGCCGCGCCAGCAGCACCGGCACGTTGTGCGGCGCCATTTTCTTTTTCAGCAGCTCGATCTCGGCATCGGTGTCGAAGGTGAAATGGTTGATCGACACCACGCACTTCAGGCCGTAGTTCTCGCGCACGTTCTTGACGTGGCGCTCGAGGTTGGCCACGCCCTTTTCCAGCGCCGCCAGATTTTCCTTGTTGAGTTCCTTGACGTCGACGCCGCCATGGAACTTGAGCGCACGGATGGTCGCCACGATCACGCAGGCATCGGGCTTCAGGCCCGACTTGCGACACTTGATGTCGACGAATTTCTCGGCGCCGAGGTCGGCGCCGAAGCCGGCCTCGGTCACCACGTAGTCGGCCAGTTTCAGCGCGGTCTGGGTGGCGATCACGGTGTTGCAGCCATGGGCGATGTTCGCGAACGGACCGCCGTGCACGAAGGCCGGGTTGTTCTCGAGGGTCTGCACCAGGTTGGGCGCCAGAGCGTCCTTCAGCAGCACGGTCATCGCGCCGTGCACTTTGAGGTCCTTTGCGCGCACCGGCTTCAGGTCGCGGGTGTAACCGACGACGATGTTGCCCAGCCGCGTCTTCAGGTCTTTCAGCGAGGTGGCCAGGCAGAAAATCGCCATCACCTCGGAGGCGACCACGATGTCGAAACCGTCCTGGCGCGGATAACCGTTCCCGGGGCCGCCGAGGGAAACCGTGATGTCGCGCAACGCGCGGTCGTTCATGTCCATCACCCGCTTCCAGGTGATGCGGCGCACGTCTATGCCCAGCTCGTTGCCGTGGTGGATGTGGTTGTCGAGCGCGGCCGCCAGAAGGTTGTTGGCGAGCGCGATGGCGTTGAAGTCGCCGGTGAAATGCAGATTGATGTCTTCCATCGGCACGATCTGGGCGTAACCACCGCCGGCAGCACCGCCCTTCATGCCGAACACGGGGCCCAGAGAAGGTTCGCGCAGGCATATCATGGCCTTCTTGCCGATCTTGTTCAGCGCATCACCGAGACCCACGGTCGTCGTGGTCTTGCCCTCGCCAGCAGGCGTCGGGCTGATCGCTGTGACCAGGATCAGCTTGCCATTCTTCTTGCCCTTCAGGCTGTCGACGTACTCCAGAGACACCTTGGCCTTGGTATGGCCGTAAGGCACCAGGTGTTCCTCGGGTATGCCCAGCTTCTGCGCGATCTTGACGACGCGCTCCATTTTCGCCGCTTGGGCAATTTCAATATCCGACAGCGCCATGTTGCTCCTCTCCTGTGCGTAAACGAACGAACGCCCGCGTTACGGGCGCGTGAGTCAGCCTGCTTATGCTTTTGCCACCTGCGCCAGCACCTGTCCGCCACCGTAGCTCGAGCGCGGTGTAAGTTCCCCGCCCTTGGTAACCTTCACCGCGCAGTATTTGAACTCGGGAATCTTGCCGAACGGGTCGAGAGCGGGATTGGTCAGCAGGTTGGCCGCAGCTTCGTAAAAACAGAACGGGATGAATACCGCGCCGCGCGGAGTGCCGTCGTCGGGACGCGCAAACAGCGAGATGATGCCTCGCCGCGATTCGACGGTGATCACGTCGCCGACCTTTGCACCGATCGCGTCGAGATCGAGCGGGTGCATGGACACCGTGGGTTCGGGTTCGATGGCATCGAGTACGCCGGCGCGGCGCGTCATCGCGCCGGTGTGCCAGTGCTCGAGCTGGCGGCCGGTGATCAGCACGAACGGGAATTCGCGGTCCGGGCGTTCGTTGGCCGGGATCACGTCGGCGGGGACAAATTTGGCTTTGCCCGTCGCCGTCGGAAATTTATCAACAAAAACAACGGATTGCCCTGGGTCCCCTTCCTTCTCGCAAGGATAGGTGACGGAACTCTCCGCCTCCAGCCGCTCCCAGGTGATGCCGGCGATCGAATTCATCGCCTTGCGCATTTCGTTGAACACGTCGCGCGGACCGTCGTAATTCCAGTCGAGCCCCAGGCGCCGCCCCAGTTCCTGGATGATCCACAGGTCGGGTTTGGCCTTGCCCGGCGCGTCGAGCGCCTTGCGCCCGAGCTGAACCATGCGATCGGTATTGGTGACGGTGCCGTCCTTCTCCGGCCAGGCCGTCGCCGGAAGGATGACATCCGCGTGATAGCAGGTTTCCGTCAGGAAAATTTCCTGCACCACCAGCCAGTCGAGTTTCGCCAGCGCCTCCCGCGCATGGTTGGCGTCGGGATCCGACATCGCCGGATTCTCGCCCATCACGTACATGCCGCGGATGTCGCCGTCGAGTATCGCGTGCACGATCTCGACCACGGTCAGGCCGGGCTTGGGATCGAGCTTGGCGCCCCACAGTTTCTCGAAGCGCGCCTGCGCCTGCGGGTTGTCTACGCGCTGGTAGTCCGGGAACACCATCGGGATCAACCCGGAGTCGGATGCGCCCTGCACGTTGTTCTGGCCGCGCAGCGGATGCAGCCCGGTGCCCGGGCGGCCGATCTGTCCGGTCATCAGGCACAGCGCGATAAGGCAGCGCGCATTGTCTGTGCCGTGCACGTGCTGCGAAATGCCCATGCCCCAGAGGATCATCGATGCTTTCGAGGTCGCATACACCCGCGCGACCTCCTTGATGGTTTCCGCCGGTATGCCGCACAGCGGCGCCATCGCTTCCGGGCTGTACCCCTCGACGTTTTTCCTCAGTTCCTCGTAACCGATGGTGCGCGACTTGATGAAATCCCCGTCGACCAGCCCCTCGTGGACGATGACGTGCATCATCGCGTTGAGCAGCGCCACGTCGGTGTCGGGTTTGAACTGCAGCGGATACGCCGCATGGCGCGACAGTTCGGAACGCCGCGGATCGGCGTAGATCAGCTTGGCTCCCTTTTTCGCGGCATTCTTGATCCAGGTCGCCGCCACCGGGTGGTTCGATATCGGATTGGCTCCGATCAGGAAAATCACCTCGGCGTGCGCCACGTCGCTGACCTGGTTCGACACCGCGCCGGAATTCACCGCCTCCATCAGTGCCGCCACGCTCGAAGCATGGCACAGGCGGGTACAGTGATCGACGTTGTTGGAACCGAAACCGGTGCGCACCAGCTTCTGGAACAGGTAGGCTTCCTCGTTGGTACCCTTCGCGGAACCGAAGCCGGCGAGCGCCTTGTTGCCGCGGCTGTCACGGATTTCCCTGAGCTTGCCTGCCGCCAGGTCCAGCGCCTCTTCCCAGGTCGCTTCGCGGAAATAATCGTCCAGGTTCGCCGGATCCATCGTGAAGTCGGCGTGCTTGGGTATTCCGGGTTTGCGGATCAGCGGTTTGGTCAGGCGGTGTGGATGCTGCACATAGTCGAAGCCGTATCTTCCCTTCACGCAGAGGCGCTCGTGGTTCGACGGGCCGTCACGGCCGTCCACCGACAGTATCCGGTTGTCCTTGATGTTGTAGGTCAGCTGGCAGCCGACGCCGCAATACGGACACACCGAGTGCACCTGTTTGTCGGGCTTGACCAGACCCGCGTCACGCGCCGGCATCAGCGCGCCTGTCGGACAGGCCTGAACACATTCGCCGCAGGCTACACAGGTTGACTCTCCCATCGGGTCGCCAAGATCAAACACGATCTGCGAATGCCCGCCGCGAAAGGCGTAACCAATGACGTCGTTGACCTGCTCTTCGCGGCAGGCGCGCACGCAGCGCGTGCACTGGATGCACGAATCCAGATTCACGGCTATGCCGTAATGCGAGACGTCCGGCTGCGGCTGGTGCCGCGCCTGGAAGCGCGGCTTGCCGACTTTCAGCTTCGCCGCCCATTGGTCGAGTTCGGAATTCCGGGTATGGCGTTTCTCCGGCATGTCGGAGAGCAGCAGCTCCATCACCATTTTCTGCGATGCCAGGGCGCGCGCGTTGTCTGTGGTGACCTCCATGCCCGGAGACGGTGTCCGGCAGCACGACGCCGCCAGCACCCGTTCGCCCTTGACCTCGACCACGCAGGCGCGGCAGTTGCCGTCGGGCCGCATGCCCTCCTTGTAGCAGAGGTGCGGGATCTCGACGCCGTGGCGTTTCGCCGTCTGGATGATGGTTTCGGACGCGTAACCGACTACATCCCTGCCGTTCAGTTTGAACTCGACCGGCATCGCGGCCAGCTCGTCCTTGCTCATCGCAGTCATGACATCACCTCCGGCCTGGTCCAGTGCGAAACACCGCGCACTACCCGACTTCCTTGGGGAAATATTTCATTACGGTGCGTATCGGATTCGGCGCCGCCTGTCCGAGACCGCAGATCGAGGCGTCGGCCATCGCGCCTGACAGTTCCTCCAGCAGCGCCTGGTCCCACTGCGGCGTTTCCATCAGCTGCAACGCTTTGGCGGTGCCGACACGACAGGGTGTACACTGGCCGCAGGATTCCTCTGCGAAAAACTTCATCACGTTGCGCGCGGCGTCGCGCGCCCGGTCCTGATCCGAGAAAATGATCACCGCAGCGGATCCGATGAAACAACCGTGCGGATTCAGCGTATCGAAATCCAGCGGGATGTCGCCCATGGCAGCCGGCAGGATGCCGCCCGAAGCCCCGCCCGGCAGGTAGCCGTGGAATTCATGGCCCGGCAGCATGCCGTCGCAGTATTCGGCGATCAGTTCCTTCACCGTGATGCCTGCCGGCGCAAGGTGCACGCCGGGCTTCTTCACCCGCCCCGACACCGAAAACGACCGCAGGCCCTTGCGGCCATGGCGGCCGTGGCCGGCAAACCAGTCGGCGCCTTTCTCCAGGATGTCGCGAACCCAGTAGAGGGTTTCCATGTTGTGCTCGAGCGTCGGATAACCGAACAATCCGACCTGGGCCACGTAGGGCGGGCGCAGCCGCGGCATGCCGCGCTTGCCTTCGATCGATTCGATCATCGCCGACTCTTCACCGCAGATGTAGGCGCCAGCGCCGCGGCGCAGGAAAATCGGCGGCAGCGGGCACGGCGGATCGGCCTGCAACGCCCTGATTTCCTTTTCCAGGATCGCCCGCACACCGGCATATTCGTCACGCAGGTAGATATAAACCTCGGATATCTGCACGGTCCATGCCGCGATCAGCATGCCTTCCAGGAAACGGTGCGGATCGCGTTCGAGGTAATACCGGTCCTTGAACGTGCCCGGTTCGCCTTCGTCGATGTTGACCGCCATCACCCGCGGCCCTTTTTCCCCGCGCACGATGCGCCATTTGCGCCCCGCCGGGAATCCGGCGCCGCCCAGTCCGCGCAGCCCCGAATTTTCCATGGTCTTGATCAGGGACTCGGCATCGCGCTTGCCAGCCAGGCACTCGGCGGCGATCGCATAACCGCCCTGTTTGCGGTATTCGGCGTAACCGGTGTATTTGCCGACGACACACTGCGTTTTTTTCCCGTTGACCAGGGGCTTGACCTTCTCTACCGTGGCCCGCGCCACAGGATTCTGACCGACCACCGCCACTGGCGCCTGCTCGCAGCGTCCGACGCAGGGCGCCGGGATCACCCTCACGCCGGCACCCAATGCCTTCTTCAGGCCGCTCATCAGTTCCCCTGCACCCGACAGTTCACAGGACAGCGAATCGCATACGCGCACCGTCAATGCCGGCGGCGCACTTTGACCTTCCTTAACCACGTCGAAGTGATGGTAAAAAGTGGCGACTTCGTAAACTTCGGTCATCGCCAGCTTCATTTCCCGGGCCAGCGCAACGATGTGTGATGCCGGAATGTGTCCCAGCCGATCCTGGATGCGGTGGAGGTTCTCGATCAGCAGATCACGGCGGCGCGGATCCACCCCGGTGTCGCGTGCGGACTCGTCCAGCAGCGCCTGCACTTCGGCTTGAGCGCGCGCATCCACCGTGCGGCCCTTGACAGCCCCCCGGGCGCGCTTGCCGCGTTTCACGATGCCACCTTCCAAAATCATTCTCCTCCGGCCATGAGCCCGGCGCGGGCCGTTCGCCCGCGGGTTGATCCGGCTACTTCAGCACCGACTTGAGCAACTTGCCCATTTCGGCGGGATTTTTCGTGGTCCTGATGCCGCACTCCTCCATCACCGCGAGTTTTTCCTCCGCAGTGCCCTTGCCGCCGGAAATGATCGCTCCGGCATGGCCCATGCGTTTACCGGGCGGCGCGGTGACGCCGGCGATGAAGCCAACCACCGGTTTTTTCATGTTGGCCTTGACCCAGCGCGCGCACTCTTCCTCGTTCGAACCGCCGATTTCGCCGACCATGATCACCGCCTCGGTCTGCGGATCGTCGTTGAACATTTTCATCACGTCGATGTGCTTCAGGCCATTCACCGGGTCGCCGCCGATGCCGACGCAGGACGACTGGCCGAGGCCGATTTCCATCAGTTGCCCCACCGCTTCGTAAGTCAGCGTACCGGAACGCGACACCACGCCGATCGGGCCCTTCTTGTGGATGTGGCCGGGCATGATGCCGATCTTGATTTCATCCGGCGTGATCACGCCCGGGCAATTCGGCCCGACCAGCAGCGTCCTGCTCCTGTTCTGCTCCATCTTGTATTTCAGGCGCACCATGTCGCGCACCGGGATACCCTCGGTGATGCAGATCACCAGTTCCAGCTGCGCGTCGACTGCCTCCTCGATGGCTGCCGCGGCGTAGGGCGGCGGCACGTAGATCACCGAAACATTCGCGCCGGTCGCATCCCTCGCCTCGCGCACGGAATTGAAAATGGGGATGCCTTCGTAGCTCTGGCCACCCTTTTTCGGCGTCACGCCGGCAACGTAGCAGTTCTTGCCGTTGGCGTACTCCTTGCCGGTCTTGGTGTGAAACATGCCGGTCTTGCCGGTGATGCCCTGGGTCATCACCCGGGTGTTCTTGTCGATCAGGATGGACATCAGTGTTTCCCCTTCGCCGCGGCAACGACTTTCTGCGCGGCATCAGCCATGTTGTTCGCGGAGATGATCGGCAGTCCGGATTCGGCAAGGATTTTTTTGCCGAGATCGACGTTGGTGCCTTCCAGACGCACCACCAGCGGCACGCCGAGGCTGACCTGTTTCGCCGCCGCCACCACGCCCTGGGCGATCACATCGCATTTCATGATGCCGCCGAAAATGTTGACCAGGATCGCCTTCAGTTCCGGGTTGCGCAGCATGATCTTGAACGCTTCGGTGACCTTCTCAGCGGTGGCGCTGCCGCCGACGTCGAGAAAGTTGGCCGGGCTGCCGCCGTAGAGCTTGATGATGTCCATCGATGCCATCGCGAGGCCGGCGCCGTTGACCAGGCAGCCGATGTTGCCGTCGAGCTGGATGTAGTTGAGATCGTGCTTGGAAGCCTCGACTTCCGCCGGATCTTCTTCATCGAGATCGCGCAGTGCAACAAGATCCGGATGGCGGAACAGCGCATTGCCGTCGAAATCGATCTTGGCGTCGAGCGCGATGACCTTGCCGTCGCCGGTCAGGATCAGCGGATTGATTTCGGCCAGCGAGGCATCGGTCTCGTCGAAAGCCTTGTAGAGCGCCTGCAGCAGCGCCCGCGCTTGCGGCAGCGAGGCCGCCGGAACGCCGATCCTGCGCGCCACGTCGTCAGCATCGGCGTCGCTCAGGCCCTTGACCGGATCGATCGCCACCTTGTGTATTTTTTCAGGCGTGTGGGCCGCCACTTCCTCGATATCCATGCCGCCTTCGCTGGAAGCCATCAGCACCACGCGTTGCGAGCCGCGGTCGACCACCATGCCGACATAAAGCTCTTTCCTGATGTCGGCACCTTCCTCGATCAGCAACCGCCGCACTTTCTGGCCTTCCGGCCCGGTCTGATGGGTCTTCAGCTGCATGCCGAGGATGCTGCCGGCGTAGGACTTCACCTCGTCGGGCGATTTCGCGACCTTGACGCCGCCGCCCTTGCCGCGGCCGCCGGCATGTATCTGCGCCTTGACGACCCATACTTTGCCGCCGAGCTGCGCCGCCGCCTTGACCGCCTCATCGACGGTGAAACACGGAATGCCTCGGGGCGTGGCAACACCATATTTCCGCAGCAGCTCTTTTGCCTGGTATTCGTGGATTTTCATTGTTGGTCCGCGTGATTATGTGCCGGGTTGTGGAGAGTGCCCCGCGCAGTTTGCAGGGTGCCAAATCTATTACAGCGGCTTCGGCAGGAGCCTTGACCGCAGTCAATAATGCCGCGATTGGGTGAAGCACGGGCCGGCTGCATGACGCACAGGTACCGGCAAGTACTGCAGCGGGGGCGCTACCGGACAGCTAACAGCCTTGACTGACCGGCATCACGATGCAAATTCTGTCGGGCGCATTTCGTGTTTCAGTATATCAAAGCGATATGCGCTGCATGGACGCGGTTTCCATCATCACCCGCTAACGGGCGGATCGCCAGGTCCCGGGATTGCGCGGTGGAATCCGGGGATCCCGGTTCCGGAATCCGCTGGCGGCCACGATCCTGCAGCAAATGCCAATGACCCGGTTCGGTGTATGGAAACAACCTTGCCCGACCGCAGACCCTGCTATCATGGTGCGTTGCAATAAAACAATGCAAAAAAAAGCGCAACCCCGGAGGGTTGCGCTAAGAGTTCCACCAAAGGAGGAGGTTTTGGAGGACGTGTGCCGATACCTGTAGAAGGCACCCAACACGGTTCCCATTCTGCCATTGCCCGGGCTCAAGTCAAGCAGTTTTTGTTGCTATGCAATATATATTTTATTGCCTATCGATTGAGAAAAACTTGATTGAGAGTGACTAAAGTCACAATCGCCGGCAAGCGGGGCAGCCACATGTCTTGCATCAGGCGTGGCATTGGGTGATAACCCCGCCTGCACCATGGATGCACAACCCGGGGGAGAACGCGCAGATGAAAAAAACTGTAATGCTGCTGACTGGCGACATCAATCTGATGAACGTGGGTGATCCTGCCGCGCCGTTCGCGCGGATCAACGAAACCCTTCGCGAAGCTGACGTGCTGTTCGGCAACCTGGAATGCTGCCTCTATCAGCCAGCGGCTGCCGTGTCGACGGCGGACGAGGGTTTTTACGCGCCCCCCGCCGCCGGGCGCGCACTGCAGATCGCCGGGTTTGACGTCATCGGCAACGCCAACAACGTCAATTACGGTGCCGAAGCCATCCGCTCCTCCCTTGCAGAACTCGAAAAACTCGGCATCCCGTCAACAGGCGCGGGCCGTAACCGTGCCGAGGCCCGCGCACCGGCGATCGTCGAGTGCAATGGCCTGCGGTACGGATTCCTGCAACGCACGTCGGTCTATTGGCCAACCAATCACGAAGCCGGCGAAACCACGCCGGGCATAGCCGC
>JBFWOE010000043.1:0-20082 GCA_050250695.1 Burkholderiales bacterium
TGCAGATCGCCGGGTTTGACGTCATCGGCGACGCCAACAACGTCAATTACGGTGCCGAAGCCATCCGTTCCTCCCTTGCAGAACTCGAAAAACTCGGCATCCCGTCAACAGGCGCGGGCCGTAACCGTGCCGAGGCCCGCGCACCGGCGATCGTCGAGTGCAATGGCCTGCGTTACGGATTCCTGCAACGCACGTCGGTCTATTGGCCAACCAATCACGAAGCCGGCGAAACCACGCCGGGCATAGCCGCGCTGCGCGGGCACACCGCCTACCAGCTGCCGCTGCACAAAACGCGCCCGGAAATGCCGCCAGCCAACCGTCCCGGCGTGCCCCCGGAAATCAGGACCTGGACCGACCCCGCGTACCTGGCCGGATATGCCGCGGAAATTTCCGAATTGCGCAAACGGGCGGACGTCGTGGTCGCTTCTCAGCACTGGGGACTGCACGAGGATGTGCTCGAGTACATGACGGAGATCGCGCGTGCGGCGATCGACGCCGGCGCCGACATCGTGGTCGGCCACGGTCCGCATTACTCCCTTCCTGTGGAAATCTACAAGGGCAAACCGGTGTTCTACGGACTCGGCAGTTTTTCCTTCCACACCGGACACGGCGGGAAAAAACACGGCGACTGGCTGGGCATGCTGGCGCGGGTTGAACTCAAGGGTCGTGATTGCACGAGGGCTGCTTTTGAATTCGTGCGCCACAACGACGCCAACGAAACGGTGATCTGCGACATCACCGGGGAGCGGAAGGCACTCGATGCGTTGCGCAAACGCAGCAGCGTATTTGGCACCCGACTCGATGTCGAAGGCAATGCCGTCGTGTTTCGAGCCGGGAATTGAACCCGGTGGCGCGTCAGATGCCGCCGGGTTCGTCTGCAGGGTGGCGCAGCTTGCGCGCCGGGTAAACCTTGGCAGGGTGTTTCTTCAGCTCTTCTTCGAAGACTTCAATGCCCAGGCCCGGCACCGTCGGCAACTCGATGTAGCCATTTTTGGGTTTCAGCTGGTTCGGCGAAATCCTGTCGCAGAAATCGACGAAGGGCAGGAAATACTCGGTGATGATGAAATTGGGCATGGTCGCCGAGGCGTGCACCGTGGAAGCCAGGGCCACCAGCGTCGAGTTGTAGTTGTGGGGTGACATCGCGACCAGGAACGGCTCGGCCATTGCGGCTATTTCCTTGAGTTCCAGGATTCCGCCGACGCAGGCGACATCCGGATTGAGGATGTCGGCGGAACGTTTTTCCAGCAGCGGCCGGAAACCGGTCTTGGTGTAGGTCGCCTCGCCGATCACCATCGGAATGCCGATCTCGCGGCGAATCTGGGCCAGTTCGTCCGGAAACTCGGCCTGGCAGGATTCCTCCATCCAGTAGAGGTCGAATTCGGCGAGCTGTTTGTCGAGGCGGATCGCGTGCATCGGCGCAAGACGGCGGTGTTGTTCGAGCAGCAGGTCGATGTCGGGACCGACCGCATCACGGATCGCCTTGACGATGCGGATCGCGCGCTTTTCGTGCTCTTTCGGAATGTAGGTCCGCCACGGCGAAGGCAACGGATCGAATTTCATCGCCGTGAAACCCTGCTTCACCACCTGCTCCGCGGCTCGCGCATAGTCGGCGGGCTCCTTCATGCCGTAGCTCCAGCCGTTGGCGTAAACGCGGACTTTTTCGCGGTACTTGCCGCCAAGCAGGTTGTAGACCGGCTGCTGCGTCGCCTTGCCGACGATGTCCCACATGGCCTGCTCGATGCCGCTGATCGCGCAGAACAGCTCCACCGAACCGCGGCGCGCCGCGTAATCGTCAAACGCAAACTGGGTGAAATGCTTGATGTCGAAGGGGCTGCGGCCGGTCATGTAGGGGCCCAGCGCCTGCAGTTGCGCCATCACTGCGGTATCGCGATCGTACTGCGAATAGGCTTCGCCCCAGCCGTGGATGCCGGCATCGGTCTCGACCTTGACGAATATGAGGTTCTTGCGCCAGCCGGGATGCACGGCGTAGCTTTTGACGGCGGTGATTTTCATGTCTGCTGTGGTTCCTGGTTAAAGCGTCGCCGGAATCCGGCGCAAGGGTCTGAATCTATGCGTGCGTGGTTTGCAGTGTCAAGAACGTTGCGCGCATGTCCAGCATGCGACCGCCGGAGACGCGCGGCTACAGGGTGCGCGGATGCAGGTTGAGCAATTGCCCGATGCGCTCGGAACTTTTCAGGCCGCTGCCGGTAAGCACGACAACCGTGGTTTCCCCCGGACGGATCGCGCCGGATGCCAGCAACCGGCTAAGGCCCGCACCGGCGGCGGCGCAGGTCGGTTCGACATACAGGCCCATTCGCGCCAGCGCGCCCAGGGCGCTGACAATCTCGTCCTCGTCGACCGCGGCAATGGCACCGCCGCTGCGGCGCACCGCACGCAGCACTTCGCGCAGCCGCGTCGGCTGCGACGATGCGATGCCTTCGGCGATCGTCGGCTTGACCGTTATCTCCACCGGGGCTTCACCGCCTGCCTGCCACGCCGCATGGCACGGCGCGCAGTTCGCCGCCTGCACGCCGAATATGCGCGGCAGGCGCGTGATTTCGCCATTGCGCAACAGTTCGTCGAACCCGCAGTCCAGGCCCAGCACGTTGCTGCCGTAACCCAGCGGGGTCACCACGTTGTCCGGCGCCCGGAATCCCAGGGACTCCCACAGTTCATAGGCCAGGGTCTTGGTGCCCTCGATGAAAAACGGCTGCCAGTTGTGGCTGGCATAAAAAATCTCGCTGCTCATGCGCAGCGCGGCGTCGGCGACATCCTGGCGCGAACCGCGAACGGTCACCACTTCGGCGCCGCAGGCGGCAATCTGGGCGATTTTCGGATACGACGCCGTCTCCGGCACCAGGATGCGGCAGCGCATGCCGGCCGCCGCCGCGTATGCCGATAGCGAAGCGCCGGCGTTGCCCGAAGAATCCTCAAGGACGTAATCGACGCCGCGGCTTTTCAGGTAGCTGACCATCACCGTCATGCCGCGGTCCTTGAACGAGCCGGTAGGCATCATGAATTCAAGCTTGAACCGCACCGGCACCCCGTTCCAGGCACGTTCCAGCAACGGCGTTCCGCCTTCGCCCAGCGACACGGCGTAACGCGCATCCACCGCGATGCCCTGTGCGTAGCGCCAGACTGAATGCGTCGTGTAATCGATCTGCGACCGCTTCAGCCCCGGTCCCGGCGCAAGGTTGAGGTACGCACCGGAATCACCGCACCATCGCGGAAGTGTGTCCGGATATGAAGCTCCACTTTGTGAATCAATATAACTCATTGATTTTATTTAAATAATTATGTATGTGTTCACTTGCTTCTGACCAGCGATCAACGCCGACAACGCGCAAAAAAGAAGGCAGGCGCACCTGCGCCTGCCTGCCGATTGTAGCGCCGCGTCTGTCGTGAACGCTTAGCCTTCCTGTTTGGCTTTGGGTTTTCTCTTGGCCTTGGCTTTTTTCTTTTTGGCTTTCTTCCTGGGCTTCGCTTTCTTCGGTTTGTCCCCCTTGGCGACTGCGGATGCGGGCTGCGCCGGAGTTGCCGGCGTGGCCTTGGCCGGATCCGCCTTCGCCGGGGCAGCAAGCTGGGCAGGAGTTGCGGGAGTGGCCGGGCTCGCCGGAGCAGTCTGGGCGGCAGCGGCAGCCGCCATCGTCGCGATTCCTGCAGCAAGCAACGTGGTCAACGGTTTGTTCATGAAATCTCCGGTTTCTGGAATGGTGAAACGGCCTGGGTAAGGATATCCGGTTCCCCGGTTTTCCGGGCGTGCCTGAATAACGTCCGCATGCCGTGACGGTTGACGGCAGTCCGCCGGGGCGGTGTTAACATCGCGCAGCCGTCGCCGGTCGCGACGCAACGGAGGAGACCATTCATGGATCTGCAACTCAAGGGCAAACGCGCATTGATCACGGGGGCTTCCCGCGGCATCGGCTTCGGGGTAGCCAAGCTGCTCGCGGAAGAAGGTTGTCACGTACACCTCGCGGCGCGCAGTGCCACTGATCTGGAGGCCGCCAAGGCGGCCATCGCGCGCGACAGCAAGGTCGAGGTGCACTGCCACCCGGCCGACCTCGGCGTGGCGGCGAATGCCGTGGCGCTGGCGCGCGAATGCAGGGACGTCGACATCCTCGTCAACAACGCAGGCGCGATCCCTCAAGGCACGCTGGCCACGCTGGATGACGCGAGGTGGCGGCAGTCCTGGGATCTCAAGGTGTGGGGCTTCATCGACATCACGCGGGAAATCTACGCGCGCATGTGCGAAAAACGCAGCGGCGCGATCGTCAACGTCATCGGCGGCGCCGGCGAGCGGCCGGTGGCCAGCTACATCGCCGGCAGCATGGGCAACGCCGCGCTGATGGCGATGTCGCGTGCGCTGGGCGCCGAGAGCCCCGATTACAACGTGCGCGTGGTGGGACTGAATCCCGGCGGCACCGCGACCGATCGCGCAGTGGTACGGCTGCGCGAGCGCGCTGCAAAGGAACTGGGTGACGCCGAGCGCTGGCCGGAGCTGACCAAAAAATCACCGTTCGGCCGCCTGGGCACGGTCGATGAAGTGGCCGCAATGGTGGTGTTTCTGTGTTCCGGCCGCGCCAGCTACATCACCGGCACCATCGTCACGGTGGACGGCGGCGCCAGCAGTCGCCGCGGATAAATTGAATTAAAACAACGGGTTATCTTGTGGCCGGGGATGGCGCGGCGCGCTGCGCGGCGTCGACCGCGTTGACTTCCTTCTCATAGTCGCGCTGCGCCGCAGCGACCTTCGCCCGCGCCGCAGACAGCGTTTTCTCGGCAGCCTCGAGTTCGCTCCTGCGCGCAGCGGCCTGCTGCTGCGCGGCGCTGTGCGCATCACGCGCGTTGAGCACATCCTGCTCCGCGAGTTTTGCGTCATACCGCGCCTGTTCCAGCGCGCGATACGCGATGCCGGCGCGGTATTGTCCCTGCTGCAGCGTGCGCCCGCGCTCTTCCACCGGGACCTGCGCATACACCGCGGCTGCGGTGAACAGCACCAGCGCGGCCAGCGGGCCGCGCCATATCGTCTGCCGCAAGGTCATCATCACGGTGTACAGGCCATATCGATCAGGCATATGACCGCGCGGTCGCCGGAAAAATCCCGTGCTTACGGCAGCAGCACGGTCGAACCGGTGGTTTTGCGCGACTCCAGATCGCGATGCGCCTGTCCCGCCTCGCGCAGCGGATAACGCTGGTTGATGGTGATTTTCACTGCACCCTTCTTCACCACCGCAAACAGCTCGCGCGCCGCGGTCAGCAGGTCTTCGCGTGCCGAAGTATAGTTCACCAGCGTCGGCCGGGTCAGGTACAGCGAGCCCTTTTGCGCGAGGATGCCGATGTTGACCGGCGGCACCGCCCCGGAGGCGTTGCCGAAACTCGCCATCAGGCCCAGCGGCGCCAGGCAATCCAGCGATTCCATGAAGGTGTCCTTGCCGACGCCGTCATACACCACCGGCACGCCCTTGCCCTTGGTGATCGCCTTGACGCGTTCCGACAGCTTTTCGCGCGACATCACCACCACGTGTTTGCAGCCGGCCTTTTTCGCCAGCGCGACCTTCTCGTCGCTGCCCACGGTGCCGATCACGGTCGCGCCCAGGTGCCTGGTCCACTGGCACAGGATCTGTCCGACTCCGCCCGCAGCAGCGTGCACGACGATGGTGTCACCTTTCTTCACGCGGTAGGTGCGCCGGCACAGGTACCAGGCAGTCATGCCCTTGAGCATCATCGCCGCCGCCGTTTCATCCTTGATGCCGGCGGGAATTTTCACCAGTTTCGCCGCCGGACGGATCAGCACCTCGGCGTAGGCGCCGATGGGCTGGGCGTAGGCCACGCGGTCACCCACCTTGAATTCCTTTACTTTCGGCCCGACCGCTTCGATCACACCGGCGCCTTCGGAGCCCAGCGTCAGCGGCAGCGGCATCGGGTAAAGGCCGGAGCGATGGTAGGTATCGATGTAGTTGAGGCCGATCGCGGTATTGCGGACACGAACCTCGCCCGGGCCCGGATCACCGACCGCGACCTCGGTCCACTGCAGCTGCTCCGGCCCACCGTGCTGGTTGATGCGTATGGCATGCGGCATGTCAGTCTCCTGGAAAAATCCGGCGCGCGAGGCGCGCCGTCTGTGGATTATTCAGCCTTGATGCCGGCTTCGCGGACCACTTTCGTCCACTTGTCCGTTTCCACCTTGATGAACTTGCGGTAGTCCGCAGAATTCTTGTAGGCCACCTCGGCACCCTGGGAATCGAACTTCTTCTGCATTTCCGGCGTATTCACCACTTTTGCCACCGCCGTTTCCAGTCTTTTCACGATTGCGGGCGACACGCCGGCCGGCGCAAGGATGCCCCACCAGTTGTTCGCTTCGTAACCGGGAACGGTTTCGGCCACCGTCGGGGTGTCGGGGAAGGCGCCATTGCGCTTGGCACTGCCGACAGCGAGCAACCTCAGCCGGTTGCCCTGGATATGCGGCACCAGCTGCAGCAGCGAACCCATGGTGATCTGCGTGTTACCCGCAACCACGTCCGCCATCGCCGGGCCACCGCCCTTGAACGGGATATGGACAATGTTGATCCTGCCCAGCAACTTCAGCATTTCCGTGCTCAGGTGCTGGAAACTGCCGATGCCCGCCGTGGCATAGTTCAGCGAACCCGGCTTCGCTTTTGCCATGTCGATCAGGTCTTTCGTCGTTTTTGCCGGCACCTTCGGATTCACCGTCAGCGCGCTGGGGCCGGTGCCGATCTGCGCGATCGGCGTGAATGATTTCTCCGGATTGAAGCGCACCCGCGATTTGTAGATTGACGGGTTATAGGCAAAAGCCACCGAGGCGATCAGCAGCGTATGTCCGTCGGCCTGTGCATTCGCCGCAATCTCGGAACCGATGATGCCGCCGGCGCCGCCGCGGTTGTCGACAATCACCTGCTGGCCCAGCAGCGGGCTCAGCTCGGCGGCAACCAGCCTGCCGACGATGTCATTGCTGCCACCCGGCGGGAACGGCACGATCAGGCGTATCGGCTTGTTGGGCGCCCACTCTGCGGCCTGCGCAAACACCGGCAGAGCCAGTGCTGCCAGGATCATGCCGCCAAGTGCAGGCTTGAGGATTTTTTTCATCTGCTGTTCTCCAGAAATATAAATAAAATCAATTACTTAAATACAACGCTGTTTTCAGTTGCCTGCTGTCTGCAAGGCCCGCCGCAGTTCGCCGGTCACGCGCGTCGCCTCCGCCATGATGAAAGCGATTTCGCTGTTGGTGGTGATGAAGCGCGCGCCGCGGCGTATGTATTCCATCTGGCGCGGCAGATTGCGGTCGCCGCCAACGCCGGCGATCTTGCCGTGGCGCACCGCCGACGCAATCACCTTCTCGATGGCCGCAGCACCTTCGGGATCACCGAACTGCCCGGGCTTGCCCAGCGCCGTCAGCAGATCGTTGGCGCCGACATGGATCACATCGACGCCTTCGACCGCGGCGATGGCGTCGATGTTCTCGACACCGGCGCGGGTTTCGATCATGCACACCACCAGCGTATTTTCCTGCAGTGCCGGCACTGCTTCTGCGGTCGACATCGGCCGGTAGTCGAAAATCGGATAACCGCCGGATACCGAACGTTTGCCGACCGGCGGAAACTTCGCGCGGTTGACAGCACGCCGCGCCTCGTCGGCGGTGCTGATGTCGGGAAACACGATGCCGGTGACACCGTTGTCGAGCAGCACCGAAGTATCAGGATCATCGCAACTGCGCACCCGCACCAGCGGCGCGATGCCGCAACCCAGCGCCGCCTGCGCGATATGCCCTATGGTTTCGAGGTTGAACAGCGAATGCTGGATGTCGATGAAAATGAAATCGTGGCCGCTGGACTTGGCGATCCGGGCTATGTCGCCCGAGCGCGCCAGGCGCACGTTCATGCCGAGCGCGACCTTGCCCGCGCGCATCATCGATTTCACGGGGTTTTCCGCCGTGGCGGCAGCCATGTTGTTCCTCCGATCGGTTCAAACCGGGCAGCCATCGCCCGGCGCGAGCCGGAATTATGCGTGATGGCCGGCCTGTCGTGGCCGGCGCGTCCGCACCGTGTACACACCGCGCCGGAAACGGCGCCTTTCCTGCTGGTGGGTCGTGTTGGACTCGAACCAACGACCAAGGGATTATGAGTCCCCTGCTCTAACCGACTGAGCTAACGACCCGCGTTCGGAGCACACCCGGCTGGGGCCGGGCACCGTTCTCAGCTCTCGTTGTCGAGGAAACTGCGCAGGCGTTCGGAGCGCGACGGATGGCGCAGCTTGCGCAGTGCCTTGGCCTCGATCTGGCGGATGCGTTCGCGCGTGACGTCGAACTGCTTGCCCACTTCTTCGAGCGTGTGATCGGTGTTCATCTCGATGCCGAAACGCATGCGCAGCACCTTGGCTTCGCGCGGCGTCAGCGTGTCCAGCACGTCCCCTGTGACGTCGCGCAGGCTGCCGTAGACCGCGGCATCGCTGGGCGCCATCGTCGACTGGTCCTCGATGAAGTCGCCGAGATGCGAATCGTCGTCGTCGCCAATCGGCGTTTCCATTGAAATCGGCTCCTTGGAGATTTTCAGGATCTTGCGGATCTTCTCCTCGGGCATTTCCATTTTCTCGGCCAGCGTCGCCGGATCCGGCTCGGACCCGGTTTCCTGCAGGATCTGCCGCGAGATGCGGTTCATCTTGTTGATGGTCTCGATCATGTGCACGGGGATGCGGATCGTGCGCGCCTGGTCGGCGATCGAACGCGTGATGGCCTGGCGGATCCACCACGTCGCATAGGTCGAGAACTTGTAGCCGCGGCGGTATTCGAACTTGTCCACGGCCTTCATCAGGCCGATGTTGCCTTCCTGGATCAGGTCGAGGAACTGCAGGCCGCGGTTGGTGTATTTTTTCGCGATCGAGATCACCAGGCGCAGGTTGGCCTCGGTCATCTCGCGCTTGGCGCGCCGCGCGCGCGCCTCGCCGGTGGTCATCTGGCGGTTGATTTCCTTCAGTTCCTTGATCGGAATGCCGATCCGGCCCTGCAGGGCCAGCAGTTTCTGCTGCTGCTCGACGACCGCCGGCTCGAAACGCGACAGTGCCTCGCTCCAGGGCTTCGCTGACTCCACTTCGCTGCGGATCCAGCGCGCGCTGGTTTCCTTGCCCGGGAATTCCTTGATGAAGTGCTGGCGGGGCATGCGGGCCTTGTCGATGCACAGCGCCATGATGGTGCGTTCGTAGGTGCGCACCTCTTCGACCAGCTTGCGCACGCCGTCGCACAGCGCCTCGATCTGCTTCGCCGAGAAGCGGATTTTCATCAGCTCTTCGGAAATCGACTCGCGGGCCTGGATGTAGGGCCGGCCGCGCGAACCGTGTTTCTGCAGCGCACGCATCATCTTCTGGTAGTTGCTGCGGATGTCGGCAAAATGCCGCAGCGAAGCTTCCTTCAGCCGCGCCAGATCGGCGGCAGCCTGCGCGGCACCGGCGGCGCCGTCGTCATCCTCGGCCTCTTCGCCATCGGCCTCCTCTTCCTCCGAAGGTTCTTCCTCGGCGACCTCCTCGACGATGGCTTCCTTCAGCTCAAGATCGGCCAGTCCGTCAACGACCTCTTCAACGCGGATTTCATCCTTGTCGATCTTTTCAGCCAGCGCCAGGATTTCGGCAATGGTGGTCGGGCAGGCGGAAATCGCCAGGATCATGTGGCGCAGGCCGTCCTCGATGCGCTTGGCGATCTCGATTTCGCCTTCGCGCGTCAGCAGTTCGACCGAACCCATCTCGCGCATGTACATGCGCACCGGATCTGTGGTCCGGCCGAATTCCGAATCCACTGTGGACAGGGCGGCTTCAGCCTCCTCGACGGCGTCCTCGTCCGCCACTGCCGGCGTCGACTCCGACATCAGCAGCGTCTCGGCATCCGGGGCCTCGTCGTAGACCTGGATGCCCATGTCGTTGATCATGCCGATGATGTTTTCGATCGCCTCTGCATCAAGCATGTCGTCGGGCAGATGGTCGTTGATCTCGGCGTAAGTCAGGTAACCGCGTTCCTTGCCGAGCACCACCAGGTTTTTCAGCCGCAGGCGACGCGCTTCGGCATCCGCCGGCGACAGTTCACGCCGCTCGAACTCCTTGACCAGTGCACGTTCCCTTGCCGTCAGCCCGCGCGTCGCGCGCTTGCCGCCGGCCTTGTTCGCGGCAGGTGCCGCAGGTTGCGGTGCCGCCTTGTCGAGCTTCTGCGCGGCCGCCTTGACCTTGGCCAGCGCCTGCTTGGCGACTGCCTTGAAATTGGCGAGGCGCTGCTCCTTGCGCAAGGTCGCCTTGGACTTGGCCGCCGCTTTCGGCGCCGCCTTGCCCTTGGCTTTTACCGCGGGTTTCGCCGTTGTTTTGGACTTGGCGACGCGCGCCAGGACTTTCGTTTTGACGTTACGGGATTTGGCGGCAGCGCGCACCTTGGCCTTGGCCGGTGCTTTGGCAGAACGCGAACGCACGCCACTCTTCGCCTTGGCACTGCCGGACTTCGCGTTTTTTGCCTTGGATTTGGGTGCTTTGGATTGCTTGGCCATAAGGGGGAGGCTCCGCCGGGCGACGTAACGGTGAAAAACCGTAAATTATACCTGAAACCATGCAGGTTATCACCTGCAGCAGACCCAGATAACTACCTGTTACAAAACACTTTTCTGCATTTTCCACATTCAAGTCCGGGCTTGGGCTGCCGGCTGGCGCGGCCGGGTCGACCGGAATTTCCGGATACGCTTCGCCACGCGCTGCCAGGCATCCTTGAATTCGGCCTCGCGTTCAGCCGGTGTCGGCAGGCTTTCCAGCACTTTCAGCGCCCTTGCTTCCGCCATTTGCATGGTGGCCTCGTGCGGCGTGCCCCGGAACAATTCGCCAAGGCTTGGGCCGGCCTGTCCGCCGGCGATCGCCTGGAGCAGCACGTCGAGCACTTTCCACTCTGCGACGTCCAGTTCCGGAACGCCTGCCGCAACGCCTGCCGCCAGTTCATCACGATCGATCAAAAGGCCGAGCAACGGATCGCACACCACCAGATCCAGCATGTTGCGCAGGATCGACGGCCGTGCCGGATCCGGCCGGCGTGGCGGTGCGGCAAACGACTGGTTTCTGATTTCGAACTGCGCATCAAGTTCCTGCGGCAGCACACCGACCAGGTCTGCGATCTCCTTGCGCAGCAGCAGGGACAGCATCGGCGCAGCAATCTGCTTCACCAGCGGTTTGGCTTGCTGCATCAGGGTGGCGCGCCCCTCGGAGGACCGGATGTCGACACCGGAGCGCAAGGTATCGATCAGGAACCGCGACAGGGGATCAGCCGCCGCCAGCAGTTTCTCGAACGCGGGCTTGCCGTGTGCACGCACGTAGCTGTCGGGATCTTCACCATCGGGCAGGAACAGGAATTTCACCTGCTTGCCGTCAACCAGCTGGGCGAGACTGTTTTCCAGTGCGCGCCACGCCGCGCGGCGTCCCGCGGCATCGCCATCGAAACAGTAGACCACCTCGTCGGACTGGCGCAGCAGTTTCTGCACGTGGATCGGCGTGGTCGCGGTGCCCAGTGTCGCCACCGCGTATTCGATGCCCGCCTGGGCGAGCGCCACGACATCCATGTAGCCCTCGACCACGATCACACAGCCGGCATCGCGGATCGCGCGCCGCGCCTGGAACAGCCCGTAGAGTTCGCGTCCCTTTTCGAAGACCGTGGTCTCGGGAGAATTCAGGTACTTGGGCTCGCCGTCGCCGAGCACGCGTCCGCCGAACCCGATGATGTTGCCGCGCACGTCGACGATCGGAAACATGATGCGGTCGCGGAATACATCGTAACGCCGCCCTTCCTCGTTCTGCTTCACCAGTCCGGCGGCATTCAGCGCCTTGTTCGCGTAATCGGGGAAAACCTGCTCGAGGTTCTGCCAGCCGTCCGGCGCATAACCGACGCCGAAACGTTTGGCGATTTCTCCGGACAGTCCGCGGCGCTTCAGGTATTCAATCGCCTGCGGCGCCTCCTTCAGCTTGTTGCGGTAGAACTGCGCCGCCTGCAGCAGCACGCCGTAAAGGTCGGGGCCCTCTTCGGCACGCCGCTGCGCCTGCTCCGAGCGCTGCTCCTCCGGCACCTGCATGCCGACGCTTTGGGCGAGGTCCTTCACCGCATCGACAAAACCCATGCCGCCGTACTCCATCATGAAACCGATGGCGGTGCCGTGCGCGCCGCAACCGAAGCAGTGGTAGAACTGCTTGGTCGGACTCACCGTGAACGAAGGCGATTTTTCGGAATGGAAGGGGCAGCAGGCCGAATAATTGGCGCCGCTGCGCTTGAGCTTGACGTGGCGGTCGACGACTTCGACGATGTCGACCCGGCCCAGCAGATCCTGTATGAAAGACTGCGGAATCATGCGCGCTGCTGATCGTCCCAAGTCTGTAGCGGCCGCGGAATGCTGACCCCAACCCTGCGCCAGATTATAGGGTAGCGCACGACGCGCCACCGGCTTCCGTGCGCACTATCCGTGGCAGCCCGAAACGCCAGCAAAAACAACGGGCTGCTACTTTGCCAGTTGCGCCTTTACGGCCGCAGACACTTTGCCCATGTCGGCACGGCCGGCGAGTTTCGGCTTCAATAAGGCCATCACCTTGCCCATATCCGCGGGACCGGCGGCGCCGGTTTCGGCGATCGCGGCCTGCACTGCGGCGTCAATTTCGCCCTCGCCCAGCGCCTGCGGCATGTAGCCCTGCAACAAGCCCAGTTCCTGCTTTTCCTTGTCGGCAAGGTCCTGGCGTCCGCCCTGCTCGAACTGGGCGATCGAATCGCGGCGCTGCTTGATCATCTTCTCGATGATGGCCAGCACGTCGGCATCGGTCAGCGCCTTGCGCTCGTCCACCTCGCGCTGCTTCAGCGCCGCCGTCAGCAGGCGGATGGTGTCGCGGCGCGCAGCATCGCCGCCGCGCATGGCGGTCTTGAGGTCCTCATTGATCTTTTCACGCAGTGACATCGTCATGCTCCGCTGTCGGCTGGTCCTTCAAATGACAAAAGGGTGCGAGGCTAGGCCCCTGCACCCTTTGACGGCTGCGCCGGTTTGCCGGTCAGTACAGCTTCGGCGGCAGCAGCTGCGAGCGCAGGCGCTTGTGCGTACGCTTCACGGCGGCGGCAAGCTTGCGCTTGCGCTCCGAGGTCGGCTTCTCGTAGAACTCGCGGGCGCGCAGCTCGGTGAGCAGGCCCGTCTTTTCAACCGTGCGCTTGAAGCGGCGCAGGGCCACTTCGAACGGCTCGTTTTCCTTAACGCGAACTGTAGTCATGAAACCTCTGAATCGGGTCGGTAATGGGGAAAAACGCGTATTATAACCGGATTCGGCCGGATTTTACAGGTACTGACCCCCCCGCGCCGCCTTCCCGACCCCACCCCGTGCTCGTACTCGGCATCGAAACCTCCTGCGACGAAACCGGCATAGCCCTCTATGACAGCGGGCGTGGCCTGCTCGCCCATGCCCTGCATTCCCAGGTCGACCTCCATGTCGATTACGGTGGGGTGGTCCCTGAACTGGCTTCCCGCGACCATATCCGAAGGGTCCTGCCGCTGACCCGGGAGGTCATGCGCCAGGCGGGTGCGACTCTGGCCGAAATCGACGCTGTGGCCTATACCGCCGGACCGGGCCTGGCCGGAGCGCTGCTGGTCGGCGCCGGCATCGGCGCGAGCCTCGCCCATGCGCTGGGAATACCGGCGATCGGCGTCCATCATCTTGAAGGCCACCTGCTGTCCCCGCTGCTGGCGAAACCCGCGCCCGGATTCCCGTTTGTCGCGCTGCTGGTTTCCGGCGGCCACACCCAGCTGATGCAGGTCACGGGCATCGGAAAATACACGCTGCTCGGCGAAACGCTTGACGATGCTGCCGGCGAAGCTTTTGACAAGTCGGCAAAGTTGCTGGGGCTGGATTATCCCGGCGGGCCGGCAATCGCCGCGCTCGCTGAATCAGGTCGCGCGGGAAAATTCGTGCTGCCGCGGCCGATGCTGCGCAGCGAGAATCTCGACTTCAGTTTCAGCGGCCTTAAAACCGCGGTACTGACCGCGGCACGGCAGAAGCCGCTGGACGATCAGGATCGCGCCGATCTGGCCGCCGAACTGCAGGCCGCCATCGTCGACGTGCTGGTCGGCAAAGCGATTTCGGCAATCGGGAAGACCGGCCTCCGGCGCCTGGTGGTCGCCGGTGGCGTCGGCGCCAACCGGCTGTTGCGCACGCAGCTGAGCGCCGCCGCAGGACACATCGGCTGCGAGGTGTTCTATCCGCCGCTGGAATTCTGCACCGACAACGGGGCGATGATCGCATTCGCCGGCGCGTTGCGGCTGCAGCAGGGTGAGGGCGTGGCGGCGAACGGGTTCACCGTGCGTCCGCGCTGGGACCTTGCCGGCACCACGACCGGCTAGGTTTCCGCCTTCGCGCCCAGCTTGCTTTCCTTGCCGGCCATCAGGTTGCGGATGTTGCCGCGGTGCCGCCACACCAGCATCACCGCAATCACCGTAACTGCGGCCACAAACGGATGCGCGATGTTGTAGAGGATCAGCGCGAAGAAGGCCGCGAACACTGCCGAAACCAGCGCCGCCAGCGACGAGTAGCGGAAAAACACCGCGATGACGATCCAGGTCGCCAGCGTACCCAGCGCCAGCATCCCGTTCAGCCCGAACAGCACACCCAGTGCGGTGGCCACGCCCTTGCCGCCCTTGAACCGATGGAATGCCGGGTACATGTGACCGAGAATCACAGCCACCGCCGCCACGGCCATCGCTGTTTCCACCGCGTCGCCGGCCCACTGCGCCGTGGCGAACACCGCGAGCCAGCCCTTGGCGCTGTCCCCGGCCAGAGTGAGCACCGCTGCCGATTTGCGCCCGCTGCGCAGCACATTGGTCGCTCCCGGATTGCCGGATCCGTATTCGCGCGGATCGGGCAAACGGTAAACGCGGCTCACCACGACCGCGAACGACACCGAACCGATCAGGTAGGACACACCGGCAACGATCAACAGCGGAATTAGTAACACCGGTTGATTTCCCCTAGAATGGCGCCGGCCATTCTAGCGCAAGTGGCACCGCCACTCCCCGTCATGGACACCATATTCATCAGCGAACTGCGCATCGAAACCCGCATCGGCATCTATGCCCGTGAACAGCAGGTCGCGCAGACCATACAACTGGACCTGGAAATCGGCCTGCGCGGAAAACATGCCGCCGACAGCGACCGCATCGAAGACACCATCGACTATGCGGCAGTCGTTGCAGCCATAAATAAGCTGTTCGCCGGGCAGCACTTCTCGCTGCTTGAACACGCCGCCGAATCCATCGCCGGCATGATCATCAGCGACTTCAGGGCGCCGTGGCTGCGGGTCTCGATCGCCAAGCTGGCACCGCTCGCCGGCGTCAAAAAACTCGGCGTCACCATCGAGCGCGGCAAACGCCAGTAATCGTCACCCACGGGGGTGATGCCGCGCATGCAACTGCTTCATCCGCTCCTGTGCCACGTGGGTATAGATCTGCGTCGTCGAGATGTCGGAATGGCCAAGCAGCAGCTGCACCACGCGCAGGTCGGCGCCGTGATTGAGCAGGTGGGTCGCGAACGCATGGCGCAGCGTGTGCGGTGAAATCGGCTTGTTGAGTCCCGCCTGCAGGGCATAACGCTTCAGCAGGTGCCAGAACGACTGGCGCGTCATCACCGCCGCGCGGGCCGTGACGAAGAGCGCGTCGCTGGACCTGCCGTTGAGCAGTTTCGGTCGCGCCTCGCGCAGATAACGTTCGATCCACTCCAGCGCCTCTTCGCCCAGCGGCACCAGCCGTTCCTTCGAACCCTTGCCGAGCACCCGCACCACGCCCATGTCGCGGCTGACCTGGGTCACCTTCAGCGTCACCAGTTCCGAGACGCGCAGGCCGCTGGCGTACAACACTTCGAGCATCGCGCGGTCGCGCAGTCCCAGCGGCTGCGCCAGCGACGGCGCGGCAAGCAGCGATTCGACGTCGGCCTCGGTCAGCGTTTTCGGCAGCGCGCGCGGCAGCTTGGGGGCATCGATGCGCAAAGTCGGATCGACCGTGATCGCATTCTGGCGCAGCGCGTGACGATAAAAACGTTTCAGGCTGGAGAGCAGCCGCGCGGCGCTGGATGCGCGTGCCTTGGCGCGAAAGCGGTGCGCGAGGTAGTCCTGGATCAGCGCCTGGTCCGCGGCATGCAGCTCAATGCCGCCGCGCGTATCCAGCCAGGCCGCGAACTGCCGCAGGTCGCGGCGGTAACTGTCGAGCGTGTTGCGCGAGAGGCCGTCTTCCAGCCAAAGCGCATCGCAGAAAGCGTCAATCGCGCCGGTCGACGAGGCCTTCATGTGCCAGCAGCCAGCGTTTGACACTGAGTGGAAAGGCTTCCTTGCCGCCCATGAAACCGCCAAGTCCGTTGGCCGACAGCACGCGATGGCAGGGCACGATCAGCGGCACCGGATTGGCGCCGCAGGCGCCGCCCACGGCCCGGGCCGCGCTCCCGAGCCGGCGCGCAATTACTCCATAACTTGTTGTTTTTAAAGGAAATAATTTTTCGATCTCGCGCCATACGCGACGCTGAAACAGTGTGCCCTGCAGATGATAAGGCACGCGGAAGACATATGCCGGATCGGCAAGGTAGCGTTCGATTTCGCGGCAAGCGCGTTCGGCGATGCGGTCATGCGGCGCCGCCTGCGGCGTATCGCGTGGCAGATAGCGGACGCTGGTGACCGACTCGCCATCGGTCGCGATGCCGAGCACCGCAAACGGCATGGCAAAGCGCGTTTCCGCGCGCCCCGCCGCCGGTCCCCGACCGCTCACGCAGCGGCCGCCTTCTCCGGCCGCATTTTCTGCATCGCGATCACCAGCACGACCAGCACCATCCCGATGACATCCGATGTGCGCGTCGGATACACCAGCGCAAGGCCGGCGATGATCAGCATCCAGCGTTCGACCAGGTTGGTCCTGCGCAACAGCCAGCCCTGCAGCCCGCCGGCCAGCGCAACGATGCCGATGATCGCTGTGACCGAGATGATCGCAATCGCGCCCCAGTTCGCCTGCGCCAGGTTCTTGAACGAACCGCCGAGCAGCAGGCCGGTACCCGATGGATCAAGCACGAACATGAACGGCACCAGGAACGCAGGGGCGCAGTATTTCCAGCTTTGAGCCGTGGTACGGTACGGGCCGCCGCCGGTGATCGCCGCGGCGGCGAACGGCGACAGCGCGGTAGGCGGAGACACTTCGGAGAGCACCGCGTAATAAAAAATGAACATGTGCGCGGCGAAATCCGGCACGCCGAGCTTGATCAGCGCCGGCGCCGCGATCACCGCACAGATGATGTACGAGGCAGTCACCGGCACCGCGAGGCCGACGATCCACACGATCAGGCAGGTGTAGAACGCCGTCAGCAGCAGTTTCATGTCGTGCAGCAGTTCGGGAGTCCCGGTCGCGCCGAACATCACCCACAGGCTGACCAGCGCCTTAGAACCGGAATCGGCGTAGTCGAGCACGATGGAGCTGAATTTGAGCCCAAGCCCGGTCAGCGTCACCACGCCGACGATGATGCCCGCCGAGGCGCAGGTCATCGCGACGTTGAGCACGCCCACCGATCCGCCTTCCAGCGCCTTGATGAAACCCGACTCCCAGAACCCGCGGATCCACGGCATGCGTCCGCGGAACCAGTCGTAGGGAATGATCGCGCAATCCCTCTGGAAAAACGACAGCACCGCGGTGGTCACCGTCGCCCAGAACACCGAGAGCACCGGCGAATAGCCGAGCATCATGAACACCACGATGGCGACCAGCGAAACGAAATGGAACCAGTACTTCTTCGCCAGCGCCGCGGCGCGATGGTGTTTCTCCAGCGCAACGACATTCATGCCGGACTTGCGCGCATCGATCTCGACCATCACGAAAATCCCGAGGTAGAACAGCAGCGTCGGGATCGTCGCCATCAGGATCACGTCAAGATAGGAAATGCGCAGGAACTCTGCAATCAGAAAGGCGGCGGCGCCAAGCACCGGCGGCGAAATGATCGCGCCCAGTCCGCCTGCCGCGAGCAACCCCCCGGCCGCCTCCTTGCTGTAGCCGGATTTGGCGAGCAGCGGATAGGCCACCGAACCCAGGGTCACCGTGGTCGCCACGCCGGAACCGGAAGGCCCGCCGAGCAGGAAAGAACCCATCACCACCGCGCGCCCGGCGCTCGACGGTTTGCCGCCCATCGCCGAAAAGGAAAAATCGATGAAAAACTTGCCCGCCCCCGAATACTGCAGGAAGGCGCCGAAAATGGTGAACAGGATGATCAGCGTGGAGGACACGTCGACCGCCACGCCGTAGATGCCCTCCAGTGTCATGTAGAGCGCGCCGGTCAGCCGTGAAATCTCGTAACCCTTGTGGGTCCACGGCGCCGGCAGGTATTCGCCAAACAGCGCGTAGGCGAGGAACAGGCTGACCACGAACGGCAGTATCCAGGTCGAACTGCGGCGGTTGCCCTCGAGGATCAGCAGGATCAGCGCAACCCCGAGGACCTGATCGACCATGGTTGGCACCGTCGCACGGTCACCAAGGATGTCGCCCCAGTAGAGGATGTAGGCGGTGATGCCGATGGTCACCAGGGCGAGGATGACATCCCACCACATCAAGCGATGGCGGAAACGTTTCGCCGCCGGGAACAGCAGGAACACCAGTGCCAGGGCGAACGCCACGTGCAGCGGACGCAGCTGGTAAGCGGGGACGATTTCCACCGCGGCATACAGGTGAAACAGCGACATCACCACGGCCGCCACTGAAAGGAATACCGCCAGCGCCCCGGTATAGCGGTTATGGGCGCCCTCTTCCTCTTCGATCAGTTCCTCGACGCGTTTGCGCGCATCGTCGCTGAGAACCATTCCTCCCGGCGTCACGTTCTGCACGGGGACTTCGCTCATGCCGTCTTCCTCCGGATATCTTTTTATTCTGTTCAATCAGGCCGTCTCTGCCATGCCAGCCAACTGGCAGCGCAAAAACAAAAAACCCCGTCCGCTCGCGGACGGGGTCGAATCAGATCGGCCTTCTCAGAACTTGAGGCCTTTTTCCTTGTAGTACTTAACCGCGCCCGGATGCCAGGGCACCGGTGAAGCCCCCGGCTTCTGCTTGTCGAGCTTGATGTCGGCCGCGGCCTTGTGCACGGCAATCAGGTCTTTCTGCTTGTCGAAGATGGTCTTGACGATGTTGTAGACCGTCTCGTCGCTCATGTTGGCATTGGCCACCAGCAGGTTGGCCACCGCCGTGGCCTGGTTGTCCTTGTCCATGCCGGCGTAGGTGCCCTTCGGAATCACGTCGGCAATGTAGATGTTGCCGTTCTTCTTGACCATCGCGGGCAGCAGGTTGGCATGATCGAGGAACTTGATCTTCACACCGGGAGTGGATGCGAGATCGGTGACCGAGGATGTCGGCAGGCCGACGACGAAGAAAAACGCGTCGATCTTCTTGTCCTTGATCGCGTTGACCGATTCCGAGGCGCCGAGGCGTTCCTTGCGGATGTCCTTGTTCGGATCGATGCCGGCGGCTTCGAGCACGCGGAAGGCGAACACCTCGGTGGCGCTGCCCGGCGAACCGGTGGATACCCGCTTGCCCTTGAGGTCGGCGATCGAATTGATGCCGGTGCCTTCGATCGTCACTGCGTGCATCAGGTTGGTGTAGAGCAGCATCATCGTGCGCACCGGGACCTTGCCGCTTTTGAATTTGCCCTTGCCATTGAATGCGTCGATCGTGGCATCGGCCTGCGCCAGTGCTATGTAGGGCTTGCCGGTGCCGATCAGCTGCAGGTTGGCAACCGAGCCGCCGGTCACTTCGGCGGTCGCCGTCATTCCGGGGATGGTTTTCGAAAAGACGTTGGCCATGCCGCCGCCCAGCGGGTAATACACGCCGCCGGTGCCGCCGGTGGCGATGGACAGGCTGACATCAGCCGCAGCCGCGGGAATTGCAAACAGCATGCTGGCTGCGAGCGCCAGAGCCTTCAATGATTGACGCATGATTCTCCTCCTACGGTTTGAATTATCCAGACTGTGGAACGGCGAGTTTAGAAACAATCACCGGGGTGGTCAACCTTGAATTGAAAGGGGTTTACCGG
>JBFWOE010000044.1:0-20076 GCA_050250695.1 Burkholderiales bacterium
GGCGCGCAATGGCGCGCGACCAGACGGTGCGTTACATGACCTGGGAGCAGTTCGCCAACGACCTGGCGGCCATCGCCTCCGGTTCTCCGCTGCCCAAGCACGGCGTCCTCGATACCGAAAAATTCAATATCATGCGCACCCTTTCGTTCTTCAAGTCCTTCGGCGATGTCGAGCTGTGGGAAGTGCTGCGTTTTTCGGAATGGGTGGATTTCGCCAAGGATGATGTCATCATGCGGGAGGGCGACCCGGGGGATTTTTTCGGCATCCTGGTGTCAGGGGATGCACGGGTTTTGCGCAAGCGGCGGCTGCTCAGCCTGCTCAATGCCGGCGAATGCGTCGGTGAGATGGCTTACCTCGGCGAGGCGGGCAACACGCGTTCGGCCGACGTGGTCGCCGTTGCCGACGTGCGCATGATAAAGATCAGCGTCAAGGCGCTGGAGCGGGCTTCCGAACTGTGCCGGCTCAATTTCGACCGCACTTACCTGCGCATACTGGTCGAACGGCTCGCCGCGGCTAATTCCAAGCTCTCGGGGATTTAGCGGATCCCGGGATCAGGGGGCATCCATGTCCTGGCCGTCGTGCAGGAAATCCATCAGCACGTTGACTCCGGTGGCGCGGCCGTCGGGACCGAAGCGCACCACGAATACCCCCGTATTCGGGGACATGTTGGCATTCCACTCCCAGGCCGTTTCTTCACGGAAGCTGTAGATCTCGCGGGGCGGGCCCAGCAGTTCGCGGACCTGCGCTTCCGTGGTGACCCCGGGAACCACCTGGTGCAGCCGCTCGTGCGTCAGCAGCTGCGTCGCACTGCTCACCCTGCGGTTGCGGTCGATGCCGAACCGCCAGGTCTCCGTACCGGCGGGGCCGTAGACGTATTCCCAGGATTCGCCACCTTGCGGATCGGTCCGGCTGGCGGTGGGTTTGCCAAGTTTCTGCAGCAGTTCGTCGGCGGTGGCCTGGCCGGGAACGATAGAGCCGGGCATGGCGCAGCCGGCCAGGGTGCCGATGACCAGCAGCAATGACGCAAAAATCGGTAACGTACGCATGATGTCTGCTCCTGTTGACGGGTGACCCGCAATCGGGACGGTCCCGCGGACTGTGCTGCCATCTGCTGCCCGGTTAACATTACCCGGCAGCGGATATTCCGGATCAGCGTTCCCGGCGGCTAAGCAGGGTAGCGGCGTCGCAGATCCGCAACTTGTGCCGCATCCAGTGGCCGGACCTTTTCGCCGCGCAGCAGCAGATGGAGTCGCGCCGTGGCTTCAAGTTCCTCAATGGCATCGGCTGCTGCGGAAATCGAGCGGCCGCCGACGACCGGGCCGTGGTTGGCCAGCAGCACCGCGTGATGCCGGCTTGCCAGCTTGCGCACCGCTTCGGCCAGCGCGGGGTCACCCGGTGCGTGGTAAGGGACCATGGGCAGTGTGCCTATGCGCATGGCGTAGTAGGCTGTCAGCGGCGGCAGCGCATCGGCAGGGTCGGTATCGGCGAGTACCGAGACTGCCACCGAATGTGTTGAATGCAGGTGAATCACCGCACTGTCCTGCGGCCGTTCCCGGTACATCGCCAGGTGCAGGAAATTTTCCTTGGACGGGGCGTCGCCCGACAGCAGCTTGCCGTTCCAGTCCAGCAGGGAAATGCGCGCGGGGTCAAGGTTGCCGAGGCTGGACCCGGTCGGCGTCAGCAGCCAGCCATCATCGCAGCGAGCACTGATGTTGCCGGTGCTGCCATGGGTCAATCCGCGTTCGTAGAGGGAGCGGCCCAGCGCCGCGATGTCTTCACGCAGCCGGTTTTCGTTCATTGCAGCCTCGCCAGTGATTTTTCAAAGAAGTCGGCGCTGCCGAAATTTCCGGATTTCAGCACCAGCGCCAGCGGCCGTTCCCCTGTGCTGCAGGTCCACGGCACGCCGGGATCGATCGCGGGGCCTATGCGCAGCGCGGAGATGCCCAGCCGCTTGACCACGGCACCGGAGGTTTCGCCGCCGGCAATGACGAACCTGCGTGCGCCGGCCTCAGCCATGCCGGCGGCGATATCGGCAAGCGCCGCCTCGATTTTCTGTCCGGTGGCGATCGCATCGCCCTGTGTGGATGAAGCGCGCAGTTGTTCCGGCGTGCTGGTGGCATAAAACAGCAATGGTTGTTGCGTTTTTTGGGCGCGAGCCCAGTCCAGCGCTTCATCGACCACGTCCCGGCCTGCCAGCAACTGCGGCACGTCCAGGCGCCAGCCGGGCCGGGTTTTGAGCCAGTGTGCAACCTGGGCATTGGTGGCCACCGAGCAACTTCCGGCGATGATTGCCGAGGAGCCGCCGATGGCCGGAAAATGCGAGGCCGTGGAGCCGGCACACAGCAAACCGGAGCGTTTGAAATTCCCCGGCAATCCTTGCGCCACGCCGGAGCCGCCGGTGAGCAGGGGGAAATCCTCGCATGCCATTCCGATCGCCAGCAGGTCTTCATTGTGTATGGCGTCGACAATGGCGATGCCGGTTCCGGCAGCCGCGGCATTAGCGCAGGCGGTGCGCAGTGCCCCGGCACCCGCGGCAACGACGTCATGTCTGATCAGGGCCACGCGCCGTGTGGACTGAGCCTGCAATACCCGCACCAGGTTGGCATCGGTCATGGGGGTCAGCGGATGGTCCTTCATGCCCGATTCGGAGAGCAGTTGATCGCCGACAAAGAGGTGGCCGCGGTAAACAGTGCGGCCGTTTTCCGGGTAGGCGGGGCAGGCGATGGTGAACGTGGCGCCGAGTGCGGCCATCAGCGCATCGGTCACCGGACCGATGTTGCCGGCTGGCGTGGAATCGAATGTCGAACAGTACTTGAAAAAAAACTGCCGGCAGCCCTGTCCCCGCAGCCAGCGCAGTGCGGCCAGCGATTCGGCGACGGCCTGCGCCGGCGGCGCGGTGCGCGATTTGAGCGCGACGACCACGGCATCCGCGTCGTCCATTTTGCCCGCGGGCACGCCTATGGTCTGCACCACGCGCATGCCCCCGGTCGCCAGCATGCTGGCGAGGTCGGTGCCGCCGGTGAAGTCATCCGCGATACAGCCGAGTAGCACGTTGGAGATCCGCGTTCCGGAACTGTTGCAGTGAATTGGCGCCCTGGAGACGAATCGAACGTCCGACCTGCCCCTTAGGAGGGGGCTGCTCTATCCACTGAGCTACCAGGGCCAACGGCGGATTATAGCGCGGGCATGCCGGACCTTTGATTCGTTTCCTGAGCGCAGGTCTTTGATCAGCAACAGTTTTGCACTGGGTGAATCAAATTGGTGCAAGGTCAATATAGCAAGCCGGGGACGGAACACAAGCGGTCGTTCAGCGGTCCCATTACCACTGGCTGCGGCGGAATTGTGCGGCCGGCCTCTTGTATGGAGATTCGTGCAAAGCAACGAGTTGGAGGAATTTGTAATGGATACAGCAGATATTTCAGCACTTGCGAGACATCTTTACGAAGCGGAGGGTGCCAAAGCCATTGCTCATGCGGCGCAAAAAGCTGAGGCCTTTGAACGTGCCGACAATGTTGAGCAAGCGAAAACCTGGCGGCGGGTGGAAGCGGTATTGCTTGAAATGCAAGGACCAAGCGAAAGCTGATTGCCGTCTACAGAACCGGGCAACAGGGCGGCCGGTGAGTGCGGTCGGGTGTGGAATCGGGGGTAACCACCCAAAGCCACAAACCTGGCATGCCGGGATCGTTGCGGAATTCTGCACATCGCTAAGGCCTGCAACGGGATTGCTGTCATGCCGCTGGATCGCCGCTTGCTGCAACTGCAGCGGCACAAGGCCCAAATGTCCGGGACTGTCACCGGCCTGTCATCACGGGCGGCGATGATCCGGGCACGGGGCGCATCTGCCAAGCCCCGGGGGTTTATTGCATGGACATGGATCGCACCGACTGGGACCTCGATTTCGAGGACGATGCCGACGACGCTGAACTCGACGACGAGCAGGATTACGCCGTCGACCGCGAGCCGCATACGCCGCATTGATTTTCCCCGCGCGCTGAGCGCGGCTGCACGATCCCGGCGGGAGTCCGCACCTGCCGTGGCATAATGCGTCCGGAATCGGGCGCTCAATCATGGATTTCTGGCAGCACTGCGGCTATCACCTGCTCGATCGGGCACCCGACGGGCATTTGCTGGTCACCGACGATTATCTGCGGATGTACTATGCGCGGCCGGAACTGGCGCCCGTGGCGGAATCCTGTTCCGCCGAACGGGGTCTTCACCAGTCCCTGCTTGATGCTCCCCGGCGCGCCGTTTCCGAAGGGGAAATCTCAACCCTGGCCGATGCGGACGCACGGGACAATTACCGGGTCATGCTGCGTTTCCGCGACCAGCTGCTCGCAGCGCCGACGCTGGAGGGTTTTTATTCCCGGCTTTTCATCCAGGACATCGCGGTGCCTCCCCAGTTCATACACCATACCGTGGAGGTCATCCTGCGCGGCATGCTCGAGGGCTCCGGCAACGGCCTGCTCGCCCGCGCGGCGGAGATCCTGTTCCGGCAGCAGCGCGTCAGCGTCAACGAAGGTGCGGTGATGCTGGCCGATGCCGAAACCGTCAACCGGCATGCCGAAAGTGGAGGACTGGGCAATCTCGGGCGCTTGCTCCTTGAAGTGAATGCGCCGCTGCGGTCGCTGGACCTCGATGTGCTGGGAGAGGACAATCAGGCCGAATATTTCCGTCGCGACGAACGGCATGACACAGTACTGCAGATCAATCCGGGAATGCCGGGTTCGCTGGCGCTGTGCGAGATCATCACCCGCTGGGTTGCGCATTTCCACGGCATCCGCGTCCAGGTCACTCCCATACGCGAGATTCCCGATGAAGAATGGGTGTGGCATGTCGGACTCGATGCCGAGGCGAGCGCGATGCTCAACGACATTTACGCCGGCAACGAGGTCGACGAGGAAAACATGCGTCGCGTGATCGGTCTTTTCCGCATGGATTTCACTGATGAAGGCGTGCTGCAACCCGAACTGCAGGGCGCGCCGGTGTTCCTCGGCATGGCGATGACCGCCGACGGCAGTCTGTGGATGAAGCCGCAGAACCTGCTGATGAACCTGCCGCTGGCGAGGCGTGCCTGATGGTCGGGAGCGTTTCAGCGGAGGCGCGTGCGGCACAGGAGTGGCGGCGCATTGCACGCATGCGCGATGAAGACGTGTCGCTGGCGGAAGGGGCGCTGTGGATTGCCGCCGGGGAATATCCCGGACTCGCGGTCGGCGACTATCTCGCGCGGCTGCACGACATGGCGGCGCAGTTGCGCGGCCGCCTGCGCGCCGACATCGCCACTGCGGAAAAGCTGATGGCGTTGAACCATTACCTGTTCGACGAACTCGGTTTCAGCGGCAACGGCGAGGACTACTATGATCCGCGCAACAGTTTCCTTAACGATGTGCTCGAACGGCGGCTGGGCATCCCGATCACGCTGGGTGTCATTTACATCGAAATCGGCCGGCGCATCGGCATTGGCCTGCACGGGGTGTCGTTTCCCGGACATTTTCTGGTGAAGTGCGCTCTGCGCGATGGCGTCGTGGTCCTCGATCCGTACAGCAACGGCGTGTCACTGGGGGTTGATGAACTGCAGCAGCGTTTGCGTTCCGCCGGCGGCGCTGGGGAGATCGATGACGCGCTGCTCGGTCAGTTGCTCAGCGCGGCATCGAACAAGGAAGTGCTGGCGCGCATGCTGCGCAACCTCAAGGGCATCTACCTGAGGCAGGATGACTGGCTGCGGGCATTGTCTTCCAGTGAGCGGCTGATTGCGCTGCTGCCAGACGATGCCGGAGAAGAATACCGCGATCGCGGCGGCATTTACCTGAAGCTGGAGTGCTTCCGCGCCGCCATGGGCGACTTCCATACCTATCTGAAGCAATGCCCCGGTGCGGCCGATGTGGACGATATCCGTGCCCGGATTGCCGAGCTTGCGCCCCGGGTGGCGCGCCTGAACTGAAGGCAGGGCCCGGCAGCGCCGCAAATGGACGGTGCCCGGCAACTTGGTTATGCTGGCCGGCAAAATCCCGGACCTGTCCGGATGAACGACGGGAGGACTATGGACGCATATCTGGCGTGGGCGATCACAGGCATCGCGCTGATCATTGTTGAAATGCTTACCGGCAGTTTTTACCTGCTGGTGCTCGGCATCGCGGCGCTGACGGCCGCGGGGGCGGCCTGGCTGGGGTATGACTTCTGGGTGCAGGCCGTGCTCATCGCCGCGGTGGTGACGACGGGCGTGCTGCTGGTGAAACGTTTTCGCGGCAAGGGCGGACCGGCGTCGCGCCAGGCCCTGGATGTCGGCCAGAGCGTGGTCCTGGAATCATGGATCAGCGAGGCCGACGGGCTGGCACGGGTCAACTACCGCAATGCCCAGTGGGAAGCGCAGGTGACCGGCGAACGGGTGCCCGGCGGCAAGGTGTTCTACATCCATGCGGTTGAAGGCAACACCCTGCGCGTATCTGCCGCTAAACCCGGGCAGTCCTGAATCCTGAAACAGGCCGTCCGCATCTCAAGTTTGAACCAGGGGAGTCCAACATGTTTCCGAAGCTGATCATCGTCGTATTCATCACCGGCCTGCTGATCGCATTCGACCAGCGTTCTTTTGCGGTGCCGTTTTTCGTGGTGGCGCTGGGCGTGGTGGTGGCCATCGAATCCATACGCCAGGTGCCGCAGCAGATGGCCTGGGTCGTCGAACGCCTCGGCAAGTTCCACGCCGTGCTCGAACCCGGGCTCAACGTCATCGTGCCTTTCCTCGACCGCGTCGCCTACCGCCACTCGCTGAAGGAGGTGCCGCTCGACGTTCCCGAGCAGGTGTGCATCACCCGCGACAATACCCAACTCGGCGTCGACGGCATCATTTATTACCAGGTGACCGATCCCCAGCTCGCGTCGTACGGCTCCTCGGATTACATTTCGGCGATCACCCAGCTGGCGCAGACCACGCTGCGTTCCGAGATCGGCAAGATGGAACTCGATAAAACCTTCGAGAGCCGCGACGAGATCAACCGCCAGGTGGTCGCGGTTCTCGACGAGGCCGGGCGTACCTGGGGCGTCAAGGTGCTGCGCTACGAAATCAAGAACCTGACGCCGCCGGATTCAATACTGCGTGCGATGCAGGCACAGATCACCGCCGAACGCGAGAAACGTGCATTGATTGCCAAGTCCGAAGGCCAGCGCCAGGAAGAGATCAATCTTGCCGACGGGGAGAAGCAGGCGGCGGTGCTGAAGTCGGAAGGTGACAAGACCGCGGCGATCAACCGCGCGCAGGGTGAGGCTGCGCGCATCCAGCTGATCGCCGAGGCGACGGCGACGGCGATCAGCACCGTGGCGAATTCACTGAACAGTCCAGGCGGCACCCAGGCAGCGAACCTGGAAGTGGCGAAGCTTTACGTCAATGCCTTCGCACATCTGGCGCGGACCAACAATACGCTGATCGTGCCGGCCAATGTCGCCGACGTGGCAACGCTCGTCAGTTCGGCAATGGCGGTGATGGACAACGTCAAGAAAGGCATGCCGGGTACCACGCCGGCCGCGGGCGGAACTAGCGCGGGTTAGGCAGCCAGACGCGGACCACCGGCTGTGCCGCAGTGCCGGCGGCGGCAACCCTGCGGGCGGGTGCGGCGACGGCGGATGGCGCGGCAGGCTGTTTCTGCAGCGCTTCTTCTTCCGCCGGCGTCGGCGGCGTGCCGCTCCAGAACGTCTGCCGGTCGATTCCCGTGCCGCCGGCCCGGCGGTTGACACCGCGTGCCTCGAGGATGCCGTCGCGCGGAGCCATGCCTGCGCCCTCATCCTTTTCGCGCGGCGGATTGCCGTCGTAAATCAGGTTGCGTCGGCGCTGCAGGTAGGCGTCGCGCACGAATTCGTATTCGTCGATGGCGGCGACTTCCAGGATGCGGCTGGCGCCCAGCAGTTCTGCGCGGCGGGAAATGATGCGGGTGCCCTGCACGATGTTGCGGTCGCGGGAAGGGTCGATGTACGAAACCGGATCAAACTGGTAGTCGGCGAAGGTGCCCGCGGTATCGCGCAGGTTGCGCGGGCCGAGGAAAGGCAGCACCAGATAGGGACCGTCGCCGATGCCCCACCAGCCCAGCGTCTGCCCGAAGTCCTCGTCGTGTTTTTCCAGGCCAGCTTCCGTGGCGACGTCGAATATGCCGAGCAGTCCCGCGGTGGTGTTGATCAGCACGCGGCCTGCATCCGACAACGCGGCTTCGAATTTGCCCTGCAGCAGATTGTTCAGCGCGACCACGACGTCGTTAAGGTTGGAGAACACGTTGCTCACGCCGGTACGCACCAGCGGCGGCAGGACACCCTTGTAGATTTCGGCGGCTGGCCTGATCAGCACGGTATCGACGCCGTCGTTGAACTTGTAAATGCCGCGGTTCAGCGGTTCCAGCGGATCCCGCGGGTCGCCGGTGCTGGCACAGCCGCCGAGCATGCCCAGGCTGATGATGGCGGCGGCGAGTGCCGGGCGCAGGCGGCTGGAAAGGTCAGTGAAATTCGTCATTGTGGTCAATTGTGGTGTGCTGCAAAAATTGCTTTAGCCATTATATACAACCATTTGCCGCATCGCGTGGGATCCCTTGGACAGGGCTGCGGATTGGTCGGGGATTGGTCGCGGGGCCTTTGTTATACTCGTCGCGTCTTGCGGGGCGTCCACTGGCGCCCCCGCTTTTTTCCAGCTTGCGCAAGGAGTTGAGCCATGTTGCAGAAAGCCAAACCGGCGGTCGAACTGAAAGACAAGAACCTGTTCCGCCAGCAGTGTTATGTCGATGGCGCGTGGGTGGATGCCGACGACAAATCGACCATCGCCGTGCATAACCCCGCGACCGGGGAGCAGGTCGGTACCGTGCCCAAAATGGGTGCGTCGGAAACGCGGCGTGCGATCGAGGCGGCGCATGCGGCCTGGCCGGCATGGCGGGCTAAAACCGCCAAGGAGCGCGCCAACATTCTGCGCAAGTGGTTCGACCTGATGATGGCCAACCAGGAGGACCTCGCCAAGCTGATGACAGTGGAGCAGGGCAAGCCGATCGCCGAGTCGCGCGGCGAGATCGCCTACGGCGCGTCTTTCATCGAATGGTTCGCGGAGGAAGGCAAACGCATTTACGGTGACACCATCCCGACCCACGCTCCGGACAAGCGCATTGTGGTCATCAAGCAGCCGATCGGTGTCTGCGCCGCAGTGACGCCGTGGAATTTTCCCAATGCGATGATTACCCGCAAGGCGGGTCCTGCGCTGGCCGCCGGCTGCACCATGGTGATCAAACCCGCCTCGCAGACGCCGTACTCCGCGCTGGCGTTGTGCGAACTGGCTGAACGTGCGGGCATACCCAAGGGGGTGCTGTCGGTGGTGACCGGATCATCGGGGCCGATCGGCAAGGAACTGACCACCCACCCGCTGGTGCGCAAGTTCACCTTCACCGGCTCCACCGAGGTCGGCAAGCTGCTGATGCAACAGTGCGCGAGCACGGTGAAGAAGGTGTCGCTGGAGCTGGGGGGAAATGCGCCTTTCATCGTGTTCGACGATGCCGACCTGGCTTCTGCGGTCGAGGGCGCGATGGCCTCCAAGTTCCGCAACACCGGCCAGACCTGCGTCTGCGCCAACCGCATTTTCGTGCAGGACGCTGTCTACGACAAATTTGCAAAAATGCTCGCCGACCGGGTCGGCCAGATGAAAGTCGGCAATGGCCTCGAGGATGGCAATGTTCAGGGCCCGCTGATCGACATGAAGGGCGTCGAAAAAGTCGAGGAGCACATTGAGGACGCGCTGGCCAAGGGCGCCAAAGTGTTGACCGGCGGCAAGCGCCACGAAAAGGGCGGGCAGTTTTTCCAGCCCACCGTATTGGCTGATGTGACGACGGACATGAAAGTGACCCGCGAGGAAACTTTCGGGCCGCTGGCGCCGCTCTACCGTTTTAAAACCGAGGAAGAACTGCTGCGGCTGGCCAACGATACCGAGTACGGCCTGGCGGCGTATTTCTACAGCCGCGACATCGGTCGCATCTGGCGCATCGCCGAAGGGCTGGAATCGGGGATCGTCGGCATCAACGTCGGCATCATTTCCAACGAGATCGCGCCGTTCGGCGGGGTGAAGGAGTCGGGGATCGGCCGCGAGGGTTCCAAGTACGGAATTGACGAATTCGTCGAGGTGAAATACCTGTGCATGGGTGATGTAAACAAGTGACTTTTTTTATCAATAAAATCAATAACTTAATGGGTATTCCCGATAATTTTCGAATCCTTTCCGATGTGAACGGCTGAATCACTCCGATCCATTCCGCCTGCCGCAGCCCGCCCCCGGCGGTTTTGTTTATTTGCTACTGAATGTCCGGCATCCCCGGCCTTGATCACGGGGTACTGAAAGGAAAGGCCGCCGGACTCGTGTCCGACGGCTTAGTTCGTCAGCGGTTTACAGTGTTGCTGCGAGTCTGGCGGTAAACGCCTTCGTGCCCAGCTTGCCGCCAAGGTCCACTGTCCGTGTTTCCGGAGACTGCAATGCGGCGTCGATCGCCACTTCGATGGCATTGGCAGCGGCATTAAATTCCGGACGCTGGTGTTTCGCCGCCAGCCATTCCAGCAGCATCGCCGACGACAGCAGCAGCGACACCGGATTGGCCTTGTCCTGGCCGGCGATGTCGGGAGCGGAACCATGCTGGGCCTGGGCGCAGCAGGCGCTGTCGCCGGTCATCGTCGAACCGGCTATGCCCAGGCCACCCGACAACTCCGAGGCCTCATCGGACAGGATGTCGCCGAACATGTTGCCGGTGACGATGCAGTCGAACTGGTCAGGGATGCGCACCAGCAGCGCGGCCATCGCATCGACAATTTTTTCGTCGAGCTGCACGTCAGGGTAATTTTTCGCCACCGCGCGCACTTCGCGCAGGAAAAGGCCGTCGGACATGTGCAGGACGTTGGCCTTGTGTACCGCGGTCACCTTCTTGCGCCGGCGGCGCGCCCACTCGAACGCCACTTCGGCGATGCGCCGGGATTGTTTTGCGGTGACCTTGCGGATGGCGATGGCCACGTCTTCGGTCGGCATGAATTCGCCGCGGCCCATGAACATGTTGCGGTCGCCGTAAAAACCCTCGGTGCATTCGCGGAAAATCACCAGGTCTATGGGCTTGCCGGTGAGGCCCACGCCCATGCGCGATTTCGCCGGGCGGATGTTGGCGAAGAGGTCCAGCTGCACCCGCAGCCAGCCCGAGGGATTGATGCCGCCCTGTTCTTTCGGCGGATACTGCAGGTGGTCGACCGGGCCGAGGATGATGCCCGGCGCTTGGCGCGCGGCCTGCTGGATGGTCTCGGGAAATGTGGATCCGTGCTTCTTCAGCGCGGTGAAGCCGATCTCGCGCTGGTCCCATTCGAGGCCGAGTTTGAATTTCGCATTGGCGCGATCGAGCACTGCAAGTGTGGCGCTGGTGATTTCGGGGCCGATGCCGTCGCCGGGCAGGATGAGGATTTTCATTGCGATACCTGTTATGGTGAGACGGGAATTGTAGCAGCGCCGCCGGATCGTCCGGCGCGCCTTAACCGCCCAAAGTCCATAACATGCCGCGCGTTGTTGCCCTCTATCGTTACCCCGTCAAGGGTTTCACCCCCGAACCCTGTACTGCGCTGACCGTGCTGCCCGAAGGCCGGGTCGCGGGTGACCGCGTGCTTGCATTCCGTTTTGCCAACGCACCGGTCGCCGATGAGCAGTGGTGCCGCAAGTACGAAGGCATCGTGCTGGCCAACACGCCGGGACTGGCGCGGCTGACCACTCGGTTTGACCCCCTTGAATTGCGTTTGAAGATGACACTGGGCAGCCAGGTGCTGGCCGATGAAGCACTGGATGATGCCGGCCGCGCACGTCTGGTGGAGGCACTGACCGCGTATGTGTCAGGCCTCGGGGAACACCCGCTGCGCAACCATCCCGGCCGCCTGCCGCTCAAACTGGTCGGCAACGGAATCACGCCGCGTTACCAGGACAACGAGGCGGGGCAGGTGACGCTGCACAGCCGCGAGACCATTACCTCGGCGGCCGCAGCACTGCGCGACCCGAAGCTGAGCGAACATCGCTTTCGCCACAATATCGTGATCGAAGGTGCCGGGGCCTGGAAGGAGCTATCCTGGCTCGGGCGCGGCATCCGCATCGGTGATGTCGAGTTCGACGTGGTGAAGTCCAAGGTGCGCTGCCTCGCGACCCATGCCAATCCGGTCACCGGTGAGCGTGACCTGCAGGTCATGCAGCAACTGATGCGCGCGTTTGCGCAAAATGAACCCGTGCTGGGCATCGGCATGCTGACGCGCGGGAACGGCGGCGAGATCCGCGTCGGCGACAGCGTCAGCGTGCCTGCCTGAGCACCGGACTTGAATCGCGTTTGTAGGGATTGTATTCATTGTATACAATTCATCGGCCGGACCCATCGAGGAGACCAGCCATGGAAGCCACGCAACGCCAGTCGTCCGCAAATTGCAACCTGCCCGGGCAGATCCAGGTGGTGCCCAGCGGTGCCGCGCTCGGCGCGGAAATCCGCGGCATGGACCTGTCGCAGCCGGTGCCGGAAGCCAGCCGTGAACTGCTGCGCCAGGCCTGGGCCGATCATCTTGTGCTGCTTTGGCGCGGCCAGAACCTGCCCGACGAGTCGCTGCTGGACGCGGCCAGAATCTTCGGCATCACCAAGGAGCCTGCCGCGCGCAAATACCAGGTCGCCGGCGGCTACAAGATCGGCGGCAGGATCGTGCCGCTGCATCCCCATTTGTCACTGATCAGCAATCTCGACGAAAACGGCGTGCCGGTCCGGGACAACGGCACGCTGGGCAGCTACGAAGTGGTCTGGCACAGCGACAACTCCTACGTTGCAGTGCCGCCGGCGGGCAGCATGCTGTATTCAGTGGTAATCCCGGTCAATGGCGGCGGTGATACCTGGTTCAACAACCAGTACCTGGCTTACGACGATCTGTCCGACGAACTGAAGGCAGCGATCAAGGGCAGATCTCAGATCCACGACGCCAGCCGCAACAGCGCAGGTGTGTTGCGGCCAACGGTGAAAATGCCGACCCGGCCGGAAGAAGTGCCGGGACCGGCGCATCCGCTTGTGCGCATCCATCCTGTGACCGGGAGACGCGCGCTCTACCTGGGGCGCCGACGCGACTGGCCGTCGAATTACATCATCGGCCTGTCGAATGAAGACAGTGAAGCCCTTCTTGACAGGCTCTGGGCGCATGCCACCCAGCCCAAGTACGCCTGGAAACACAGCTGGCAGGTCGGCGACCTGGTGCTGTGGGACAACCGCTGTGCGATGCATTACCGGTCCGAGGTCGATGCCAAACAGCCGCGCGTCCTGCATCGCACCGTGATCAACGGCGAAGCCGTGATTCCCGGCTGATGGCGCCGCGCAGCCGCAGCAAACGCGCTGTCCGCAGCACTCCCGACGCAGGCGCCCTCCAGCGCATCAGCGCGCGACGCAGTCCTGCCGTCGGCGATCCGCGTTCACTCGCGGAAGTGGCCTGCGACGAGATACGCCGGGCGATCCGCGAGGGCCGCATTCCGACCGGGGCGCACCTGACCGAGGTCGACATCGCGTCCTGGCTGGGCATGAGCCGCACACCCGTGCGTGAGGCCATGCGCCGCCTGCAAAGCGAAGGCCTGTTGCTCAACCAGCCCTTCCGCGGCGCGCTGGTGATGCGCCTGGATGTCGAAGACATGCGGCAGATGTTCGCGGTGCGCGAATTGCTCGAACCGGCCGCCGCTGCCGCCTGCGCGCTGCATGCGACCGCGGCTGAAATCCAGGCATTGCGGGAAGTGCTCAGGCTCGAAGCGAAAGTTCTCGATAACCCGGCTGCGCTGATTACGCTGAACCGGCAGTTTCACGATATTATCCTCGAGGCTGCGCGCAACCAGTTTCTCGCCAGGGCCATCGCGGCGGTATATTCACTGATCCCGCTGCTGGGCGATTCGAACCTGCTGGACGGTCCTCATGCCCGCGAGGCGCATGCCCAGCACCGGGCCATCGTCGACGCGATAGGGCGCCGCGACGCCACACGCGCCGAAGCGGTTGCGCGTGAGCATGTAAGGCATTCCCTGAAAACCCGCCTTGCCCGCGTAAGCGGCGGTGGCATCCCGAAGTCCCAAGGAAAATAACGGAAGAGGTATGGAATGACTGCAACGATCACCAAGATGGAAGTGTTCTGCATAGGCATGCCCCTGGTTGGCACGTTCACCAGTGGCGGTGTTTCCAAAAATGTCACCAAGTGCGTTGTGGTGCGGATGACGGATTCGGACGGTGTAACCGGCATCAGCAGCATCGATCCCTCATCAACCGCCAAGTCGCCGCACACCGGTCCGGAGCTTGCGCTGGCCATCCGGGACCGTATTGCTCCCGCCCTGATCGGGAAGGATCCGGGTAACGTCAACCGCATCGTCGAAATCGCTACCAAGCTGACGCCATCACAACCCGGAGCTGTCGTTGGCGTTGAGCTGGCCTGCATCGAGCTCGTCTGCCGGCGGAGTGGCATCGCCCTGCACGATTACGTTGGCGGCGCTGTCCTCGACCGGTTGCAGTTCAACGGCTGGGTCGGGGAACTGCCGCCGGACGAAGCGGTGGCCGAAGCCCTGCGCTGGAAAAATGCCGGGTTCAAATCGATGAAAATCAAGGTCGGCAACGATGTCGGCAAGGACAGTGCCAGGGTGAAAGCGGTGCGCGATGCCGTCGGCAAGGACATCCAGCTGCGCATGGATGCCAACATGCAATGCAACGTGGAGCAGGCGCTGGCCCTGTGCAAGGCGGTCAAATCCTGCGACATGCAGTTGTTCGAACAGCCGACGCCCAAGGAAGACCTGGCGGGCCTGGCGCGGATCCGGCGTGAAGGCGGTATCCCGGTCATGGCCGACGAATCCATCAGCGATCACCAGAGCCTGATCCGGGTGATCAAGGCGGACTGCGCCGACTATGTGAAATTCGGCATCAAGCAGGCCGGCGGCCTGCTGCAGGCGGCACGCATGCTGGCCACGGCGGAAGCTGCGGGACTTCCTGTCGTGCTGGGACATGGTTTCGGCTTGGATCTCAGCACCACTGCTGAGATCATGCTCGCCGCCACTTCACGCAATGTCGTGCCGGGGCTGGAGTGCGTGGGACCGCTGAAAGTGGTCGATACCGTGGCAACGACCCGGCTCGATATCAGCCGCGGCAGCATAGCCCTGCCGTCCGGTCCCGGGCTGGGAATAGCCCTGGATGAAGAGAAGCTTGCGCGTTACAGCTTGTCGATGGATCACTGAACGGCAATCTGCAAAACAAAAACGGCGCACAATGTGCGCCGTTTTTGTTGAGGGTTCTGCGTGCTTACTGGTGGCCGAACAGTTTCTTGCCGGCAAACGGCACCTTGGTCATCAGCACGTCACCGGTGAGGGCTTCGGTGGTGACGATGGTTTTCAGGTCGGGTCCGAAGAACGCGACGTTGTCGAGGTGATGGTGCTTGTCGTGCTCCTTCGAGGAAATCAGGTGCGTGGGCAGCATGTTGGCATCAAAGCGCCAGATGCCGACGCCAAGCTGGCACACCAGCAGTCCGTTCTCGCCGTCCATTTCGATGCCGTCGGGTCCGGCGACGCCGCCGGAGAGCTGGATTGCGACACCGGTTTTCGACACCGAGCCGTCGGCCATCAACGGCAGCCGCCACACTGAATTCGAGCGGGTCATGCCGACATAGACATGTTTCTCGGTGGTGGACAGCGTGATTCCGTTGGGGCTGGGCGCGTTGTTGACCAGGCGGCGCAGTTCGCCGTTGGCCTTAAGCCGGTAGACATAGCCGGTTGGATCAGCAATGCCGGTCTGTCCCTGGTCGGTGAAGTAGAGGTCGCCGTTGCTGGCAAAGTGAAGGTCGTTGAGGCCCTTGAAGCTTTCGCTGTAACCCGTGCGCAGCAGGTTCTCGAGCTTGCCGGTTTTGACGTCAAGCGTGAGCAGGCCTTCCTTGTAATCGCAGATGAACAGCCGGCCGTCCTTGTGGAACTTCATGCCGTTGGGCCAGCCGTCGTATTGCACCACCAGTTCCCAGTTGCCCTTGGGGTCGATGCGGAATATGCGTCCGAACGGGATGTCGCAGACATAGAGGTTGCCTTCACGGTCGAACGTCGGACCTTCGAGAAAACATTCGACTTCGGCGTTCTGCCGGTTGGGGTCGGACCACGCGCTGCGGCTTTTCTTGCGGAACTTGCCGGGCATGGAGGTGAAGACTTCGGCGTGGATATGCTCGAGTGGCTTGAACGGATTAAACATGTCGCGGATGATCCTCTGCTTAAATTAAGTATTTGATTTTATTTGAATATTTGTCTGCGGCGATGGCAAGCCGCAGCCGCTGCGGTGCGCTGGGCGGATGATGCGGTTCGGGCTTGGATGTTATCACGCGTACCCAACCGCCGATCCGGCCGTGTGATGCAGTCGTCCATATCGCGGGCACATCGACTGTCGTTGCTGCCGGACGGGTTAGCATCGGAGCCCTTATTCCAGAAGCGGAGACATGCCGTGTTCGAAGGTTTCAAGCATATCCAGATCCAGGCCAGCGATCCCGAAGTCAGGATCAACCTGCGCTACGGCGGCAACGGCCCCCCCGTACTGCTGATTCACGGCAATCCGCTGACCCATGTGCACTGGCACCTGGTCGCGCCGCGGCTGGCCAGGGATTTCACGGTGGTATGCACCGACCTGCGAGGCTACGGCGACAGCAGCAAGCCGCGCGGGCGTGAAGACCATGGCAATTATTCGTTCCGCCGCATGGCGCAGGACAACGTCGAAGTCATGCAACACCTGGGTTTCGACAGATTCTGCGTCGCCGGCCATGACCGCGGCGGGCGCGCGGCCTATCGCATGGCGCTGGATCATGCTGACAAGGTGAAGAAGCTCGCAACTTTCGACATCCTGCCCACGCACCACGTGCTGACCCATGCCACCTGGCAATGGGCGGTCAATTCGTACCATTGGTTTTTCATGGCGCAGCCCTACGACATCCCGGAAAAGCTGATCGCCGGCAACGAGGATTACTACATCCTCAAAAAGCTGACCAAGATGGGGATAGGCAAGGGCGGCTTCTCTGAGGAGACGCTGAGGGAATACGCGCGCGTGTGCACGCCGGAGAACATACACGCGGTGTGCGAGGACTATCGCGCCGGCGTCACGGTGGACATGGAAATGGATACCGCCGATTTCGACGCCGGCCGCAAGATCACCTGTCCAGCGGCCATCTACTGGGGCGAGAAAAGCCACACCAACAAGTTCTACGATCCGTTCAAGGCCTGGCCGCAGTACTGCGCCGACATCCGCCGCATCAAGCCATTGCCCTGCGGCCATTATCCGGCGGAGCAGGTGCCGGACCAGGTGTACGACGAACTGAGCACGTTCTTCCGTGATTGAGGCTGCTTAGCCGGTCTTTTTCATTTAACAATCGGCTCATATGGCCCGCTTTCCCCAGTCTTCATGAGCATCAACATAACCGACGACGAGTCGACGCGGTATCCGTACTGGCGCAGCAACCGCCGCGTAATGCCACTTGCCAACCTGTTGTGCGGGCTTGGTTTCAATCTGGCGTGGCCGTTCGTGCCGTTGATGGTGCGCGGGCTCGGGGTGCGCGAGAACCTCGAGACCTGGGTCGGCTACATGCTGATGGTGTTCTATCTGGTCAGCTTCGCCGTGAGTCCGGTCTGGGGCAGCATCGCCGACCATTACGGACGCAAGCTGATGGTGCTGCGCGCGATGCTGGGCATCGGTGTCGCGATGCTGCTGATGCCGCTGGCAGACTCGCCGCTGAGCTTTGCCGCACTGCTGATGCTGATCGCCGTGTTCAACGGCTTCACGCCGGCGGGAGTGTCGCTGCTGGTGGCCAATACCCCGCCCCGGCGCATTGGCAGCGTCGTTGCGCTGGCGCAGACGGGGGGGCTGGTTGGTCAGACGCTGGGCCCAGCGCTCGGCGCGATGCTGATCGCCATGCTCGAACCGCAGCACCGGCTGTTCTGGGTCAGTGCGGCTCTGATGCTCGTCGGCGGCATGCTGGTGGCCCTGTTCGCAGGCGAGGTCAAGCAACTGGCGGCCGGCCCATGGCGCACGCGCTGGATCGGCGGCCTGCGCGACATGCTCGCAGTGCCGCGGATCGGGCTGCTTTATCTGCTCAATTTCCTGTTCATGATCATGTGGTTCGGCGGTGTGACGGTGATCACGATATTCGTGCTGCAGTTGCTCGAGGCACGGGGCGCCGACACCGCAGAAGAGGCGTTCTGGGTTGGCGTGGTCGCGATGGCGATGGCGGCAGGCACCGTGATCGCGCTGCCGCTGTGGGGGTGGGTGATCGACCGTATCGGGCCGACGAAAGTACTGGTCTTTGCCTCGGCCGCGACCGTCATCACCCACCTGCCGCTGCTGGTCATCGACACGCCGCTGCAGCTGGCCATCACCCGTGCGGCTTTCGGCCTGAGCGCGGCGGCGATGCCGACGGCGATCGTGCAGCTGATCCGCATGCATGCGCCGGCCGGGACCGATGCGCGGGCTATTTCCTACTCGACCGCCTTCCAGTTTTTTGCGATGGGCATCGCTCCCTTTGCGGCCGGCCTCATCGGGCCGGCGTTCGGTCTGCGCGTCTATTTTGCGCTGACGATACTGGCGATGGGCGGCGGACTGGCGCTGTGGCTGCGTGCTGCCGGACTGAGGCAGCGGGCTTGATGGCCGGGCCGGCTCCAGCCGGGATTCAGTTCGCGCGCAGGTTTGCCGCGCGGATCACCTTGCCCCATTTCGCCGTTTCGGATTTGATGTAGGCGGTGAATTCCTGCGGTGTCGACACCGTGGTTTCGATGCCGCGCGCAAGCAGGGCATCGCTGACCGCCGCCGAAGTCAGCACCGCCGTCAGTTCCCGGTGCAGCCGCTCAAGCACGGGTTTCGGCGTGAGCGCGGGGGCGACCATGCCATACCAGTTGCTGGCCTCGTAACCTTTCAATCCCCGCGTTTCGGCGACCGTGGGTACATCGGGCAGCGCCGGCGAACGTTTGGCGCCGGTGACAGCCAGCGCCATCGCACGCCCGGCCTTGACCGGCGGGACCGCCGTGGATATCACGGCGACGAACAGCGGAACCTGGCCGCCCATCAGGTCGGACAGGGCGGGGCCGCCGCCCTTGTAGGGGATGTGCACCATGTCGACGCTGGCCATGGACTTGAACAGTTCGCCGGCGAGGTGCCCGGGGCTGCCCAGCCCTGAAGAGGCGTAATTCAACGCGCCCGGTTTCTTTTTTGCGAGCGCGATCAGTTCGGGTATTGATCTGGCGGCGACCGCCGGGTGGGCGATGAAAATATTCTGCAGCTGCACCGCCATGGTGATGGTCGCAAAACTGCGGATCGGGTGGTAGGGCACCTTGGTGATGGCCGGGCTGATCACCATCGCGCCCAGCGTGGCGAGGTGCAGATTGTAGCCGTCGGGAGTGGCGTCGGCGGCAAGTTTGGCGCCGATGGTGCCGTTGGCGCCGGCGCGGTTGTCGATGACCACCTGCTGTTTCAATGCCTCGCCAAGACCGGGCCCGATGGCACGTGCAACGAGGTCGGTGGCTCCGCCTGGCGGAAAGCCGACGATGATGCGTATCGGGCGCACGGGGTAATCCTCTGCGGCGAGACTGGGTGCGGCGGCGCCCGCCGCCAGGATGGCGGCGGCAAGGGCGCAAAACAACGGGCGGTGCTGGACCATGAATGCTCCTCTGGTATCTTCTGCTTCTGGTTACAACGTGCAGCAGCGATTATAGGACGACACCGCATTGCCGTGACAGTTTGTCGTCAATGACGCAACCGGATTGAAATGACCATGACTGATGCAGCAGAAAAACTGCACTTGCGCACCCTGCTCGGTGATTATCCCAACACCGAGGGGCTGAAATCCGGTGTAGTCGCCTCGCCGCGCCTGGCGTTTGATTTTGCCGGCGAAAAACTGCCGCAGAACTCGTTCAAGTCGGTGGTGCGCGGGGAGTTCGACGTCGCCGAACTGGCGATCGTGACCTATCTGCAGGCGCTGGCATACGGCAAGCCGGTGACGCTGCTGCCGGTGGTAGTGATGGCGATACCGCCGCATCCCTGTCTCGCCTACAACACGGTCTACGGC